>JAGUYC010000045.1 GCA_020061515.1 Gemmatimonadota bacterium
CCGCGCGGCGAGAAGCCACGCGCGCGCGCTCCCCGGTGCGACGGCTGCTGCCAAGCGGCTCATGGGAATCGCCGAAACTTTCGGAAATCGGGATCGCGTTTCTCGACAAACGCGTTTCTCCCTTCCTTCCCCTCCTCGGTGAGATAGAAGAGAAGGGTCGCGTTCCCCGCGAGCTCCTGAAGGCCGGCCTGGCCGTCGCAGTCGGCGTTCAGAGCCGCCTTCAGGCAGCGGATCGCCGTCGGGCTGTTCCTCAGGATTTCCCTGCACCATTGAATGGTCTCTTCTTCAAGTTTCTCGAGAGGGGCCACCGCGTTGACGAGCCCCATCGCGAGCGCCTCGCGGGCGCCGTACTGCCGGCAGAGAAACCAGATCTCGCGGGCCTTCTTCTGCCCGACGACGCGGGCCATGTACGCGGCGCCGTATCCGCCGTCGAAGCTCCCGACGCGCGGGCCGGTCTGGCCGAATCGCGCGTTCTCGGCGGCGATCGTGAGATCGCACATGAGGTGCAGCACGTGCCCTCCGCCGATCGCGTAGCCGGCGACCATCGCGATCACCGGCTTCGGCAGCGTGCGGATCTGGCGCTGAAGGTCGAGCACGTTGAGGCGCGGGATGCCGTCGGCGCCGACGTAGCCTCCCTCGCCTCGGACCTTCTGGTCGCCGCCGGACGAGAACGCCTCCGTCCCCTCGCCGGTGAGGATGACCACGCCGACCCGTTCATCGTCGCGCGCGTCCGCGAACGCGCGGCTCATCTCGCTCACCGTGAGCGGGCGGAATGCGTTCCGCACTTCCGGACGGCGGATCGTGATCTTCGCGATCCCCTCCGCCGCCTTCTCGTAGCGGATGTCCTGGAAGTCGAAACCGGGAACGGGCTCCCAGAAGGCAGGTTTCATCTCTCTCCCTCTCCCCCGGCCGGAGCCGGCCTTGGCGGCGCGGACCCGGATGGGCTTCGCGTTTCGCCCGTAGGTTACCACAGCTCGCGAGGCGTTCTTCAAGAGCGTGGCGCGCGCGGTGGGTCCTTGTTACGATTGCGGCGAGGAGCCGGACGCATGGCGCGAGAAGACGACATTCGAGCCGAGGAGACCCTCGACCCCGAGGATTGGGAGTCGATGCGCGCGCTTGGCCGCCGGATGCTCGACGACATGCTCGACTACGCGCGAACCGTCCGCGAGCGGCCTCCGTGGCGTCACGCTCCGGACGAGGTCGAAGCGCGTTTTCAGGCGCCTCTCCCGCTCGATCCGTCCCCCGTCGAGGAGGTCTACGAGGAATTCCGCGCGTTCGTCCTCCCCTATCCGGTCGGCAACATTCACCCGCGCTTCTGGGGATGGGTGCATGGAACGGGAACCGTGCTCGGCGCGTTCGCTGAGTTCCTCGCCGCGTCGATGAACCCGAACACCGGCGGCCGCGATTTTCACAGCGCGATCTACGTCGAGCGCCAGGTGATCGATTGGTTGAAGGAAATCGCAGGCTTTCCTCGAAGCGCGAGCGGCCTTCTCACGACCGGCTGCTCCGCCGCGAACCTGATCGGGCTCGCGGTCGCTCGGAACGCGAAAGCGGACCGCGACATGCGGAAGGAAGGACTTCAGGCATGCCGGCGCCGAATGATTCTTTACGCCTCGGAGGAGATCCACAGCTCCGTCCAGAAATCGGCGGAGCTCCTCGGGCTCGGAAGCGACGCGCTCCGGCTTCTTCCGGTCGGCGACGACTTTCGAATCGACCGCGGCGTGCTCGAGGACGCGATCCGGCGGGATCGACGGGACGGACATCTTCCCTTCTGCGTCGTCGGAGCGGCGGGGACAACGAACACGGGGGCGATCGACGACCTCGACGCGCTCGCGGAGATCTCCCGCAAGGAGGATCTCTGGTTCCACGTGGACGGCGCGTTCGGGATGTGGGCGGCGCTCGATTCAGACCTAAAACATCTCGTCCGCGGGATCGAAAAGGCGGACTCGCTTGCGTTCGATCTCCACAAGTGGATGTACATGCCCTACGACATCGGCGGGGTTCTCGTGCGCGACGAGGAAGAGCACCTTCGCACGTTCGCGCTCCGTCCCCCCTACCTCGCGCACGGCGAGGGGGGGCGCGGTCTCGCGGGGGGCGACCTCCCGTGGTTCACCGACTATGGCTTCGAACTCTCGCGCTCCTTCCGCGCGCTGAAGGCGTGGATGTCGATGAAGCACCACGGCGTCCGCAAGTACGCGCGTCTTGTCCGGCAAAACGTCGAGCAAGCGCGGTATCTCGCGAAGCTCGTCGAGGCGGCGCCGGAGCTCGATCTCCTCGCGCCGGTCATGCTCAATGTGGTCTGCTTCCGCTTCGCCCCGCCCGGCGCCGGCGAAGCCGCGCGCGATCTTCTCAACGAGCGGATCGTCGTCGAGCTTCAGGAGCGGGGAGTCGCGGTTCCCTCCGGCACGAGGATCCGCGGCCGCTACGCGATTCGCGTCGCGAACACGAACCACCGCAGCCGCCGCGAGGACTTCGACCTCCTCGTGCGCGAGACGATCCGGATCGGAGAAGAGCTCGCGGGAGAGTAAGGCCGAAGGACTCACAGAGGGCGCAGCTGCGTTCCTTCCGTTCGCAACGCGACTGCCTCCCCAAACCAATCAAACCGACTCCTAAACCCGGCGGCCTTATCGGAGCAAGATTATTCGTCTTGTCGCTGTGTGTTCCCCTGCCCGTAGGCGAGCTAAGTAGATGCCGGAGGGGGCATCCGCGCCACGAGCATCCTTGCCGTTCCACACGACAACGGATTCACCGGGCCCGCACGCGCCATCGAGCAAGCTCGTCACGCGTCGCCCCGTGATGTCGTGCACCGTAAGCGTCACGGGGCCGGGGACCGGAACCACGTACTTGATCGCCGTCGCGGGATTGAATGGGTTCGGGCGGTTTTCCAACGACAACAACCGACCGACGATCCGCTCCCCTTCCGACGGAACCGCCGTCGCACCGCCGCACCCTTCGCCGAGAGCCCCGATCAGCAAGCCGCACGGGTTGTTCTCCGGGAGGCACGGCGAGGCCGCGTCGAGGGAGTAGGTTCCTCCCGCGGTCGGCGCGCTCTCACAACCGACCGCTCCACAGAAGAGCGGATTGGTGTAGAGACAGTCGTCGCAGAAGTCGGCGATATCGAGTCCTCCCGACGTGCTGTTCGTCGTGTCCACACAACAACAGGTCATCGAGAATCCCGTCTCAAAATAGATCTCCTCCCCTTCCGGCGCACAGTTATCCCAGACGATCGAGCCGGCCAAATAGATAGTGCCGCTTTCTTCCCACCGAAGCCCAAGACCGCCCCCGTACCGAGCCGACCGATTGCCGGAGATCGTGCTGGACCGAACTTCGACCCATCCGATGGAACCGGTGCTGATTCCTCCTCCGGCGCCCCACGCGCCCGTCGCCGCATTCCCCGTCACAACCGTCGACTCGACGTACGCCTTGGTGAAGTTCCCTCCGATCGCGAGACCGCCCCCCTCCGGCGCCTCGTTCGCCTGAACGACGCATCTCGTCACGCGAGCGATCACCCGGCCGGTGATTCCGATTCCTCCCCCGCTGTAGGTTGCCCGGTTGTCGACGACTCGGCAGTCTGCGAGCATCGGAAAGCCGACGGAATCTCCCCTCAGCAAGACCCCGCCCCCGATCACGGCGTTCCCGCCTCGAATTGTGAAACCGCGTACCGTTGCGGCCTTCGCCGAATCCAAACACACGTCGAACCCGCGGCCCTCCCCCTCGCAATCGATGATGGTGGCGGATGGGCCTTCTTCCGAACAAACGAGGATCTCCAACCCGAAGATCTCGATGTCCTTGTTTCCAGAACCCGCGTAGAGACCTTCCGCGACGAGCACCGTGTCGCCGGAAGCGGCCGAGTCGACGCCGGCTTGGATGGTCGGGGCATCGCCGGAACCGTCCGGCAGGATGCGCCAGGTCCGGCCCGAAGCGGAAGTGCTCGCGAGGGTCAGGGCGAGAAGAAGAGCATAGGCGCGCATGGCGGGTACCTCCCCGAGCGGATTGCGGAACGGCAGTCGGCGAACCAGGCGCGGCGCAGGTGACTTTGCTGGAATCATTGTATCACATGTCCAGATATCATGCGGCTCTCTTCTTCCGGGGGAGGCCGGCAAGGGGATGGGCGGCTGCTTCTCGTTCCCCGCGGAACGCCGCCGGTTGACCTGAGCGGCCGTGCAGCCTACGCTTCTCCGCATGAAGTCCGGCGGCGGCATCCACCCTCTCGACCAAGCCCGCAGGGATGCGCTTCGGGCCGAATACGAGGGGCGCGTGAACCGCGTCGTCGACCACATCCACGCGCATCTGTCGGAACCTCTCGCTCTCGAAGATCTTGCGCGCATCGCCGCTTTTTCGCCCTTTCATTTCCACCGCGTCTTCTCGGCGCTCGCGGGAGAGTCGCTCGCCGTCTACATCAAGCGCCTCCGCATCGAACGGGCGGCGAGCGCACTCCTCCAGAATCCGGCGGCATCGATCACGCAGGTGGCTCTCGATTGCGGGTTCACCTCCTCGGCATCTTTCGCCCGCGCGTTTCGTGCGCGCTTCGGAATGAGCGCGGGCGCATGGCGCGCCGAGAGCAAGAACCGACAAACGATGAGCAAGCCCGGTCAAGGGGAACGCAAGGACGGGAAAGAACCTCGGTCGGTTATCGTTCATCCTTCGCGGACCGGTCGGCGGGGGGGCCGCCGCCCGCATCGAAGGAGGAACGAGATGAAGATCGAGGTGAAGGAGCTTCCGTGCCGGCGCGTCGCTTACGTTCGCCGCATGGGTCCTTACGATCAGAGCGCGAAGGAGGCCTGGGATTCCCTCTGCCGGTGGGCCGGCCCGCGCGGCCTTCTCGGGCCGCAAGCTGTGTTCATCGGGATCGGGCACGACGATCCGGAGATCACGGATCCCGCGAAATGCCGCTACGACGCCTGTGTCGAAGTAGGGCCGGAAACGAGGCCCGAGAGACACGTTGGGATCGCCGAGCTCGCCGGGGGGAAGCACGTCGTCGCCCGTTACGAGGGTCCGGGCGAGGGAATCAAAGGAGCCTACGCACGGATCTTCGGTTCGTGGCTGCCGGAAAGCGGCTTCCAACCCGCCGACGGGCCGTCCTACGAGGTTTACCTCAAGGAACCGTCGGATGGAATCTTCGCCATGGACATTTGCGTGCCGGTGAAGCCGCTGTAGAGGGAATTCGGGGAACACCCTGCCTATTTCAACACGCTCGTGATCGGGATACCGCCGGTTTCATCCTGTGCCCCGCGAAACAGGTCGGGTGTCCCCCGAATCCACCGCTGCGTCCGGCCCCGAACAATAGACGGGATTCCGCGTCGACTTCGTATTAGATTGTTCTTGTGGCCTCACCGCGCATGGCTGGGGCCGGTTTGATCGGATATGGAGCGCGAAAGCGTCCATTCTCTCTCTTCCCCCCGAAAGGCATCCTCTCCCGTGAGCGTGATGTTTCTGACAAGTCACGATCGAGCCATTGAATTGAAAGGAAGGACCTAAAGTGAAAATCGCGAAGAACGACGTGCCGGTTAAGATTGACGCGCCGGGCGCCAGGGCCCGTCAACAGACCGATTTTGGAGACGCGACCGGATACGGCAGAATCAGCGGCGAGTACTTCTCTCTCGCTGCGGGAACGGACATCGCTCCGTTGCTCAAGGGGCTGAAGGGCGACCTTTGCCAATCCCCACACTGGGGCTATCTCCTGGAGGGCGAAGTGATCGTCACCTTTGCGGACGGCGCACAAGAGACCGTCAAGGGAGGGGATTTGTTCTACTGGCCCGCCGGACATACTGTGAAGGTCGGCAAGAATGCCGAGGTCATTCTGTTCAGCCCCCAGCACGAACACGGTCTGGTCATGGACCACATGCTCAAGAAGATGACCGGCTAACACAATAGAGGGCGGGCCCCCGGTCGGTGAGAGCGAAGACCGCCCCTCTTGCGGGTGTCCTCCACGCCGGACTCATGTGCTCGGCCGTTTCGATGACACGCGCTCGGACCCACGCCGGACTTGCGTGACGGACGCCGCAAGTCGGGCGTCAGGCGCTGAGAAGACCGGCGAGGAAGGCAGGGGTTTCGAGGAGAACGTTGTGCCCCGCCGAAGGGACGACGATCGCTTCCGCGCGCGGGATCGCTTGTTCCATGCGCCGCGCGATCGCGAGGAACTTCCTGTCTCGTTCGCCGGCGACGAGGCGGACCGGCGCCGCGATACGGGGAAGCTCGGGCCAGTAGCTCGGCATCGAGGAAAGTCCCAGGGAACGAAGAGCGGACGCGAGCGCCCCCGGATCGTGCGCGAGGCGGATCGCCCGCTGCCGGCGCTTCGCTTCCTCGGTGAGCGCGCGCTGCGAGGCGAAGATCGGAAGCGCCTCCCAACTCGACGCGAACTCCTCGATCCCGCGTTCCTCGAGAAGACGCGCCCACGACTCATCCCACTCGGCGCGCTCCGTGCGTTCCTCATCCGATTCGATCCCGGGGTTCGCGCCGATCAACATCGCGGAGGAGACAAGCTCCCGGCGGCGCACGAGAAGACCGAGAACGACGCGCCCGCCCATCGAGTACCCGGCCGCCTCGCACGGCGTTTCGACCGAATCCTTGAGAGTCGAAGCGATTGCGTCGAGCATCTCCTCGAAGCGGGCGCCTCGCGGCGCCGGAAACGACGGATCGTGGCCCGGGAGAACGAAGGTCGCGATCGTGCGGCCCGGGGGGATCCGCCGGACGATGTCCGTCCAGCTCTCGCCGCTCCCCGCGAAGCCGTGCACGAGAACGAGCGGTGCGCCCTCGCCGCGCCGCACGATGCGAAGAGGACCGCGCGCGGTCACGACGCGGCGCTCATCTCGGATCGAAGGCGTTTGTTCAC
>JAGUYC010000189.1 GCA_020061515.1 Gemmatimonadota bacterium
AGGAGGAGGACGCGCGCCGCGCCCGCCTGGACGGCCGCGCGCCGACGAAGAAGATGCGGACCGAGGACCTCGCCGTCCTCGTCGCCGAGGCCCTGGAGAAGGCGGCCGCCCCGGCGGCGGCCCAAGGAGGCGAATGATGGTGCAGAAGCTTCCCAGGATCGGCGTGTTCGTCTGCGATTGCGGACTGAACATCGCAGGCGTGGTGGACACCGCCGAGGTCTCCCGCTACGCCGCGACCCTTCCGGGGGTCGTCGCGGTGATCCGCAACCGCTACACCTGCGCCGATCCCGGACAGAACGAGATCAAGAAAGCGATCGCCGAGCACAATCTCGACCGCGTCGTGATCGCCTCCTGCACGCCGAAGATCCACGAGCCGACCTTCCGCAAGTGCGTCGCCGAGGGGGGGCTCAACCCCTATCTCATGGAGATGGCGAACATCCGCGAGCACTGCTCCTGGGTGCACCAGGCGGACCGCGCCGGCGCGACGGAGAAGGCGAAGGATCTCGTGCGGAGCTCGGTCGCGCGCGCAACGTGCCTGCAGCCGCAGGACGAGGCGATCTTTCCGGTCACCGGAGCGGCGCTCGTGATCGGGGGCGGCGTTGCGGGAATCCAAGCGGCGCTCGATCTCGGCGATCTCGGCCACAAGGTCTATCTCGTGGAAAAGGAGCCGACGATCGGCGGGATCATGGCCGCCCTCGACAAGACGTACCCGACGATGGACTGCTCCATATGAATTCTCGGCCCTAAGATGATGGATGCCGGTCGGCATCCGAAGGTCGAGCTTCTGACGGACAGTGAAGTCGAGGAGATCAGCGGGTTCGTCGGCAACTTCCGCGCGCGGATCCGCCGCAAGGCGCGCTACGTCGACGAGAAGGCGTGCACATCCTGCGGCGAGTGCGCGAAGGTTTGCCCGGTCGTCGTCCCGGATGAGTATCAGCAGGGCCTATCCTCGCGGCGGGCGATCTATCTCCCCTTCCCGCAGGCGGTCCCCTCGTCGTACGCGCTCAACATGAGCGACTGTCTCGGCGTCCGGCCGATCGCGTGCGGCAAGTGCGTCGAGGTGTGCGACAAGAAGTGCATCGACCTCGACATGGAGGACCGCTTCCTCGACATCGAGATCGGAACGATCGTCGTCGCCACGGGACTCGATGTGTACGACCCGCGCGCGCAGGACGAGTACGGCTACACGCGCTTCGAGAACGTGATCACATCGATGGAGTTCGAGCGCCTGATCTGCGCGGGAGGCCCGACCGGCGGACATCTGATCCGTCCGTCGGACCGGAAGACGCCGAAGCGGATCGGCTTCGTGCAGTGCGTCGGTTCGCGCGCGCCTGCCCGCGCCGCCCCCTATTGCTCGAACGTTTGCTGCATGAACACGGTGAAGGACACGCTCCTCATCTCGGAGCACGATCCCGACGCCGTCTCGCACGTCTTCTACACGGACATGCGCGCGTTCGGAAAAGGGTTCGAGGATCTTTATCGAAGAAGCCGCGAGGCGGGAGTGCGCTACGTGCGCGGGCTTCCCGGCCACGTGAAGCAGGATCCGAAGACCGGCGACGTGCGCGTGACGGTGGAGAACACGCTGACCGGCGATCTCGAGCGCTACGAGGTCGACCTGCTCGTTCTTTCCGTCGGGCTCGTGCCGAAGAAGAACGGCGGGAACAAGGTGAAGGAGCTTCTCGCGCTCTCCTCGACGTCGGACGGGTTCTTGCTCGAGGCGCATCCGAAGCTGAAGCCGGTCGACGCGCCGACGCGCGGCGTCTACTTCGCCGGATGCGTCGAGGCTCCGAAGGACGTCAAGGATTCCGTGACGCAAGCCTCCGCGGCGGCGGCGCGCGCCGGAGCGCTTCTTGCGGCGGGGCGCGTGAAGATCGAGGCGATCACCGCCGAGATCGAGCGCGAGGGATGCAACTTCTGCGGGCGATGCGCGCGCGTCTGTCCGTACCACGCGATCACCGAGTCGGACAAGAAGCGCGGGCTCTACCCGGTCGTCATCCAAGCGGCGTGCGCCGGGTGCGGCACCTGCGCCGCCGAATGCCCGAACGACACGATCACGATGCGGCACTTCACGGATCTCCAGCTCCTCGGCCAGGTCGACGCGATCCTGGAAGAGAAGCCGATGGAGAAGGTCGTCGCGTTCGCGTGCAACTGGTGTTCGTACGCCGGCGGCGACACGTGCGGAACGAGCCGCCTTCAGTATCCGCCGTCGGTCCGCCTCATCCGCACGATGTGCTCGGGCCGCGTGGACGAGGACTTCGTTTGGCATGCGTTCGAGAAAGGGGCGCCGCTCGTGCTCGTCTCCGGATGCCATTTCTCGGACTGCCACTACATCAGCGCGGTCACATGGACGCAGCAGCGCGTCGAGAAGATCTGGATCCAGATGGAGAAGCTCGGCATGCGCCCGGAGCGCCTCCAGCTCGATTGGATCAGCGCCGCCGAGGGGCAGAAGTTCGCGCGCGTGATGCGGCAGATGGACGAGCTCTTGAAGCAGATCACGCCCGAAGAGGTCGAGCAATCGAAGAAAGCGGTGGCCGAGTTCCTCCGCCAGAAGAGGGAGAAGCTCGAGAAAAGAAAAGCGAAGGCGGCCGAGGGGGCGGGAGCGCTCGCCGCAGCGGCCCTGGAGAAGTCGTGATGGCCGAATCGACGACGTTCTACTGTTTGCGTTGCCAGAATCGCTTTCCCGTGCAGTATGATCCGAAGGAAGTCAAGGAGCGGTCGTGCCCCCGGTGCGGCTCCAACAGCGTGCGGAAGGAGACGCCGGCCGCCGCCGAAACGCAAGCCCGCTCGCCGTCGGTCAAGATCGGCTGAGACCGAGGCGTGCGCGAAAGGGGGTGCGACCGTGACGGAGAAGAAACCGACCCGAAAGAACCTCCGCGTCGAAGCGGAAGCGGCGTTCGAGGAGCACCGCCGGATCTCGCGGATGATGTGCGACCTCGAGCAGTGGCTCGACGAGCCGGCCGATTGCGCGCGGACGTGGAGCGAGTGCCTTCGGGAGCAGCTCGACCCGCTCCTTCGAATTCTGGGACCGCATTTCGAGGGGGAGGAGGCGAGCCCGCTCTACAAGGAGGTCCCGGACGAGTTCCCGCGCTTCGCCCCCTCCCTCGACCGGCTCTTCGAAGAGCACCAGAGGATTCTCGGCGATCTTCGCGGGATTCTTGAGGAGGCGACGGCGACCACCGTTCCGGTCCGCGCGCAAATCCGGGAGCTCACGCTCCGCACGAAGATGATCGTCTTCACCCTCCGCCGCCACGAATCCGAGGAGAATGAGATCCTCCAGCAAGCCTACTGGGACGACCTCGCGGCGGGGGATTGATTCGGTATTGACTCGGTATCGGATACCTTCCGAACAGAAACGGGTGCCGGGCGGGTTCAGGAGCTGCCCCTTTTCAGCTCCCTAGCCGCCGGCACCCTTAGCGAGCCCAAAGCCCGGGCTCGCTCATTCTCTGCAGGAGGGCAGAGCAACCGGTTACCCTGAGTTTTCCCGTGTCCGTCGCTTGGTGTCCCGACCTCCGATCGGAGAGGAGTCCCTCTCCCAGGTTCGTTCCGAGGTTTCGTCTCTCTCTACACCCGGTTCGCGGGACAGGTTCCACTTTTTTTCGGGCTTTTCGAGGACCGGAATCCCGAGCCGGCTCTACGGTGCTTTCACCGCCCCGGCGAAGCGGGGGGCGAGCTGGCGCCTCTCCCAATCGTCCGCGCTCAGCTGGTACGCCCACTCGAGAACGACGGATTCGGCCCCGACCGCGCTCACGCGGATCTTGGCGAAGTGGTCGTCCCAGGTCCACAAGATGTACGTGTGTCCGAGGATCATCTCCACACCGTACGGATCGAGGCTCCATCCGTCGAGCGGGGCGAAGTTGATCTCGTCCATGTGGTCCGTGTACCCAAAGTCCTGAATGTCGTTCCAGAACGACTCCGCCCCGTCCGAGATCTCGGTCGGAACGAGGCGGAAGAGGTCGTCCAAAACGATCAGGTAGTAGTCGACGAGGGGATCGCTCCACGGGCGGATCATGTCCCCCCCCACGCCGCGCCGCTCGACTTCGGAGAGATCGAGGC
>JAGUYC010000215.1 GCA_020061515.1 Gemmatimonadota bacterium
CCCGGTCGGCTCGATCCGCGGAGCGGGGGCGCGGCGGTCCTCCGTCCGCGCCCCCGCCTTTTTGCTTGACAGACCGGAAGTCCATGATACCCTTGCCGATAACCTCGGGTAGTGCGTGGGCCTTGAGCCGCAGTTGCCTCCCCTTGGTCTGTTTCCGGCAGCCTGTCTGCCGATCATCGACGAAAGGTTGTGATGCCAGAATGTCTCGGGTGAAGGTCAAGGACGGCGAGCCAATCGACAAGGCGATCCGGCGTTTCAAGAAGAAATGCGAGAAGGATGGGATCGTCCAGGACATGCGAAAGAAGGCTCGCTTTCTGAAGCCGAGCGAACGGCGGCGCAAGAAGGCACTCAAGGCGGAGAAGAGGCGCCGCACGGAGGCCCTGAAGACGGGCCGCTAGAGCGAGAGGAGGACGCGGAGGCCGCAAGAACCAATCGCACGGTTCGATCAAACAAGCTGGCAAGACCGCTCTTGACGACGAGGAGGAACTTGCGGTGCGAAGGAATCGCGAGAGTTCGTCTGTTCTCATCAAAGCGAGCCCCAACAGCACGTTTGACATCCTGCTTCAGAAGGCTCAGAAGGAAGGGCGCATCGGTGGAACACACCGTTGCGCGGTTTGCGGCATGACGCATCAGACGGAAAGCGAGGCGTCCACGTGTTGCGCGATGCTTCGCGAGAGACCTCACAGATAGGAAGACGAACATGCCGAAGATGAAGACCAATCGGAGCGCTGCCAAGCGCTTCCGCAAGACCGCGACCGGAAAGCTGCGCCGCAGCCGCGCGTACGCCCGGCATCTTCTGTCGGGGAAGCCTCCGAAGAGGAAGCGCCGCCTGCGCAAGTCCGCCCTTCTCGCCATCGGAGACGAGAAGAAGATGAAGCGGCTGATGCCGCACGGCTAGCACGGGGCGCGGTTTCCCAAGGGAAGCCTCTTCCCGCGCCCGGGAGTCGAGGTGCCATGAGACGTCTCGTGTTCGCTCTTCTTGCTCTTCTTCTCGCGGCGCCGGCGTTCGCCGAGACGCCGAAGGAGGAAGCGAACCGCTACCTGCAAACGATGGTCGCTTCGATCCGCGAGAAGAACGACCCGATGCGCAACCGGATGTTCATCAAGCTCCGGGTGCTCGGCGAGGCGTCCGTCGATCCTCTGCTCGCCGGGCTGGCCGACGAATCGCCCGATGTGCGGCGCTATCTCGCGTTCACCCTCGGCTTCTTCGATGTTCCCCGCGTGACGGATCCGCTTCTTGCGCTCTTCCGGTCCGATCCCGAGATCCCCGTTCGAACCGCGGCCGCGGAGGCGCTCGGCCGCCTGCAGCGCCCGGAGGCGGTGGATCCCCTCGTCGCCTCCCTCGCGGACGCGAACGCATCGATCCGCCAGTCCGCCGCCTACTCGCTCGGCCTCATCGGGGATCCGCGGGCGCGGCCCGCGCTCGAACGCGTGAAGAGCGACCCGGACGAGCTGGTCCGCTTCTTCGCGGAGGAGGCTCTTGTCGAGATCGAACGGGAGGTAGCGAGGAAGAAGCGCTAGCCTCGCGAGCTCCATCGATTTCATCCCCCTTCCTTTGAGGATTCCGAATCCGGGAGGTCTCTTCGTGTCGCTTCGAAGAAGCGCGGCCGCGCGATCGATCCTCGCAGCAGGTCTTCTTGTTCTCATGCATGCTCCCGCGTTCGGCGCGGCGGAGGAGATCCTCGCGCGTCTCCGGGAGATGAACGCGAACCTCGCCGACCTTCGAGCCTCGTTCATCCACGGGAGGGAGGTCCCTCTCTTCGACGAGCGGATTCTCTCTTCCGGCGAGCTGTTCTATCTCGCCCCCGATCGGCTCCTACTCCAGTACGCGGACCCGGACTCGAATCGTGTCGTGATCGGCGAGGGCCATGTTTGGCTCTATTATCCTTCGCTGAGGCAGGCGCACCGCTACGACATCGATCCAGAGTCGACGCTCCCCGGGCTCTTCCTCGCGATTCGAGGGACGCTCGCCGGTCTCGATCGGAACTTCGTCGTGACCGGGACCGCCGACGCGGACTCCTCGGGGGCGCCGACCGACGTTCTCGTGCTCCGGCCGAAGGAAGGGACGGCGCTCGCCGACGAGGTCCGGGAGATCCGCGTGGTCGTCCGCCGTGAGGACGCGCTCCCCGTGCGCACCGACTTCTACGAGGTCTCCGGCGATCACTCGTGGTTCACCTTCTCCCGCCACGTGCGTAACCCGCGGATCGAACCGACGGTCTTCCGCTTCGAGCCGCCGGAGGGGACCGAGGTTTTCGAGGTGGAAGGGAAGACCTGGTGAGCGCCTCCGGGACACGCTACCGCCGGGCGCTCGCTTTCCTCGATCGCCTGGTGAATTGGGAAAGGGAGGCGGGACTTTCCTTCACGTCCGAATCGATCCGTCTCGATCTCTTCCGCGAGTGCCTCTCCGATCTCGGCGATCCCCAGCTTCGCTTTCGCACGATCCTCGTCGCGGGGACGAAGGGGAAGGGGTCCACTTCGTATCTTCTGGCCCGTCTTCTCCGCGCCCACGGGCTCAAGGTCGGGCTCTATGTCTCGCCGCACCTTTCCGACGTCCGTGAACGGATCCGCCTGAACGAGATCCCGATTCCGAGGATCGCCTTCGCCGAGAGGATCGAGAGGCTGCGGGAGACGCTCCCCTTCTTTCAAGAGGTCGGCCGGTCGCGAACGTACTTCGAGGCGATCACCGCCGCCGCCTTCCTCTACTTCGCCGAAGAGAACGTCGATTGCGCCGTGCTCGAGGTCGGGCTGGGAGGGCGCCTCGACGCGACGAACACCGCGGAGCCGGAGGTGTCGATCCTCACCCCGATGAGCCGGGACCACATGCGCGCCCTCGGAAGGAACGTTCTCGCCATCGCGGGCGAGAAGGCGGGGATCCTGCGCGCGAACGGCGCCGCCGTGATCGGGAGGCAGCCGCCGCGCGTCGCGCGTTTCCTTGCAGAGAGGGCGCGTGCGATCGGCTCGCGCGTCCGCCTCTACGGGGTCGATTTCCGCTCGCGCAACGTCTCGGTCGGCGAGGGGGGAACGCGTTTCGACTACGCGGCGGGAAGCGATGTTTGGCGCGCGGTCCGCCTCGGTCTTCTCGGCGAACACCAGGCGCTCAATGCGGCCGCCGCGATTCAAGCGCTCTCGCTCGTCCTCCCCATCGTCGACGAGGGATCGGTCCGGCGGGCACTCGCCGGCGCCCGTTGGGCGGGACGGGGGGAGCTCCTTCGCGCGGAGGATCCGCCGGTTCTTCTCGACGGAGCGCACAACGGGCACTCCGCCGAGGTGCTCGCGCGCCTTGTCCGCGACCTCTTCCCCGGGCGAAGGTGTCTGCTCCTCTTCGGCTCCTCCAAGGGGAAGGAGCACGCGGTCATGTTCCGTCGCCTTCTTCCGGCGGTTTCGGAGGTGATCCTCACCGAGTCCGCTCACCCGAGACGCCGTCCCGCCGCCGAGCTCCTCTCGGTTCTCCGAAAGGAGAGCGAGACGATCCCTTGCCTCGTCGTTCCGCGCGCGGAGGATGCTCTCCGGACCGCGCTCGCCCGGCAAGAGGGCCGTCCGCTTCTTATCGCGGGCTCACTCTACCTCGCGGGTGAGATGCGGACGCTCTTCCGGAGGCTCCTTGCCGATCGGCGGATCGCCGTGATAGCCTGACCGCGCGAAGAGCCGATCGGCCGGAAGAGCGAGAGCCCCGGGAAGGACGAACCGGTCCCGCCGTGCGGAACACTCATCCACGTTTCCTGCTTGCCGCTCTCTTCCTCCTCGCGGTCGTGCTCCGCCTCTTCTATCTTTTCGACCTCAAGGATTACGAGTTCTCCGAACGCCTTCTCCTCGATCCGGAAGCGTACGATCGAAAAGCGGCCGCGATTCTCGAGGGAAGGAGCCCGGATCCCGGGCGGCCGTTCTATCAGGCGCCCCTCTACGCCTATTGTCTCGCGGGCGTGTACGCGGTCGCCGGGCGCGACCTCGACGCGGTACGCGTCGTTCAGGTCCTTCTCGGCGGCGCGTCCGTCGTGCTCATCGCTCGGATCGGGTTCGTGTTCTTCGGTCTCCCGACCGGATGGCTTGCCGGAGCGGCGGCCGCGCTCTACGCGCCCTTCCCGTTCTTCGAGGCGCAGATCATGAAGACCAGCCTCGGCGTCTTCCTCCTTCTCGCCGGCTTCTTCATGCTGGCCGCGCGAAAGAACGGAAGAGGAGCCCTCGCGGGGGGCTTCCTCGTCGGCCTCGCGGCGCTCGCTCAGGAGAACGCGCTCCTCCTTCTTCCTGCGGGGGCACTCGGAGCGGCATGGGGGACGAGGCCCGGAAGCGGCAACCTCCGCCGGGCTCTTCTCGTTCTCGCGGGAGGAGCGTGCGCCCTCGCTCCGGTCGCGATCCGCAACCGCGCGGTCTCCGGGGAATGGGTTCTTGCCACGTCGCAGGGGGGCCAGAACTTTTATATCGGAAACAACGAGCGCGCCGAGGGAACGTACACGAGCCTCCCCTTCGTCCGTCCGGACCCGCGCCACGAGGAGGAGGACTTCCGAATCGAGGCGGAGCGCCGCCTCGGGAGAGCGGCCGCCCCGTCCGAAGTCTCCCGTTTCTGGTACGGCGAGGGCTTGCGATGGATGCGCGCGCACCCAGGGGACGCCGCCGCGCTCCTCGGAAGGAAGGCCTTGCTCTTCTGGAACGCGCTTGAGCTTCCCGACAACGAGAACTTCTACTACATGCGCGACCGCTTCCTCTCCCTCCGCCTCTTCCCGCTCACCTTCGGCGCGGCGGCGGTCTTCGCGCTCGCCGGGATGGTCTTTTCGCTCCGGCGTTTTCGGGAGCTTCTTCTTCTCTACGCCGGGGTCGGGGCTCCCTTCGCCGCGCTCGTCGTCTTCTATGTCTTCTCCCGCTATCGTTTGCCCGCGGTTCCGTTTCTTCTCCTCTTCGCCGCCGAGGGGGTCCGCGTCTCCGCGGAGGCCGTGCGCGGGCGCCGGTGGGGCCGCGCGG
>JAGUYC010000082.1 GCA_020061515.1 Gemmatimonadota bacterium
GTACGCGAGGAGCCCGCGCTCTCCGCGCGCGCGAAGAAGAACGATCATTCCCGGGAGAAGGAAGAGCACCGTCTGGTGGTTCGCCGCCGCGACCCCGAGTAGAAAGAACGAAAGAACGAGGGGCGCCTTCCGGGTCGTGAGGAAGAGAAGAAGCGCGATCCAGAAAAGGTTTAACGTATAAACTTCCGCCTTCACGCTCTCCATCCAGATCGAACGCGAGAAGGCGAAGAGAGCGGCGAGAGCAACCGCGGCGACGGTCCGCGGGAGCTCGGGCGCATCGGGCATCCGCCCGCGGAGATGCGCGCGCGCGAAGAGAAAGAAGAGCGCCGCCGCCGCCGCCCCGAAAACCGCCGAGAGAAGGTTCACGCGAAGCGCGGCGGAACCGAACGGAAGAAGAACGACGAAGAGGCGGCCGAGGAGAACGTAGAGCGGGTAACCGGGGGGATGCGCGACGCCGAGCGTCGCCGATGCGGCCGCCAGCTCTCCCGAATCCCCCACGTACACGACGGGGCAGAGCGTGAGAAGGTAGATCGCCAGAACGGCGCCGCCCACGAGAAAGCCCATCGCGCGCTACTTCTCCTCGGTCAGCGAACGGAAATACGAGCGGATCAGCTCTTCGTACTCCGGAGGAACCGCGAGATCCCGCGTGCGGAGCGGGTCCTCGCGCATCCGCTCGCGGACCTCCGAGAGCGTGCGCGGAATCGACTCGGGAGAGACCGCCTCCATCTCCCCGCCCGTTCGGCTTCGCCGCTCCCGTCGATAGCCGCGATCCCGGAGCGACCGCTGGGCATCGAGCATGCGCGAGAGGATCTTCTCCTGCCGCTCTCTCGTCTCCGGCGAGAGGTCCGCCTTCTCGAGATCGCGCTCCACCTTTCTCATCTCCTCGAGAATCGAATCGAGCTTCCCGAGCACCTCCCCGCCCTCCTCCACCTCCCCCTGCAGCTCCTCGAGACCCTTGCGGATCCGGTTCTGCTCGGCGGCGAGCCTCGTCATCTCGGCGCGCGCCTCCATCGGAAGCGAAGCGGGGTTCGACGAGGGGAGCGGAAGCTGAGAGGTCTCCCGATTCAGCCCGCGCTGCTCCTCCGTCATCTGCTGCATCTGCTGCAAGCCCTGGTTCTGGCCGCTCGGGCTGCTGCACGACGCGCTCTGGTTCTCCATCGAACGGAGGAGCTCGACGACCGCGCGGTTGATCGTGCTCATCGCCTCGCCGGAGCGCGCCCGCGCGAGATCGGACTGTCCCTCCTCGAGACGCCTCGCGGCTTCTTCCGCTTTCAAGCGTCCGCGCCGGAGCATGTCGAGGACGAACGCGGAGAGCTCGGGGACCTCCCAGCCGATCTCGCGGATCTTCTCCATCGTCCGCCCGAGCGCGGCGGCGATCTCGAGCTCCTTCTCCGCGAGCGAACGGCGCGATTCGATCGAGGCTCCCCGTCTCATCCCCTCCGCGGAGAGGATGATCTCCTCCTGCCGTTCCGAAAGATAGAGAAGATCGAGGATGCTCTCGCCGAACGCGGCCTGCGCTCTCTGCCTCGAGGCGCTGCACATCGAGGCCACCTGCTCGGAAAGCCGGAACGCGAGGTCGAAGAGATCGTTCTCGGCGTCTTGCTGGCTCTCCGTCCCTTCCTCTTTCTGTCCCGCACGCAGGCTCTCCGCGGCGCGGCTCATCTTGGACGAGGTTTGTTTCTTCTCGAGAGACGATCGGCTCTCCTGAAGCGCGCGCGAAAGATCGGGCGAGGTCTCCCCCGCGCGGCGCGCCGCCTCCTCCATCTCGCGCGCCATCCGCTCGAGCTCTTCCCGAAGCGCCTCCTCCTCCGCGGCCCGGTCCGCGAGCTCGCTCGAATCGGAGCCCTCGGATCGCTCCCGGAGCTCCCTCTGCTTCTCCGCGAGCCGCTGGAGCGAGGCGGCGATCGCGTCCGCGTCCTGGAGGTCCCTCAGCCTCTTCAGCATCTCGATCGCTTGATCGAGCCGCTCGATGAGATCCTGCTGCGTGAGGTTCAGGTTCTCCGCCGCCTTCCGGATCTCCTCGGGATCCAGCTCCTGCATCGCCTGCTGAAGCTCCTGCATCGCCCGGCGCATCTCGTCGGTCGCGACCTCGTTCAGAAGCTGAGCAAGCTCCGCCATCCGCGCGAGCGTCTCCGGAGTGATCAGACGGTTCTCCTCGAGGGTCTCGACCGCCTTCTCCATCCCCTCCGACACCTCGCGGAGCGATTGCTCGATGTTCTTCTGCCTCTCGAGAATCCCCTCGATCTTCTTCTTCTCCTCCCAGGAGACCTCCTCGCTCTTTCGGATCTCCCGCGCGAGATCGTCGATGGTCTTCTCGAGGTCCCGGCTCTCCTCGTAGATCTCCTCCAGCTCTTCGATCTCCGAGGCGCGATCCCCCGTCGCCTCGGCGAAGATCTCCGCGAGCGAGGGCATGCGGATCCGGCGGATCTCGCTCACTCCGCGCTTCGGCCCGCGGACCGTGTCGTTGTCCCAGGCTTCCAGGTAGTAAACGACGACGTCCTGCGGAAAAAGATTGAGATCGGAAAGATCCCACGCGCGCTCCCGCTGGATCTCCCTCACGCGCCGGCTCGTCTCGAAGAGACCGATCCTCCGCTCGTCGTCCTCGCCCTTTCGGTAGACGAGAAGCACGCTCGTCACGCCGAAATCATCGAGCGCCGAGAACCCGAGGTCGATCGTCATCCCCTCGCCGAGCAGAGCGTCCTCCGCGGGACGATCGATGCGCACGAAGGGCTTCTCGTCCTCGACGGGGACCACTTGATAGAGGACCGGATCGGCGTTCTCCGCTCCCTCCTCGTCCGCGGCCCGCACGCGATACGCGAAGCGCCCTTCGACCGTGAACGATCCGGCAAGCGACGTGCCCTCCGCGCGAAGCTCGATCGGAGGCTCCCCTTCCCTTTCGAGACGCCCTTCCCGAAGCGGCTTGTTCGCCGCGATCTCGAGCCGCACCTCCGTGCCGTAGAGGGCGCTCACGTTCCCGTGGTTTTCGCGGACGGTCTCTTCCGGGAGACCCGTATAGGATGGGAAACGGAGCGTGTACGCGATCTCCGCGAGGACGGGCGGGCGGCGCACCGAGACCGTGTACCACGGGCTCTCGCCCCCCTCGAAGCGGATCCGGTAGCGCGCGTCTTCCTGAAGGGGCGGGATCTCCGCATCGAACGCCCGCCCCTCGCGGCAAGAAGCTTCCGCCATCGGGAACGTTTTCGTTTCGTCTTCATTCGTTTGAACGAGAAGGAACGCGCCGGCCCCTCGGTAGCCGGCGAAGCGCGCCTCGACCGGGACCGCCTCCCCCGCCTCGGCGCGGCAATCGCCGGGGAAGACCTCGAGGCCCAGGCTCTCGAGA
>JAGUYC010000266.1 GCA_020061515.1 Gemmatimonadota bacterium
CGAGTGGAGCGCGAGCCCGCTGCCGGCGGGGCGGGGCGTGTCCGCGACCGTCTCGAACGAAAGCGCGCTCTCCCCGTAGTCGTACTTCGCGTCGACCGCATAGTAGTAGGTCGTCCCGTTCGCGAGGCCAACGTCGATGTAGTAGGGGCGATCAGAAGGGACGACATCGGCGATCCATTGATAGGAACCCTCGGGGGTCCGGCTCCGATAGATCCCGTAGCGCTGCACGCCCGCCCCTCGGATCGGGCTCCAATAGATCTGCACGGAGCCGTCGCCGGTCACCGTGTATACCCCGGCCGGCACCGGAGGCAGACCTTTGTAGCAGACGGCGGTCGGACAGTCGTCGTCGCAACCAGCGAGAAGCCCGGCGGCCGCGATCCCGATCATGAGCACCCGCGAGGCGCGTTTCCATTGTCGTCTCATCATCGACCTCCCGTATCGAAACAACCGTATCGGAACGCAAGGGACGTGCCACGGCCAAGGCCGGATGTTCCGGATCGACGGCCTCTCGTCTGTATCTACAACTCTTTTCGCTACAATCGGTTCCCTTGGAACCCCAGGGATCGGGGCGTTCCCCTGCCTCGGGCGCGCCCCTTGCCGGTGTGTCCCGAAGACCTCACTCGGAGAGCCGTTCGTCCCCGGCCGAGGAGGGTCTCTTCAGGCCGAACTTCTCGATCTTCTTGTAGATGTTCGAGCGCTGCATGCCGAGCTCGCGGGCGGTCCTGGAGACGCTCCAGTTGTTCTCCTCGAGCTTCCTCATGAGGAAGTCCCGCTCCGCTCGGTCCTTGAACTCCTGGAACGTCGCATCCCCCGCGGCCGGATCCTCGCCTTCGCTCCCGGGAAGCCCGGAAAAGACGACATCCGACACACCGATCCTCTCGGAGTCGGAGAGAATGACGATCCGCTCGATCGTGTTTCGAAGCTCTCGCACGTTCCCAGGCCACGCATATCGCTGGAAAAGATCGATCACCGCATCGTCGAGCACCTTGGAGCGGATGCCGTTCTGCCGGCAGTAGCGATCGAGGAAGTAACGGGCGAGAGTCGGGATGTCATCCTTCCGTTCGGCGAGCGAGGGGACATGGATCGGCACGACGTTCAGGCGATAGTAGAGGTCCTCGCGGAAACGCCCCTCGCGCACCTCGCGCGCGATCTCCTTGTTGGTCGCCGCGAAGACGCGCACGTCGACGCGCCGCGTGCCGCGCCCTCCGACGCGCGCGACCTCGCCAAGCTCGAGCGCGCGGAGCACCTTCGATTGCGCCGAGAGGGACATGTCCCCCACCTCGTCGAGGAAGAGCGTCCCGCCGTCCGCGAGCTCGAACTTGCCGATGCGAAGCGACGTGGCGCCGGTGAACGCTCCCTTTTCGTGACCGAAGAGCTCGCTCTCGATCAGCTCCTCGGGGATCGCCGCGCAGTTCACCTCGACGAACGGGCGCTTCGCGCGCGGCGAGGCGGAGTGCAGCGCGCGCGCGACAAGCTCCTTTCCGGTCCCGTTCGCGCCGGTGATGAGAACGCGCCCGCTCGTCGGCCCAACCTTCTCGATCGTCCGTAGGATCTTCCGGATCGCCTCGCTCTCGCCGACGATCCGGTACATCTCGTCCATCCGCTCCCGATAGATCAGGTTCTCCACCGAGAGGCGCCTCTGCTCGAGACCGTTGCGCACGGTGAGGAGCAGACGGTCGCGGTCAAGCGGCTTCTCGAGAAAATCGAACGCGCCGAGTTTGGTCGCCTCGACCGCGGTGGCGACCGTGCCGTGGCCCGAGATCATGACGACCACGAGGTCGCTTCGAATGCGCATCGCCTCGCCGAGCACCTCGATCCCGTCCATGCCGGGCATCTTGATGTCGAGAAGGACGAGCGACGGGGAGCCGCTCCGAATCGCGTCGAGCGCTTCCTCGCCGTTCGACGCGACCGCGACCTCGTATCCCTCGTACTCGAGGATCCGACGAAGCGAGGTCTGGATCCCTTTTTCGTCGTCGACCACGAGAATCTGATCGGGCATCGGTCGTCTCCGGTTCGCCTAGTGGCCGAAGATGCGGTTCGGATCGTCGCGTCTTCGGGCGGGTGCGGGCTCAGGCTTCCTTCTGGGCGGTTTCGGGTCCGCCGGTCGCGCGGGCACCGACGCCCACCTAGCGAGCGCCCCGAGCGCCTCCGGAAGAACCCGATAGCGCACCCACTTCCCCTCCCGCACCGAGTCGACGATCCCGCTCGCGCGGAGGGTCTTCAGATGTCGCGAGACGTTCGGCTGGGACTCGCCGAGCCGCTCGACGAGATCGGACACGCAGAGTGGCTGCTCGCGAAGCGCTTCCACGATTCGAAAGCGGACCGGATCGCCGAGAGCCGCGAGAACGTCCTGAAGGTCCACGAGCCACCCTCCCCCGTGTGTCCCATTATGGAGACACTCCGGAAGCCTTGTCAATCTGTACCTCAATCTGTGCCTGGCACAAATATGTCAACCTGTACCTGGTACAGATCCGCGAAATAGGGTATCAGGTACGGGTATGTGGGTCGGCCTTCTTCCATCCGAGATCGAGGAACGCTTGCGGCCGCTCGGCGTTCCCGGTTTCCGCGCCTCGCAGATCTTCCGGTGGGTTCATCGCCACGGCGCGCGGGATTTCGACGCGATGACGAACCTCCCCCGCGCGCTCCGC
>JAGUYC010000118.1 GCA_020061515.1 Gemmatimonadota bacterium
CGAAGGTCGAGATCGCTCGGCGTTCCCGCCCCGCCGCCGACCCACACCGCGCTCCGGCGGCTCCGGCGACCGAGCGCGAGAGGGAGCGCGGCGTGAAGCGCCTCTCCCCACGAGGTGAGGTAGTACTCCGCGACCCACCGGGTCAGCTCCCGCATGGAAGCGTTCACGACCGGCTCTTCGTCCAGGACCTCGATCACCTCCTTCGCCTCGACGGGAGGAGGCTCGTCGGTCGTGCCGACGACGACGCCGGTCATCCGGCGCGGACCGAAGGGAACGACGACGCGCCTGCCGACGAGGTCCGCCGATTCTCCGGAGGGCGTGCGATACGTGAACTCCTTGCGGGTCGGTGTCGGAACGGCGACGACGAGGAATCGGGAAGGCACACGCATCTCCGCCGGGCGAAGGCCCGGATCGGGGAGATCATACCACGGCAGGCGCGGACGACGAGCGCGGCGCCGGCCCCCGCGGTTGGAGCTGCAGAGAGACGCACAACGACTCGGAGGCAATCGAGAAGAACGCGTCGAACTACTGCGCGGGGTTCTTCCATCCTTCCTGGATGGAGAGGAAGATCTTGGCGATGTCCGGGTCAAACGCGGTTCCGATCCGCTCGCGCACCATCCGCACCGCCTTCTCGTGGCTGTACGCGGCGCGATAGGGCCGGCTCATCGTGAGCGCATCGTAGAAATCGGGGATGGAGACGATCCGCGCGCCGAGCGGAATCTTCCCGCCGCGAAGTCCGTCCGGATAGCCTTCGCCGTCCCACCGCTCGTGATGGTGGCGGATGACGGGGACGGCCGCGCTCAGGTAGTCCACGTTCTCGACGATGCGGGCCCCGATCACCGGATGGCGGCGGATGACCGCGAGCTCGTCCTCGTCCAGCTTTCCCTTCTTGTTCAGGATCGGCCCGAGCACACCGATCTTCCCGAGATCGTGAAGGGTCGCGCCGTACTGGACCGCCTCGACCTGGCGCGGCGAGAGGCCCATCTCCTCGGCGAGAACCGTGGAGTGCTGCGTCACGCGAAGGGAATGGTAGGACGTTTCCGAGTCCTTCGCCTCGAGCGACCGGATGAGCGCCTGCACGGTGAGGAGCCGGTTCTGCTTTCCCTCCGAGACGAGAAGCGAGTTGTCGATCGCGAGCGCCATCGAGTGCGCGAGGATCACCCCGAGGTCCTTGTCCCTTCGCTCCAGACGGCGCGGCTTGTGATAAAGGAACGTGAGGACCCCGAGCGAGCGGCCGCGGTGGCCGAGAGGGAAGCACGCCGCGGACGAGTAGCGCCCGTTCCGCACCAAGTCCGGGTAGTGATGGACGTTGTCGCGCCCGACCTCGTAGACCGCCTGGGGGACGCCGGTGCGGAGCGCCTTGTGACCGATCGTTCCCCGCGCCGCCATCGTGTCGCGGAGGCTCGTCTTCCGGACGAGGTCGCCGTTCCTTCGCTCGGAAAGCATCTCCACCCCCCAATCGGCGAGAGCGACCGCACACCCGTCCGCTCCGCTCACGTCGATGAGCGTCTCGACCGCTTTCCAAACGACCCCCTCGGTGGTCTCCTCGCTGTCCGCCTTCTCGTTGCTCAGATAGGCCGCCCAGACGTCGAGGTTCTCGCCGAACCTCGAGGCCGCGCCGCGCAGACGCCGCGGACGCTTCGTCGTCGTCGTCTTGGGTTTCTCGACCAGCGTGTCCTTCACCGGCGCACCTCGCGGAACACTACACGTTCAAATAGTTCTCGATCTTCTCGATGAGCCGGGTCGGGCTGAACGGCTTCACGATGTAGTCGTCCGCGCCGACCTCCATCCCCATCTGCCGGTCCACCTCGCGCCCCTTCGCGGTGAGCAGAATCACCGGGATCGGGCTCGTTTCCGGATCCGCCTTCAGCCGGCGGCAGGCCTCGAAGCCGTCCACTTTCGGCATCATGATGTCGAGAACGATGAGATCGGGTTTCTCGGTCCGCGCCAGGCGGACCGCCTCCTCGCCGTCGGCGGCGGTGAGGACCTCGTACCCTTCCGCGCCGAGGCTGAAGTCGAGGATGTGCAGGATGTACACCTCGTCGTCGACGACCAGGATCTTCTTCGCCACGTTGCTCCCTCCCTCCTCGCCTTCCGTCAGGCGCGGACCGCATGACGTCGTTCGTTGAACTCCAAAATATCGTGAATCTTTCGAAGAAGCCGCCGTTGGTCCTCGGGGCGGAGCCGCCGCCCTCCCCGTCCCCTTCGCCGCGCCGGCCCCTCGAAGGCCAGGAAGGGGATGTGCCGGGTCCCCGGATCGCGCCGAAGAACCCGCGCCGCCGCGTGCCCGTCAAGAAGCGGGAGCATCCCGTCGAGAACGATGAGCGCCGGCCTTTCCCGCCGGGCGAGATGCACGATCTCCTCTCCGCTTCGCGCCTCGATCACCGCGTATCCGTTCCGATCGAGGAGATCCGCGATCTCCCGGCGAAGACCGCTCTCCCCCTCGGCGACAAGCACGACCTTGCGCGCGTCGTCAGGAATCTCGCGATTCGACATCATTCCCCTCCTCGCGCGGACCGGACCCAAGGACGACCGTCTCCGGCGGCCCTTCGCCCCGGCGCCGGTCGCGGACCAGCACGCTCCCCTCGATCGACTTCCCGTAGCGCTTGACCTCGGAGGCGAGATCCGCCACTTGCGCGACGTGCGCGATGCGCCTGCCGTCGCTGGCGATCATCGCGAGCGTCACCGAGAGAATGGGAAAACGCTTCCGCTCTCCGGTCCGCCCCTCCACCTCCAGATAGCCGCGCTTCCGGTCCTCCTCGGGGACAAGGCGGACGAGAGCGCGTCCGAACTCCTCGAGCACGCGCCGGGCGATCGCCTCGGCACGCTCGGGTCTTGACGTATAAAGAAAATCGTCGCCGCCGATGTGCCCCACGAACTCGGAGCCGTCTCCGTGCGCCTCGCAGGCGAGAAGCAGGATCCGGGCGAGCTCGCGGATCGCGACGTCCCCCTCGTTGTAACCGTACGTGTCGTTGAACGCCTTGAAGTTGTCGAGATCGACGTACACGACGGAGAAAGGAGATCCGAAGGCGATCAAGCCCTCGAGGTGCTCCTCGATCGAGAGGTTCCCCGGAAGACCCGTGAGCGGGTTCGCGGATCTCTGCGCCTTGCTCCAACGGAGAACGGTGCTGATGCGCGCGAGGAGCTCGCCCGCCGCGAAAGGCTTCGTGACGTAGTCGTTCGCCCCGACCTCGAGCCCGGCGAGCTTGTCCTCGAGGTTGTCCCTCGCGGTCAGCATGATGATCGGGATCTGCGAGGTGACGAACTGGGCGCGGAGCTTGCGCGCCACCGTGTAGCCGTCCATCTCCGGCATCATCACGTCGAGGAGGATCAGCGCCGGCTTCGTCTCGCGCGCGAGAGCGAGCCCCTCCTCTCCATCGCGGGCGAGAACCGGCTCGAACCCGCCTCGAGTGAGGTGAAGCCCGATGATGCGGCGGATCGCGTCCTCGTCCTCGATCACGAGGATCTTTTCCCTCTCCATCCCCTTCACGCGTCTGTTCCTTTCGTCCGATGCGTTTCTCGGCGGGAGCGCCCCGCCGGCCGTTTCTTGCTTCTTCCTTCCGTTCTTCTCTCGCGGGGAAACGGCAAGAGGCATGCCACGGCCTCGACGGACCTGGGGGGCCCGCGCCGAGGTTCGCAGCGCGCGCGCTTTCACGCGTTTCGAAGAGGGATTCCCGCGCGGGGAGCGCCGGCGGCGAGGAACCGCGCGCGCGCCGAGTGGCGGAATGCGAAGACGCGGCGCACTCTGCGCCGCCTGTTCAATCTTTGAACGGGAGAGGAAGGTCGGCGCCGGCGGACTGGTCGGGAGGGGCCGTGATCCCCCTCCGGAACGCCTCCTCGCCGGCCGAGGCGACCATCGCGGCGTTGTCCGTGCAGAACTCGATCGGGGCGAGGAAGAGGGCGGCGCCCGTTTCTCTTGCCATCTTCTCGAACGCGGCGCGAAGGCGCGAGTTGGCGGCCACGCCCCCGCAGACGGCGAGGCGCGTCTCCCCCGTCCGTTCGAGCGCGCGCTTCGCGTTCTCGACGAGCGGCTCGACGACCGCCTCCTGGAAGCTCGCCAGAAGATCGGGAAGCTTCTCCTCGCCGGCGAGCGACGGATCGTCCCGAAGCGCGTAGCGGATCGCCGTCTTCACGCCGCTGAAGCTGAAGTCGAGCGTCTCCGGTTCGAGCCTCGCCCGCGGAAACGCGTGGCGGGCGGGGTTCCCGCGCGCCGCGAGGCGGTCGATGACCGGCCCTCCGGGGTACGGAAGCGACGCCATTTTCGCGACCTTGTCGAACGCCTCGCCGGCGGCGTCGTCGCGCGTCCGTCCGAGAAGCGCATAGTCCCCTTCGCTTCGTACATGAATCAGTTCGGTGTGCCCGCCCGAGACGATGAGCGCCACGAATCGAAACGCCTCGTCGGGGAAACCGAGACGGAGTCCGAAGAGGTGCGCTTCGAGATGGTGGACGGGAAGGAGCGGGACGCGGAGCGCCCAGGCGAGCGCGCGCGCCACGGAAAGCCCGACGACAAGCGCGCCGATCAGCCCGGGCCCCACGGTGACCGCGACCGCGTCCAGATCGCGCGGCTCGACCTTCGCCTCGGCGAGGGCGCGGCGGAGGATGGGGACGATCGTTCGGATGTGTTCGCGCGAGGCGAGCTCGGGGACGACCCCGCCGTAGACGCGGTGGACGTCCTGCGAGAGAACGATGTTTGAAAGAACCCGGCGCCCGTCCCGGACAACGGCCGCGGCGGTTTCGTCGCAGGAGGTCTCGACTCCGAGGATAAGCGCCAAGTCATCTCCCCCTGCGGCGCATCGTGAAGTGCTTGGGGGAGAAATCCACGAGAACCACCGATTCGGGCAGATTCTGGATCTGTCCCATCAGCTCGGGATGCGCGGCCTCCTCGCCGGCGCCGTTCCCTCCGGGCATGTCCACGGTGGGCTGAAACAGGTGGACCCGATTCCCCGGGCTCACCTCTCCCACGAAACGATGCTCTCCATACGGAAGCGAGGATGCGTCGAGCAGGAGACGGACGCGGATCTCCTGAATCATGCCGATCGCGGCGGCCGGTCCCCGAACGACGAGATCGATCGCCTCCGGTTCCGCGTCGACCCGATCCCTTTCGGTGATCCGGATCGGCCGCCTTCGGAGCGCGCGCTCCTCCACCCGCTCGATGTCGAAGAGGACCTCGACCTCCGGCGGCTCGCCGGCGACGAGCCTGTGGGCTCGAAGGTCGATCGGCTGGAAACGCCGAACGTCTTCCGTCGCGCCGGAGAGCGAAACCGGAACCGTCCGGACCGCGTCGATCCCGGCGATCGTCCCCTCGGGGCCGGTCAGGACGAC
>JAGUYC010000102.1 GCA_020061515.1 Gemmatimonadota bacterium
CGCGGCGGCCGCTTTGTCGCGCTCCTCGCGGCGCTCCACGTCGATCCACTTTCTTCCGAGAAGGAGCGCGATCGGAGAGACCATCGTCGAGGCGCCGACGAGGATCCACATGAGCTCGGTGTTCCGCGGCCCTTCGGCCGGACAGAGCCGCGCGAGGAGAATCCCGGTGATCGGACCGGCCGCGACCTTCGCGAAGAACATCGGCGCCTTCGAGTACGCCATATAGGAAGCCTCGCGCCCCTTCGGCGCGATCGTCGCCGTGTAGTCGTAAAGGCGCGGCGAGTAGACCGCCTCGCCGAGAGAGAGGACGACCTGGAAGAGAACGATGAGCCCGATGCTCTCGCCGAGCCCCATGAAGAAGACCGAGAGCGCGCTCACGAACGAGCCGATCAGGATCACCGTGTACGCTCGGAAACGCCCCGTGAGCGCCGTCATCACCGGCACGAGAAAGATGATGATGAACGGGTTGATGCTGTAGAGCCTCCCGGTCCACTCCTTGAGTCCTATCCTTTCCATGTAAAGCGGATAGAGAGAGTGGTTGTACTGGAAGATCATCTTCACAAGAACGAGCAGGAAGATGAACACGATGAAGATCCAAAATCGCTTCTCTCTCGTCACGTCCTTCATGATCGCCCAGACGGACTCCCTCGGCTTCGGCTCCGGCGCGGGACGCGCCGCCGTCTTCGCAGGAGAAGGCGCACCACGCGCGGCCTCTTCATCCCGCGAGGGGATGCGGCTCCGGACGAAGAAGACGACGAGGACGAGAGAGACGAGGGTCGCCAGGACGCCCACGAGAAAGATCACCTGGGAAGGCCGCACGAGGAACTCCACGCCGAAAGCCCTGAACGTCATGATCTCGGTGAAATGGGTGCGGATCGGGTCGAGCGTGACCCCCGCCGCGAGCGCCCCGACGTTCATCACGACGTAGTACCAGGAGAACGCGTACTTCTGCGCCTCGCGGTTCGAGAAGAGCTTCACCGCCGCCGCGAGAAGCGGGATCATGTAGGCGAACCCGACGGAGAGGAAGAAGAGCCCTGGAAAGACCACCCAGGCGTTCGTCGTGAAGGTGATCGCGATCCTCCCGACGAGCGCAAGAAGAAGTCCGACGATCAGCGCGCGCTTGATCCCGAGCGAATCCGCGATGAACCCGACGAAGAGCATGAAGAAGGACATCGAGGCCGAGAAGATTCCGAAGATCGTGCCCGAGGCCGTGTCCGAGAGCCCCATGTCCTGGGTGAGGAAGATCATCAGCATGAGCACCGACGAGAAATAGCAGAGGCTCTCGAGGATCTTGACAAGAAAAGCGATCCAGATCTCGCGAGGACAGCCGAAAAGGCCCTTGAGCCCGTACCAGTAGTCGAGCGCAATGGTCTTCAGCGCGCTGTTCGGTTGTTCGGCTCGTGCGTTCATCGTTGAGATTCTTGCGGCGGGCCGCCCCCCGGACCGCCTCCTCCTCGCCGAATTGTAACGAGACTTGCGACCCGCGGGAACCGGAATCGGACGCGGGCCGCTCGATCGGTCTTGCGGCCCCGCCGCGTTTTCGTGCTATCATTCCCCAGGGATTCCCCGACTCACGCGGAGGAGAAGATCATGCCGATCTATGAGTTCCGGTGCCGCGAGTGCAAGAAGAAGTTCCAGGTCGTGCGGTCGATCGCCGAGTACGATCCGAAGAAGGTGACCTGCCCCAAATGCAACACCAAGAAGGTGGATCGCGTCTGGAGCGGCATCAGCGTGCAGACCTCGAAGAAGAGCTGATCTCGATCCGCAGGAGCCGCCCGATCTTCTCCGAAGCGGTCCTCGAGAAGAAAGGACGACCGGCCAATCGCAGCTCGCATCTCTTCCTCTCGATCAACGGAAGATCGCTTTTGTTCTCCCCCAGGTCGTCGACCGGGTCGATGTGGCGAGACACGAGCATCCGGGGAGATCGCCGATCAGCTCGCCCTCGCACCGCTGCCGTCCGTGCTTGACGACCAGGCGGGCGTCCGAGGACGAAGCGGGGACGGGCGGCCAGTCGGAGTAGAAGCAGAACGCTCCTGAACCGGAAACACCGGGCTCGGGCCCGCCTTGTCCGTGCTCGAATCGGACGCGGGGTCCGTCGTTCTCCGGAAGCGAACGGTCGTCCTTGCACTCGAACAGCGCGCGGTAGGTGACGGGACCCATCGCGGACGTCTCCGCGCTCGACGTCCCCGCCGTGTCCGCGGCGCCGAAGGGGAAGCTCTCGCAGACGCAGGGACACTCCCCGAGACCGAGGACCACGTCCAGATAACTGAGAGCATACCCCCCGAGATCCCAGCTCGCCGTCACGCAATACTTCCAGTCCCCGAGCGGATCCCCGGGGGTGGGCACCGCGACGCTTGTACCCGATACGCACTCCGCGGTGGATCCGGCGGGGACCAGGAGCGCCCCCAACATCGCGACAACCGCCCAGTGGAGAGGACCCCGCTTTCTTTCGAGACTCCGGCGCATCGATTGCCTCCTTCGGGCGGGTGTTGAAGAGCTTCTTCCGCCCTCTCGGACCACGAACCGCCCGACCTCGAGGACTCGGTCCCCGCGAAGGATGCCCCGGCGGCGCGGAACGGGGAGTTCTCTCCCGCCGGTCGGAGCCGTGCCGGTCTCTTCTCCTTCGGGTACGTCAAGGGGAGTTGATGACGGACGCCTCGGGGGGCGGGCGATATCTGATCAGTTCGCTCAGGTTAAGTATACCAACTGGCCGCCCGAACGCGCAAGGGGGGGCGTTTGAAGAATGCCCCCCTCCCGGATTCGTTTCGGCTTACTTGTTTTCCAGCAAGAGCTTCCGCGTATAGGGGATCAGGCCGCCCGCGTCCACGATCGCTTGGCGCGCCTTCGGCAAGGGACTGACCGCGAAGGTCTTCCCCCTCGTCCGGTTCGTCACCGAATCGAGCCCGACCTCCAGATCGTCCCCCTCGGAGGCCTCGATCTCGGGACAGATCACCGTGCGGAGCCCGAGGTTGATCGAGTTCTGGAGGAAGATGCGCGCGAAACCTCTCGCGACGACGACGAGATCCGGTCCCTTGAGGCATGAAGCGGCCTGCTCGCGCGACGAGCCGCACCCGAAGTTCTGCCCGGCCACGATCACGCTTCCCGGCTCGATCTTCTTCTCGCGGATCAGGCGGTTGAACTCGGGAGAATCCGCGAACGCGTACTGCGGCGTCTCCGACGGAAGAACCGTCGCCATGAAGCGCCCCGGATAGATCGTATCGGTGGAAACGTCGTCGCCGATCTTGAAGACGACCTTCGCCATGTTCCTACCCCACCTTTCTCGGATCGGTGATCGCGCCGGTCACCGACGACGCCGCGGCCGTTGCGGGCGAACAGAGATAAACCTCCGCGTTCGGATTTCCCATCCGGCCCTTGAAGTTCCGGTTGGTCGTCGAGAGCGCGACCTCGCCGTCTCCGAGCGCTCCCTGATGCACGCCGAGGCAGCAGCCGCATCCGGGGTTCACGATGACCGCTCCCGAATCGACCAGCGTTTCGAGAATCCCTTCCTTCAGCGCCCGTTTGTAGATGCGCCACGACGCGGGAAAGACGAGCATCCGCACCCCCTTCGCGATCTTCTTCCCGCGGAGGATGCGCGCGGCCGTCTCGAGATCGTCGAACCTCCCGTTCGTGCACGAACCGATCACGATCTGATCGACCTTGGTCCCGGCGACCTCTCCGACCGGCTTCACGTGGTCCACCGTGTGCGGGCAGGCCACCTGCGGCGCGAGCGCGCCGACGTCGACCGCGACTTCCTCGGCGTAGACGGCATCCGGATCCGGAGCGACCCGATCGAAGGGCCCCGAGAGGCCCGCCTCCTCGCGAAGATAGCGCTCGGTCTCCTCGTCCGCCGGAACGATCCCCGACGTGGCGCCCGCCTCCACCGTCATATTGCAGATGGTGATCCGCCCCGAGGTCGGCAGCTTCCGGATCGCGTCCCCGTGAAACTCGATCACGCGGAAGTTCGCCCCCTCCGCGGTCAGCTTGCCGATCAGATAGAGGATCAGATCCTTCGGCGCCACGCCGTCCGGAAAGCGCCCGCCGACCGTCACGCGGATCGTTCCCGGAACCTCGACGTTCAGCACGCGCCCCAGAGTCCATACGGCGGCCATCTCGGTCGCCCCGATCCCGAACGAGAAGGCGCCGAGCGCGCCGTGGCTCGTCGTGTGGCTGTCCGTGCCGACCACCACGCTCCCCGGACGGATGTAGCCGTTCTCCGGAAGAACTTGATGGCAGATTCCCCCCTCGTCCCCGCGCACGTCGTGGAAGTTCGGTATTCCCTGCTTCTGGACGAAATCGCGGATCTTCTTCTGGTTCGTTGCGGTCTTCGCGCTCTCCGCCGGAACCCGGTGATCGAAGATGATGACGATCTTGGATGGGTCCCACACCTTCGGCGTGCGTCCCGTATCCTTGAACACCTCGTTGAACTGGTTGATCACGAGCGCCGCATTCTCGTGCGACATCGCGATGTCCACGCGGGGCTCGACCACGTCCCCTACCGACACGTCCCGCCGGCCCGATGCCCCGGCGAGGATCTTCTGGACAACGGTCATTCCCATCGACACACCTCTCGACCTTTCTTGTATTAAGCAATCCGATCGACCGCGAGGCTCCGCCTTCGCCGAAGGGCGGAGCGCCCCGGCCGTTCGCCCGGGGAACCGGCCTCCGCTCCCGCCGATCCCAAAGAGAACCCGGCACGACGGCGTCTCCGCGCCTAATGCTACCACGGGTTCGGCTTCGCGCGCAGGGGGGCTCGGCGACGAGCGCCCCAATCGTCTCGCGCGGTCATCTCCGCCCTCTCGAGGACTCCAGGGCCGCCGGCTCGGGTGCGATCTCGTACCGCACCGCCCGCTCCTCGCACGGATTGCCGTGAAAGAGGGTCATTCCGGGAACGCTCGAATCGAACAAGCCGGCGCCGAGTGTGGCCCCCCGAACGTTCCCTTCCGGGTGGCGGCACGGACCGTACGGCCCTCCCTCGTGCCGCGAGAGGAGCGCCATCAGATCCGCGGCCGTCGCCGGAACCCCTTCTTCGCGCACCGCGCCCGCGAGCACTTCCCAACGCGTTCGCGTGGACACCTCGATCCTGTCGAAAGGACGGTCCCCGTCCGGGTCGCCTCCCCCCATCGCCGAATGAACGAAGTGGTTCGTGTGGAGGAAGAGGCCATCAATCTCGATCACGTCGTGAAAAGGGCGCGGATGAGCGACCGTCTCGACGGAGAGAAGGCGCCCCTCGGCCAGCGAGCCGAGATTGTGGTGCCACGAGAAGGCGCGCGGCTCGACCGTCGCGAGCGCGACCGCCTCGTCCAGACTCGCCGCCTCGAGAATCGACCGCCCGACGAAATAGCGCGGGACGCCGTCCGCCACCGCGTGCGGTTCGACGAAGTTCGTCGTCTGCACGATGCCGGCGTCGTTGAAGCCGGGACCGTTGCCGGGAATGAGGCCCGGATAGACGAACGTGACGAACGTGCGCCCGCTCGGCGCGGAGACCCGGGCCACGTACATCCTTCCGACCTCGAGATCGCCGCCGTCCTCGTTGTGGGCGAGGAAGAAGCGCCCGCCCCCGGCGAGCGCGAGCGTCGAGCAGCCCGGGGGACCGGCGAGCACCTCGATCTCCGATCGACACTGATAGGCGAAGAAGACGGCGAACGGAACCTCCAGCGCCTCGGCCATTCCTTCCGCCTCCTCCACGAGATGGGGGAAGACCGAGCGGGCGCGCGCGAGCATCGCCTCGAGACGCTTCTCGCCGCCGCCGCTCGCGTACTCGCGGCAATGCGCGAACGTCTTCGAGTATCGATAGAGCTCGCGGATCGGTTCTTTCATGAATGAACCGAGTTGGAAACCGATCTCCCCGTAGGAGCCCTCCGCCTCGACGAGAGGGTAGCCCCCCGCCGGAACATCGAGGATCCCCCGGCGGGAAGCGGTCCCGCATCCGAACGGCGGCAGGAGAACGAGCCCCGCGCCCCCCGCGAGAGCAGCCCCCAGGAACTCGCGCCTCGTCCAGTTTCTCATCGCGCTCCTCCTTCTCCGGCGGCGCGCAGTCGTCTCCTCGCCCGGCGGGCGCTCGACAAGCCCGCGTCCGAATCTTGCGCGCAAGGCCGCACGGGGCGCCATTGTCTCAAGAAAGGGACTGCCGGGACGAGCACCGAATGATGCGCGGGACCGGATGTCGGACCCGGTCGATCGGGCGGCGGAAGGAGCCTAATCCATCTCGGCGCAACGGAAGACCTGAACCTCGCGCCCGTCCCGCAGAGGGATCGGCGCCTCCATGATCGCGCGGATGTCGCTCGGAGTGACGAGAGAGGGATCGTAGGTGAAGACCGCCCTGTGTTCGGTCGCGAACGTCTCGATCGACGCGATCCCGGGCCGGCCCTCGTACAGTTTCATGAAGAACCCCGCCGTCCCCTTGCACTTCAGCCCCTCGACCGTGCAGACGAGCGTCTCGCTCCCTTCCCCGCCGAAGCTTGCCTGCGCGGTCGGCTGCGTGAACGAGGTCCGAAGCGCGTAACCGCCGAAGAGCGCGGCGATCACGAGGACGGGGAGAAAGAAGCGCGGCACGTTCATCATCCGACCTACAGCGTCGCCCGGAGGGTCAGCGATCCCTTCTCCGGGCAAGCATCGACGCACTCGAGACAATTCGTGCAGTCGCGGCTCCGAACCGCATCCATCTCTTGGGGACGGATGTCGTGCGGGCACGCGGCGCCGCAATCTCCGCAGGCGGTGCAGAGTTCGCGGTTCCGCACGATCTTGACGAAACCCAAACGGCTAAAGGGATCAAGCGTCGCTCCCAACGGACAGAGATACCTGCAGAAGAACATCGGAACGGCGAGCGATCCGAGGACGAGCACGCCGAGCGTCGCGTAGGTGATCCAGCCGAGCGTTCCGTGCCCGAAACCCGAAAAGATGATATAGAAAGGATCGAAGCCCCTGAGAACGAGCTCTCCCAGGCGGTACGTGAAGTAGAGAGAAACGACGAGCGCCGCGTAGCGGAGGAGCTTCAGCCGTTCGTTCAGCCGCGGGCCGGGGCGCCGCGCCCCCTTGCGAAAGAGGCCGCCCAGCCTCGCGGCCAACTCGCTCAGGAAGCCGATCGGACAGGCCCAGCCGCAGAACGCCTTCTTCGCGACGAACGCGAGGCCGAGGACCGCGAGGAACATGGACAGATTGAGCGGCCCGAGGGCGCATGTGAACTCCCGGGTCTGAAAGAGACCCCAGAGCGCTTCCATCCCTCCGAAAGGACAATAGGCCTCGAAGGAGCGGCTCCCGAACCCGAGCGCAAGGTAGATCACCGAGACGAGGACCGCGCCGAGGAGCGCGTATCGCAGAACACGCGTCTTCATCGATCTCCGGCGGGACGACCCCGCATGAACTCCGGATGGTCTCGCGGCGAACGGGGGATGCCGCCGCCTTTCCCGGAGATTCTACCCGAGGCCGCGCTCCGCGTCCAGCCGGAAACGGACCGCGGTCCGTCCTACCGCGACGCAGAGCGCAGAAACTCGTCCCGCAGATATGCGTGCATGGAGAAGTCGGCCGAGGTCGAGTCCGGCGCCTCCAGGAATGCGAATGGGGCGCTCGAATCGTACGAAAGAAACGAATGACAGAGCGTGCAATCGTACGGGATCGGTTCGCCGTAGGCGTCGACGAGATCCGGATTGTGGCAGCGGAAACAGCCGCTCCCGCCTCGGTGCCCTCGATGATCGGGATAGGGATTCCACGAGACGTTCATGAGGGGGTGCACGTTCCGCCGATAGAGCGCTTGCAGAACTCCCACCGCGTCCTCGATCGACTCCTGAAGCGCCGCGGTCTCCGCCCGAAAACGCCGCGCGTAGACCCCGGTGAGCGCGTTCCGGATCCCGGCCGTCGCGGCGGCCGTGTCCGCGTAACCACTCGTGAGAGCCGCGAGCGCTTCGCGTTTCAAGTAAGGGATCGAGAGGTCCAGCTCTCCGCGGTGAATCCGCTCGTCGATCGCCCGCTCCGGATCCTCGTAGACGTGGGTCGCGCGGTTGTGGCAGTCCACGCAATCCATCGTCCGCACGGCTCCGGTCTCCTCCTGCTCGATCTTCCGGTTGGTGAAGCGCCAGAAGTCGTCTCCTTTTCGGACCTCGACCCAGAGCATCGTCTCTCGCTCGTCGTTCCGCGAGGCGTAGCGGACTTCGTTCGCCTCGGCGACGTGCCAGTGGATCTCTCCCCGTTGCTCCCCGGTCCCGGAACCGATCTTCAAGGAGAGCGCGGTGTAGGACGGCGTCGATTCTCGGTCAAAGCCGAACCGGGGGAAAGTCTTCACGCGGCTTCCGTGGAACTTATCCGGCCAGTGGCATTTCTCGCACGTCTCCCGCGCGGGACGAAGTTGGTGCACGGGGGTCGGAATCGGCCGTTCATACAGATCGAAGGTCGCCGACACAATCTGCCAAAGGCCGTTCAGCTTCGCGTCCACGAGCGCCTCCGCCCCCTCTCCCACGTGGCATCCCACGCACTTCACGCGCGCGTGCGGCGAATCTTGATAGGTGATCCATTCCGGGTGCATGACGCGATGGCAGGCGGTGCCGCAGAAGACGGGCTCGTCCATGAAGTGGAGCATCCGCGCGCCGCCTGCCCCCAAGAACAGCACGTTGACGAGCGTGAGGACTGCGATCGTCGCCACGAGCCGCGATCCGGTCGCCTTCGGCTGCAGGATCTCCGGGTCGAACCGCTCGCTGAGAAGCTCCGCCGTGCTCCTCCCGGTCCCTTTCCGGTAGATCCACCACCCGACGGGGATGAGCGCCAGACCGAGAAGGAACAACCCCGGAAGGACCATGTAGCTGATCAAGCCGACGTACGCGTTCGTGACGATGCCGAGAAGCCGCAGCGCCTCCATGAAGATGAAGAGGACAAAGGCCGACGTGGTTAGGACCACGCCGGCCGTTCCGACCCAATTCGTCGAGAGTCCTTTGAGAAAGCGTCGGTACTTCCGAAACATCGCCCCCTGCTCACTCCGCCGGTTGGAACAGATCCTCGTAGAACCGCTGCATCTTCCCCGAGCGGATGTCCGCCTTGATCTCCTCGGTCGGTCTTCGCATCCACTGATGGAACGGGTCGTTCGCGAGAAGATCGTCGATCCGCGCGTCGACTTCCGGATCGCCGAACGCGCGGGCTTCCGGAAGGAGCTTGAAGTAGAAGTGCTGGGCGACGTCGTAGATGCCGTGCCACCACGTGTAGTCCGGCCCCATCATCGAGGCGCCGTGCCGCGCGCGCCGCCCCTCGTGATGCCAAAGCTCCCAATACGTCCACTCGACCTTGTTCCCGAAGCTGGACGGGTTCTCGAGAAGCCCTCTCTCCTGGATCGTCTTCATGATCTTCCCGGCCGGCTCGGCGAACTTCTTGTTGTAGAGCTGCACGACCCCGTCCATTTGGTAGTAATGGCCATCGACGAACGCCGATCCGTGACAAGCCGTGCAAACCGCCTGCATGCTCTTTCTCTTGTCCCGCCAGTTCTCTTTCATCGTGGAGATGGGCGGGCGGAGGGTCCACGAGATGCGCTTTCCGACGTCATGCGTGAGCGGTTGAGTGGGCGAGGCCGACATGTGGCAGGTCGCGCAGGTCGGCGCCTCGAAGTAATCGATCCCGACGACCCAGCGATCTGCGTCAAGGTTCATGTCGTCGATGTGCGTGAAGAAGGCGTTCCCGTGCTTCGACTCCTCGTAGATCTCCTTCTGCGGATGGTCCGGTCCGAGATGGCACTTCCCGCACGCCTCCGGGCGGCGGGCCTGCGCCTTGGAGAAGGAGTGGCGCGTGTGGCACGCGCTGCAAGAGCCCTTGCTCCCGTCCGGGTTCAAGCGGCCGATCCCCGAATTGGGCCAGCTCTCGCGCGCGAGCTTGTTCGGAGAGTCGGGATCGATCTTGATCTTCGCGCCGTGGCAGCTCTCGCATCCGGCGATCGCCGCCGGGTACCCGCCCACGGCATGCGCCATGTAGGCGTCCTGCGATTCGAGGATGAGCCCCGCGGTCGCGTGGTAGGACTCGTCCACCTCCTTCGTCTCCTTCGCGTGGCATGCGCCGCAGTCCTTCGGCGTCACGAGCGTGGCGATCAGCGCCCCCTCGTGAAGAAAGGCGTCCGCGTCTCCTCGTTCCGCGCCGTGGCAGTCGATGCAAGTCACATTGTGCATCGCATGTTTGGACATAAACCATTGATTGTAGAGACCCGGCGACTTCTCCTTGTGGCAGGTCATGCACTTGCCGGCCGCCGATTGTCCAGAGGCCGATCCCGCTCCCGCCGAGAGGCAAGCGAGCAAGACGAAGCAGAGCGCCCGTGCGGATCGCACGGTCCCCCCCGCCGGCGCGGCAAGAGAGAAGACGAGCAGCGGCAATCGAGAAATCGCGAGAATACTCCTTCGTTTGTTGCTCATCGGGGGAACCCTCCGTGGCGTGGCGGCGCCGGACGAGGAGGCCCGGGCGCCGATCGTTCCGCTTACTTCTCCTTCGGTTCTTCGAACGGTTTGCCGAGAACGTGGTGATCGAACCAGGCGATGTCCCACTCGACCTTCGCCTTTCGATGCGTGTACTTCCTTAGGCCGTGCCCCTGTCCCGGATAGACGACGAGCTCGGACGGGACCTTGAGGTAGAAATCGAGCCCGCGGAAGAGGGCGCGCGAATGCGCCGCCGGCACGCGCGAGTCCGCTTCGCCCACGTGAATCAGCGTCGGCGTCTTTGTCTGATTGAGGCGCCAGAGAGGAGAAGCTTGTAAGTATTCCTCGGGTTTCTCCCAAGGGAGGCCTTCCATGTAGTTGATCACGTGGCCGGGCGTGTCCTCGATCCCCCACTGGAGCGACATGTCGAGAACGCCCGCGCCGCTCGATGCGGCCTTGAACCGGTCGGTCTGCGTAATGATACAGTTCGTGAGGTAGCCGCCGTTGCTCCATCCGGACACCGCCATCTTCTCCGGATCGGCGATACCCCGCTCGATGAGCCGGTCGACGCCCTTCAGAACGTCCTCGACCTCGATCGCGCATTCGGCTCCGATGAGATCGGTCATGAACTTGTCGCCGTAGCCGGTCGATCCGCGGTAGTTCGGAGCGAAGACCGCCCATCCGAGCGACGGCCAGAGCCCGCGCCCGTAGATCCAATACTCGAAATAGTACTTGTCCGCGTCGGTCGGCCCGCCGTGGAGCGCGACATGAAGCGGGAGCTTCGTGCCCGGCTCGTAATCGTACGGAAGTTCGAGAATCCCCTCGACCGTGTCTCCGCGGGCGCCCGCCCACTTCACGATCTCGATCTTGGGAAGCTTCCACGCGTCCACCTGCGGGTTGATGCGCGTGATGCGCTCGAGCTTCGGCTTGCCGCGCATCGAGGCGAGGAAGACGTCATTCGGTTGCGTCACGTCCCCGAGGGCGGCCGCGAGAAGGGCTCCGTCGGGGGAAATGTGAAAGCTCTTCGCGACCCAATCGCCGGGGGTGAGGATGTCGAATCGTCCCTGGCCGCCTCGCCGCACGTCGCGGATGCAAGCGACGCGAACGCGCGCCTTCTCTTCGGCCATGAGACAAAGATCGCTCGAGGAGCCGATCCACTGGAGCGTCCCGCCCCCTCCCAGAGAGAACTCGCCCGGACGCGCGAGACGCTGCACGAACACGCCGTCGTTTCCGAAATACGCGACCAGAATCTCCGAGGGATAACCGTCGAAATCGACGTGAAAGGCGAGCCTCGACGCGTCGGCGGCCCACGCGAGCCCTCCAAGCCAGCCGTAGGGAGAGGGAGCGTCCTCCCGCCAGAGCTTGTCGGGGATCGTGATCGTCTCGCGCGTCTTCCGGTACCAGACATCCACGCGCGACAGGCCCTCGTTTGTGATCAGCTCTTCGGTGGGAGTCGTGATCATCGCGATCCGTCCCCCGTCCGGCGAGACGGCGAACTCCCGAATGACACGGTTCTCGTCGACCAGCTTCTCGGTCCTCCAGGTTTCCAGGTCGAGCGCCCAAAGCTCGCTGTAGTTCATGACCCCCTTGCCGTACTCGAGGTCGCCGAACTTCTCCTTCATCTCTTTCCAGGGATCGTCGACTTCCTCGCTCGACCGGGCGTAGTAGAGAGTCCGTCCGTCGCGCGAGAGCGCGTAGCCGTCCACGCCTTCTTTGAAGCGCGTGACGGGGACCGGCTCGCCCCCGTCGACGGAGACCTTCCACACCTGGGTCTTGCCGTTATACGGAGGAAGCTCGTCCTTCTTGCCGCGCGCGCTCGTGAAGTGAAGCCAGCGCCCATCCGGGCTCCACTCGGGACTGCCGTCGTCCCCCGGGTCGAAGGTCGCGCGGCGCATCGCGCGCGTCGCGAGGTTCACGATCCAGAGATCGGTGTGGCGGGTGTCCGCGTCGAGGTCCCAACGGAGATCGGCGAAGGCGACGTGCCGCCCGTCCGGAGAGATCGTGCAGTCGGAAATGAACCCTTGGGAGAAGTAGTCCTCGACCGTGATGTCGTGCGTTCTCGCTTCCGGACCGGCCGCCGACACGGGAGCGGCGGCGAGGACGGACATCATAATTGAGAGACCAATCATGGATGGAACAATCGAACGATTCCGCATGGATCTTCCCCCGATACGTTGCGTTCCGAAGAGAGCGGTTCTCGCGAAGGCTCCGGCGAACCGGCCAGAGCGGTTTGCTCGCGTCGCCGCAGGATTCAAGTCTCTCCGAAGATACCGCGCGCCGCCGAGAATCTCGCAACGAAAACGGCGCACAGCCGCAAATGATTGCAAACAAAAGCCCTGCAACGAAAGAGTGGGGGGGGTCCGGCGGGCCTCGCGGGAGGCCTCTTCGTCCTCCGCCCGGCCGCTTCAGACGCGCCGGGACGGGAGGCGGCGGAACCATCCGTCCGCCCGGCCCTTGCGCCCGCGGCA
>JAGUYC010000272.1 GCA_020061515.1 Gemmatimonadota bacterium
CGCGCGCGTCTCATGAGAGAAGGGTCCCCGCGATGCAGGCGGTCATCCACGAGGCGAGCGCTCCCGCGGCCATCGCCCGAAGGCCGAGCCTCGCGAGATCCCCGCGGCGCTCCGGAGCGATCCCGCTGATGCCGCCGATCTGGATCGCGATCGATCCGAGGTTCGCGAAGCCGCAGAGGGCGTACGTCGCGATGATCGTCGATCGCTCGGAGAGGGTCTCCTTCGCGAGGCCGAGCTCGACATAGCCGACGAACTCGTTGATCGCGATCTTCGTGCCGAGAAGGTTCCCGACCGCGAGCATGTCTTTCGCCGGAACGCCCATCGTCCAGGCGATCGGCGAGAAGATCGTGCCGAGAATCTCGCGGAGGCTCGTGTGGAGGAACCCGAGGAAGAAGTCGATCATCGCCACGAGCGCGATGAACGCCAGGAGCATCGCCCCGACGTTCAGCGCGAGCCGAAGGCCGTCGGCGGCGCCGCTCGCCGCCGCGTCGATCACGTTGGCGGTTTTTCGTTCCCACGGGATCTTGATGTCGCCCGCGGTCGCCGGCTGTTCCGTCTCCGGAAGGATGATCTTCGCCATCACGACCGCCGCCGGGGCGGACATGACGCTCGCCGCGACGAGATGGCCCGCGTCGACCCCGAAACGGACGTACGCCGCGAGGACGCCCCCCGCGATCGTCGCGAACCCGCCGGTCATGATGGTCATCAGCTCCGAGCGGGTCATCTGCGCGACGTAAGGCCGGACGACGAGAGGGGCCTCGGTCTGCCCGAGAAAGATGTTCGACGCGCACGAGAGGGTCTCGGCGCCGCTCGTCTGCAGCGTCTTCCGCATCACCCACGCGAAGGCGCCCACGATCCGCTGCATGACGCCGAGATGGTAGAGCACGCCCATGAGGGAGGCGAAGAAGATGATCGTGGTGAGAACATGAAAGGCGAAGACGACGCCGATCGGGGCCGCTTCTCCCGTCGTGAGATCGACGAGCCCGTACGGGCCCGGGCCGCCGATTCCGGCGACCACGTCGTCCAGCCCGCGATAGAGGTTTCCGAAGAGGAACGATGCCCCGTGATCCGTGAAGCCGAGGATCTTGGCGATTCCGGCGCGGGCGCCCTCGAAGACCATGCGCCCCGGAGCCGTTCTCAGGATGAGGACGGCGAAGACCCACTGGAGCGCGAGCCCGGAAACCACGATGCGCGCGCGGATCCGGCGGCGGTTGTTCGAGAGGAGGAAGGCGATGCCGAGGAGAACCGCGACGCCGAGGAGGCTGACGAATCGTTCCATCGCAACCACGCTTTCGAAGCCCCGCACGCCGGCCCGCGGACGCGCGGGAAGCCTGCGGGCCGACCCCGCGGCCCGTTTCCTGATGACTCTACACCGGGCCGGGGATTCGGTACCATCCCGAAAAGAGGATCGGGTATCATGATCACGATGCGCGGAAGGAGATTCGTCGAGGCGGCTCTTCTCTTTGTTCTCGCGCTCGCCATCCGTCTCGCGCACGGGTTCGCGATCCGCGGCGAGCCGGTATTCGACATCCCGCTCGTCGACGAGGCTCTCTACTGGCGCGATGCGGTCGGCCTCGCCTCAGGCGCCGCGTGGGACCCTGTCCTCTATCGTCCCCCGCTTCTCTCCGCTCTTCTCGCCGCGTGCGTTCGGGTCTTCGGCGAGAGCGCGGCCTCGGCCCGTTTCGCGCTCCTCGTCCTCTCCGCCCTCGCCGCTCCGCTCACGATGCTCCTCGCGCTCCGGATCGTGGGGAGGGGGCGCGCGATCCTCGCAGGGGCTCTCGTCGCTCTCTACGCTCCCGCGGCCTTCTACGGCGCGACGCTTCTTCCCGCCTCGACCGTCCTTCTTCTCGACCTTCTCGCGCTTCTCGCGCTCCTCTTCGCGGAGGAGAGCCGCAAGCGCCCGCTCTTCCTCCTCGCCGGCGTTCTCGTCGGGCTCTCCGCTCTCGCGTGGCCGGCGGTCCTCGTTCTTCTCCCGGCGCTTCTCGTCCGCTACCGGCGCGATCTTCGAGCGTTCGGGCTCGTCGCGGCGGGAGCGGCGCTCGCGGTCTCTCCCGCGTTTCTCCACAACCTTCGCGGGGGGGATGTCGTGCTCATCTCCTCGAACGGCGGCGTCAACTTCTACATGGGAAACCACTCCGGCGCGGACGGTTGGTCCGCGCGCGCGCCGGATCTTCCGAACGAGCCGGGCGAGGCGAGACGAGCGGCCGTGGAGATCGCCGAGCGGGCGCAAGGAAGGCCGCTCCGGCCCTCCGAGGTCTCAGGCTACTGGTTCCGGCGCGGTCTCGCGTGGATCGCCTCGAGCCCGGGAAGCGCCTCGATGCTTTTGATCCGAAAGTGTTATGTATTGATCAACGACCGCGACATCTCGGACAACATCGACTTCGCCGCGGTCGAGGAGGAGAGCCTTCCCCTCCGGCTCGCGCCGATCCGCTTCGGGCTCCTCTTCGCGCTCGCGCTCCCCGGTCTCGTCATCCTCCGGAGGACGCGGGGTGGGCGGCTCCTTCTCCTCTACGGGCTCATCCTCGGCCTGGCGATCGTCGCGTTCTTCGTCGTCGGACGTTTCCGTCTTCCGCTTCTTCCGCTTCTCGCGATCGGCGCGTCGGCCGGCCTCGCGTCGCTCGGGGAAAGCCTCCGTAGGCGTCCGGCGCGCGCGGCGGGGTCTCTTCTCCTCGTCGCCCTCGCGCTCCTCGTCTCGCGAAGCGCGCTTCTCGGCATCGACGAGGACCGAACGTGGCACTACCACTACCTCAGGGGGGACGCGTTCTATCGAACCGGAAAGATCGACGAGGCGACGCGCGCCTTCGAGGAGGCGGTTCGGCGAAACGATCGGGTTCCGCTCGCGAAGAACGCGCTCGGCTATCTCTACGCGGAGCGAGGGGTCGCGCTCGATCGCGCGGAGAGGCTTGTGCGGGAGGCGATCGCGCTCGAACCGGGACGTAGGCGCTTCTATCTCGACAGCCTTGGGCTCGTTCTTCTCAGGCAAGGAAGGCTCGCGGAGGCGTCCCGCGCGCTCGAGGAGGCGATCCCCCTGTTCGCATCGGAAGAGACCGCATCGAAGGCCGAGGCCCTCGGTCATCTCGCCGATGTGCGGGAGGCGGAGGGGAGAGCGGCGGAGGCGGACTCGCTGCGCGCCGAGGCGGGGCGTCTTGGGGCCCGGTGAGATGCGGGGTTTTCCGTTGACAGAGGGCGAGGCCGGGTGTACGTTTCCTCTTGGCTCGCGCCTCTTTTTTTTCGCGCTTCGATCCGGGCCGTTAGCTCAATTGGTAGAGCAACTGACTCTTAATCAGTAGGTTGATGGTTCGATTCCATCACGGCCCACTTTCCGACCGCCGGCGAGCCAATCCCGGTCTTCGAGCGCGCGTTCACTCGCGCCGCCGCCAGATTTCGTACATCCCCACCGTGAGCTCGGGGACGTATCGGGCGCGCACCGTTCGATCCAGAAGATCGACCCCGCTGGAGAGACGGCTCGCGTTCGGCTCCCCCGGGTTTCCCCATTGAAGAAGGACGATCCGCTCGAGATCCCGGTCGATCAGCTCGCGGACGACCTCCCGCTGCACGCGCTCCGTCGTCGCCACGCCCGGATGAAGCTCGTGAAAACGGGTCGCGATCGGCCGGCCGGCGAGGAAGTAGATGCTGGCATCGTTGGCGAACACGCGGTCGTGGCGCGGGAGGAGAACGAGGAGCGGCGCGCGCGTCGGATCCATGCGGTCGAGGGTTCGAACGAGCGCTTCCTGCCCGGCGAGCGTCGGCACGCAACCCGCGCGGGAAAGCCCGGAGAAACATCCGAGCGGCGAGCGCTCGCGGACCTCACGGACGAGGAGCGCGCCGGGGAGAATGAGGTATGGGATCAC
>JAGUYC010000073.1 GCA_020061515.1 Gemmatimonadota bacterium
AAGCGGTGCGCCTCGTCCCGAATCCTCTGAAGAAGCCGAAGGCCCGGCCCATCCGAAAGGCGGATCGACTCGGAGATCCCCGGACGGAAAACCTCCTCCTCCCTCTTCGCGAGCGAGGCGGCCTCCGTCCCCTCCGCTCCCGCCTCGTGGAGGGCGGCGCACGCCCCGGCGAGCTGCCCCTTCCCCCCGTCGACGAGGACGAGATCCGGAAGCGGATCCCCCTCGGCGAGAAGGCGGCGGAACCGCCTTCCCACGATCTCGCCGATCGAGGCGACGTCGTCGATCCCCTTCACGGTCCGAATCCGATAGCGCCGGTACCGCGCCTTCTCCGGAAGCCCGTCCCGAAACGACACCGACGATCCCACGAGGTCTCGATCCCCGAGGTTCGAACAATCGAAGCATTCGATGCGGCGCGGAAGGCGCGGAAGTTCGAGCGCGCGCCGGATCTCCCGGAGCGCCTCGAACGAGCGGTCCTTTCGAGCGAGCTTCCGCACAAGGAGCGCTTGCCGCTCGTGCTCGGCGTTCGCGCGGGCGAGATCGACGAGCCGCTTCTTCTCCCCGCGGCTCGGAACGAGGAGCCGCACGCGCAAGCCCGCGCGCGAGGCGAGCCACGCCTCGATCGCCTCGCGATCCGCCGCCTCCCGGTCGGCGAGGATTTCCGGAGGGATCGCCGGGGCGTTTTCGTAGAGCCGCTTGAGAAAGGGGCCGAGCGGCTCCTCCTCCGCCCCCGCCTGGAGGGGGAAGGTCTCCTTTCCGGTCATCTTTCCCTCGCGCACGCGAAGGAGCACGGCGACGAGCTCGCCGTCCCCCTCCGACAGCGCGACCACATCCCGGTCGGCCGGGTCGCTTGCGCTCATCCTCTGCCTCTCGATCACCCGCTCGACCGACGCGATCTGATCCCGAAGGATCGCGGCCTTCTCGAAGAGGCGATCCTCGGAGGCGCGCGCCATCTCCCGGCGAAGCTCTTCGACCAGAGTCCGGTTCTTTCCCTTGAGAAGGAGGATCACGCGATCGATCATTCGGCGGTAGTCCTCCTCGGACACCTTCCCCTCGCACGGGCCCGAACATTTCTTGATCTGATAATCGAAGCAGAGACGGACGGCACGTGAAGGAAGAACCGCCGTGCACGAGCGGACCGGGAAGACCTGCCGGATGAGGCGAAGGACCCGGTGCATCGCCTGCGCGTCGGTGTACGGCCCGAAGAGGAGCGACCCCTCCGCGGCCGGGCGCCGCGTCCCGAAGACCCGCGGGAAAGGCTCGCCGAGCGTGACCTCGATGTACGGGTACCGCTTGTCGTCTTTCAGGCGGACGTTGTAGCGGGGACGGTGTTCCTTGATCAGGTTGAGCTCGAGAAGGAGCGCCTCGAGCTCCGAGTCGACGAGGAAGGTCTCCACGTTCTCGATGCGCGAGACGAGAGCCCGAAGCCGCGGCGACTCGTGACGGCGCCCGAAGTAGCTCCGCACGCGCGCACGGAGGCGGTTCGCCTTCCCGACGTAGATCACCCGCCCGTCGGCGTCTTTCATGAGGTAGACGCCCGGGTGATCGGGAAGACGCTCCAGATCCTCCGTCTTCATCGCTCCCCTCCCCGAGCGGAGTATAGTCCGATTCGTGCGACGACGAGGAGCGGAGAAGGGGGATGTTCCCTGCGGCTCGGGAGCGGCGGCGGGGTCACCAGTGCCGCTTGATCCCGACCACGGCGTAGTGGAGCCATGCAAACGTGTAGACGTCCGTCACGTCGGCGCCGCCTTCGACCAGACGATAGCCCGCCTCGACCGCCCACCGCGCGCCCAGATCGCGGCCCAGCTTCACGGCCACGTCCTCCGCGCGGCCCGGACCGCCGGCGATCACGTCCGCATCCAGGCTCACACGCCAAGCCTCGGCGCACCGCCATTCGCCGGACAGATGAAGCAGCGGCACGAAGCCCAGGTCTTCCTTTCGGCTCGCGATCGCGCCTTGCTCGAGCGCGATCACGGCGTCCCGAATCTTCGAGGTCAGTCCGATCCATGCGGTGATCCGGTCGCCTGCGTGAATGCGATACCGGTACGTCAGCCGGTAGGAATTGAACGTGTAGGTGGCTCGAGCGACCGCCCCCGCAGCATAGGTCTCCCCGGCGAAGCGAATGGGCGCGCGTACCACGCCCGCCTCGGACAGCGAGAGGGGAGCCGCGAGCAGCCGAAGGCTGTGGCGAGCGCCGGGTTGCCACGTGACGTAGAGCCGCCCCGCGGCCCACGGCCCGGTCCCGACCAGGTCGGTGAGCGAAAAACGGCTCGCTGATCCGTCGTTGGGAATCTCGACGTCGTTTTCGCTCTGCCATACCGCGCCGGCCTCCACCTCGATGCGGAACCGGGACGCACTGTCCTGGGCCCGAAGCTCCGTCGGCAACAGCACGAGAATCATGAAGACGGGCACCAAGAGCCTTCGGAGGAGGATAACTGCGCTCATGAGTTCTCCCGTCGCCACGAGGTCCTTCGCGAAGAAAATGGCCGAGACCCTTCGGGGGACACCCTGCTCATTTCGCCACGCTCGCGATCAGGATATCGAAAGCCTCGTCCTGTACTGCGAAACGGAGCGACTCGAGAAACACCCTACCCGTCCCCCACGCTCGTGATCAGAATACCGCGCGTCTCATCCTGTGTCTGGTGAAACGATCGGTAGGGTGTCCCTCGAATCCTACCGCCGGAGCACCGCCTCCCGAATCTCGGCGAGCTCGCGCCGCGCGAGGACGAGAGAGGCGAGGAGGAAGGCGAGAAGACCGGCCGCCATGCTCCCCCCGACATGGAGAAGCTGCGCGCCGAGCCCGGGCGCTTCCCCCGGATCGAGAAGGCGGCTCACCATCCACAAGACCGCGCCCATCACGAGAGAGGAGCCGAGCGTTCGCAGAGACGACCCGGCGAGAGACGGGCCGCCGAGCCGGCCGTGGCGCCGAACGAGAAAACCGAGAAGGAGGAAGAAGTTGGTCATCCCGGCGAGCGAAGTCGCGAGCGCGAGCCCTCCGACGGCGAGAGGCCGATAAAGAAGGAGGTCGAAGAGGATGTTCGCGCCGGCCGCGACCGCGCCGACGACGACCGGCGTCCGCGTGTCCCGCAGCGAGAAGAAAACCTGCGAGACCCCCTTCACGCCGCCGAACGCGAAGAGCCCGAGCGAATACAAGAGCAGCGCGGTCGAGGTGAGGGCGAGCGAGCTTTCCGCGTCGAACTCCCCGCGCACGAACAAGAGACGAATGATCGGGCGGCGAAGAACCATGAGCCCGACCGTGGCGGGGATGAGGAGGAAGAAGAGAAGCCGAAGCGTGTAGGAGAGGGTTCTCTTCGCCCGCTCGAGCCCCTCCTCCGCCACCTGCGCGGAGAGGGGAGGAAGCGACGCCGAGGCGACGGCGGTCGCGAAGACCGCGAGCGGGAGGAACATCACGCGGTTTCCGAGGCGAAGCGCGGTCACGGATCCTTCTTCGAGGAGCGTGGCAAAGAGGGTATCGACGAGCACGTTGATCTGCACGACGGCGAGCCCGAGAACTCCGGGGAGCATGAGCGATCCGACCGCGTGAAGCTCGGGGCTCGCGAGATCGACGCGCGGCCGGAAGCGGAATCCCGCTCGGCGAAGCTCGGGCACCTGCACGAGAAGCTGCAAGACGGAACCGAACAGGATCCCCGCACAGAAGAGGTCCATCCGCGCGAAGCCTCCCCTCGGAAGCGCGAGCGCCGCGAAGCCGAAGGCGAGGATGCCGATGTTCCAGGCCACCGGGGAGAGCGCGGGGATCGCGAAGCGCCGGAGCGCGTTCAGGATCCCCATGACGAGGACCGCGGGGCCGATGAAAAGGAGATACGGGAAGAGAAGGCGTGTGAAGCGGACCGTCGCCTCCATGCGGAGAGGATCGTCCCTCCACCCGCGCGCGTAGAGCCCGACGAGAAAAGGCGCGGCCCAGGCCGCGAGCGCCACGAGAAGAACGAGAAGGATCGTGAGCACGACGAGCGCGTTCGACCCGAAGCGCGACGCCTCCTCCTCTCCCTTTGCGATCCGATGCTGCGTGTAGACGGGAACGAATGCGGCGTTCATCACCCCTTCGCCGAAGAGTCTTCGAAGGAATTGCGGAACGGAGAAGGCGAGGTTGAACGCGTCCGCTTGAAGAGACGTCCCGAAGAGGAAGGCGAAGAGGACGTCGCGGCCCATGCCGAAGACATGCGAGAGAAGCGTGGCGGCCCCGATCGTCCCCGCCGAGCGCCCGATCGCCGCGTGCTCGTCCCGCCCGGCGGCGCTCTCCCCCATCAGAACCCCATCAGCCCGCAGCAGCGCCGGCAGGCGGGCAGGATCCCCTCGGTGCTGATCGACCGGCGGAAGCGCCGAGCGCGCTCGTTGTTCCACATCGTCCGCACGTCATCCCGGGCGATGTTGCCGATCACGTAGTCGTGATAGTCCCGGCAGAGGCTGACGTTCCCGTTGCTGTCGATCTCCATCGTCATGAAGATGCTGACGCACTGATCGTAGCCGAAATCGTCCGCGTGGTTCGTGTAGTAGCGCTCGATCTCCTCGCGGGTCTTCAGGGCCGGCATCGGGATCGGAGGACAACGGCCGCTCGCTCGTGAGAGCCCGCGCATCGCCTCGAGCTTCTCCGCCACGAGGCGATGGTCGAAATCCTTCCACGACCCGATCCATCCGAGGTGCGTCCTCGGCTGGAAGCCGAAGCGGCGTTCGAACTCCCGGCTGTGCTCCTCCGCCGACTCCGGATCGATCCACCAGGTGAGATAAAGGATGTGCGCGTCCGCGTACTCGGCGACGAAGCGATAGAGATCGACGAGATGATCGATGTTGTAGCTCGTGACGCAGGAGAGCGGCACGACGAGCGGATAGATCGAACCGCGCCTCTTCTTCTCCTCGCGGATCGCCTCGAGCGCCGCGACGACCTCCCGGAAGTTGTCGGCCGTCTCGCCCGCGCCGGGCCTCTGGCGGTTGTGGATCGCCGCGTTCGGGCCGTCGACGCTGATATAGAAGACCCGGCAGGTCTCGACGATCTCTTTCGCGTGAGCCGCGACGCGCGTTCCGTTCGTGACGAGCGAGATCGGCATCCGCTTCTCATGGATGGCGCGGAACACCTCGAGGATGCCGGGGTAGAGCATCGGTTCGCCCCCCCACACGTACCAGATGGGGGACCAACCGGCCGTCACGATTTCGTTGATGAATCGACGATAGATCTCTATTGGAACCTCGCGCCGCCGGAGCTCGCGGGACGGCGTGTCCAAGAGGTAGCCGTTGTCCCCCCACTGCCCGCACGAGTGGCACCGGAGGTTGCACCGGTCCGTGATCCGAAGGGAAATGAGCTGCACCCCGTCTCCCTTCCCGTGCCGCGCCCCGAGCGGGTGGCGCAGGTTGAAGAACTCCTTCAAGGCCTGATACCGGAGAAAGGTGCGCGTGGCGATCCCGTCCTCGTCGAGCGCCGCCGCCAACGTTCGCACGAAACCCCCCGGGGGGATGCGGCTGCGGATGGCCATGCTAGTCCTCCTCCGAGAGATCGCCCGTGCGGAAGCCCGGCTCGACCTGAAGGAGACGCGCGAGGGGAGCCCGGACCTTTCTCAAGAAGCCCTCCCAGGCGCTCGTGCGGGGCTCCTCGATCGGACGAGGAACGCGCCCGAGAATCCGGCACCCCTCCGGATGCCGGTACGCGTAGCGCACTCCTCCCCACACGATCGAACGCTTGAAGGGGGCGCACAGGCTGTTGATCCCTCCGAGCAACATCGCCGCCGGAACGGCGAGGGCCGTGAGGAGCATCGTCCGGCGGATTCTTCGGTCCTTGCGAAGCCTCTCGGGGAGCGTGCGCGTGAAAAGAAGATAGCTCAACGATTCGAGAAACGGCACCGCGAGGAGAATCCCGTATCGCTCGGGAGCGTGAACCGTGAGGGGAATCGCAAGGGCGAAGACCGCTCCCTTCGGGAGGAGGTGCGTGAGGCAAAGCCACCAGGAGAGCCGAAGCTTCATCCAATAGGTCACCGCCATCTGACGGTTCGTGAACTCGAACACCGGGCGCCATCCCCGCTCGGCGGTGTAGTGTACCGGGATGCACTCGGGCACGTAGTGGATTCTCTTCTTGAGCTCGGACACCGCCCGCGTCAGGTGCTGATCCTCGAAGAGCGCCTTCCTCCAGAGCGCGAGAATCTCCCCGCGCGCGAAGGTTTCCCTCCGGATCGCCGACGACCCGCCCCAGACCATCCCGATGCGAGGATCCCCGTAGAGCGCGATCTGGAAGTTCACCCAGACCGCCTCCGTGTACGAGGCGACGCTCGGAACCATCGGCGCGTAAAAGCGGGCTCCGGTGACGACCCCGACCTCCTCGTCCTGAAGCGGCCGAACGAGGCATTCGAGCCAATCCTTCTGGATCCCCGCGTCCGCATCGATGAATGCGAAGACCTCGACCTCCCCCGGCACCGCCGCAAGCGCCGTGAGGAGGTTCTCCGCCTTCTGCGATCGCCCCAGGTCGTGGTCGACCACGTTGGCCGCGAGGAGCACGCGCGCGCGCGCGCCGGCGGACGCGAGCCTCTGCAGGCGCCGGTAGGACCGATCGGGCCGCCCGTCGCCATCGACGTGGGTGACGAAGAAGACTTGGTACTCGCCGGGGTAGTCTTGGTCGAGGAGCAACCGCGCGTTCGCCTCCGCCTGCGCGTCCCACCCGTAGTGCGGAGCGATCACCGCGACTCGTGGAGCGAAAGGAGACCTCCTCGTCCGTCTTTCTCGGCGGGTCCAAGCGATCGCTCGAACCAGGAGCGCCATCTCGATCAGAAAAGGGATGACGCTGATCGCGAGGAGGATCTCCAGCATGCGTTCGTCCTCTGAAACCCCGGACGTCGGACCGTTTTCCCGCGCAGTCTAGCACATGGGGTGTCCCGGTCCAAAGAGTCCATCCTGGAGGGGAGGCGCGCGGAAGGCATGCCTCGGCGCTCAAAGCAACCCCCCGGGCGGACGACCCGCCCGCAACCGATCGCGTTCCCCGAGTCTTGGGGCCCGCGCATGGGCCGCGGGCCCCGCCCCACATCTTCCTCGGCCGCTACTCGTCCGCTTCCTGGAAGAGCCTCTTGATCGCCCCCCAGCTTTTTCCGGTCGTCCAGGTGACGCTCCCGCCGTTGGAGGCTTGCGGGCTGTAGTCCCAGTCGAAGCCCTCCAGCGAGGGGCGCGTCCACTCCCCATAGCCGTCCGGGAAGCGGATCAACGACTCGCCGTGGTTCCCCTCGGACCCGTAGGTGCGCTGGTCGATCCGCTCGCCCTGCCTTCGAAGCTCCACGGTGTCCCCGCTGTTCGAGAGGCCGTTCCCAATCCGTCCGTCGTCGGCGAAGACCGGACCCTCGAACCCCTGGGGCGATCCGCCGCCGAAGAGGGTCAGAAATCCATGCGAGGGGATCAGGGTCCCCGCCGGGAAGATGAACGCTCCGGTCGGAGAGTCGTCGTCGGAGAGGGTCCAACCCGAGACGTCCACGCTCGTCGCGCCTGGATTGTAGAGCTCGATGAACTCGTCCTGATACGCGTCGATGATCCCGTCGTTGTTCGCGTCCCCCTGCGGCGAGGCGAGGATCTCGTTGATGACGACGGTCGGGAGATGATCCTCCACCGTGTAGCCGTACGTCTCCGCCGGCGCCCCCGCCGGATCGTAGGACGTGTGCCCGCCCTCGTCGATCGCGCACACGTAGTACCTCACGCTCGATCCATCCGCCGCCGGCGGGATCAGGCCCTCGAACCAATGTCCCGACCCGGCCGCCATCACGGTCATCTGCGAGACGCCGCCGTTCACCCGGTAATAGAGACAGACCTGGGAGATCCCCTCGTCGTCCCGAACCTCCGACGCCACGAGGACCGTGTCCGCGGAGCTCGGGTATGCCGGCTCATGGCGCGTCCCGCTGATCACCGGAGGGCCCGAGGGAACGCCCCACGCATCGTTCGGCGCCCCCGGCGTTCCGTAATCCCCGGCCCCGTACGTCGAGACGACGCACTCCTGCCAGTTCGATCCGAGATTGTTGTTCGCGAGCGGATCGATGCATTCCATCGAGGCGCCGGTCGGATCCGGAAACGTCGCACCGTCGTCGTAAGCGACCGAGTCGATCGTCGTCGTCCCCTGCCGAATCACCACCCGATCCGCCGCGTTGCCGAGCGTGATCCCCGCGTACTTGTAGTTGCAGGTATAGCCGCCGTTTACCGCCGGGTCGTCGTTCCGCCCGAGCACAAGGAACGCGCCCGCCGGGATCACGAGCGAGCCGCCCGCGGTGATCGTGTGCGCCTCGGTCCCCCCGTCCCCGATCACCCATCCGTTGATGTCGATCCCGGCAGCGGTCGGGTTGTAGAGCTCGATCCACTCCCCGTACGTGTCGCTCACCGCGTCCGGATTCTGCATGATCTCGGTGATCACGACGTCCCCCGGCGAAGCCCCCCGCGCCGCCGGCGCGAACACGAAAACCAGAAGCGCGATCGCTGCGATTGAAAGCAACTTCATCGAATTCTCACTCCTTCCCTTCATCCGCACATCCCATCCCATCCGACGCCCGGTTCGCTTGCCGCCGCATCACCTCCCTCCCGCGGGCCGGTTCTGGGGACCGGCCCAAGCAGGATCCGTTCCCCACAACACACGCCGGGACGGGCACCGGCAAGTGCAAGAGGAAGCGATGCATCGAGCGAGGCGACCCGCAGGGCGCGAACGCGCCCCCGCCCACCTGTTGGGCGGCGCGATCGAAAGGCCGCCCAGGGCCTGGACGGCTCGGCGACCCTCTCCGCGCAAACGGTTGGACGGCGCGCCTCGAATCGGGTATCTGATTCCGCGAAGGAGGATCACCCATGAAGCGAGGGGACGATTTTCGGGCGGTTCTGCTCCTGCTTCTTCTCCCATTCTTCTTCGCGGCCTGCGGGGGCGACGACAGCACGGGCCCGAGTGGAGAGGCGATCACGCTCCCCCTCGCGGTGGGGAACACCTGGATCTACGCGGTGACGACGGGCGAGCAGAAAGCCGCGACGCCCGACACCTCGACGATCGTCGGCACCGAATCGCGGGACGGGAAAACCTGGTATGTCTTCTATGATCACGCCGACAAGGAGTCGACCCTCGCGCGGCAGGAAGGGCAGGACGTCTCTGTCATCCCGCCCTCCTCCGAGGACGATCCCGAGATGGAAGACGACCCCGTCGCCGACTACTTCCGCGCCGTGCTCACGAGGAGTCTTCCTTAAAAGTACGCCGACTTCGACGCGGCCTCCGGAACGGCTTGGACGCTCATCGAAGCGGAGACGACCTTCGCGATGGTCCTCGGCGACATCTCCGGCCCGACCGACACGCTGGACTTCGACGTCGAGATCCTCTTCCGCGCCGCGAGTCGCGGGCGCGCGAGCGTCACCGTCCCCGCCGGCGCCTTCACCGACGCGTACCGCGGGGAGATCACGCAGCGCATCCTCTTCTCCTATCCGGAACTCGGCATGGTCGATTCCATGACCGTCGTGCGGACGATCTACGCCGCGGACGGAGTCGGGATCGTGAAGACCGAGGAGGCGACCGACGACCCGTCCGAGCCGATCACGGAGACGGTCGTCGAGGTGCTGGCGAGCTACGATTTGGAGTGAGGGATCGAGTCCGCGGACGTTGCTCTCGCTTCAGTCGGGGACTCCGCTCCCCCAGAAGCCGGTGCGCGTTTCTTCGCGCCGCTCGAGAAGCGCGATCCAATCGCTCGTCCGCGGCGGCCACGGACGCTCCGCCCCCCAGTGATGGACGCTTCGTTCCGGATGCTGCTCGATGAGGCCGGCCAAGCGGTAGTGTCGCTCTCGATAGGTATCGAACCAATCGAGAAGGAGCGTTTCGGAATCGGGACGAACCGCCCAGGAGTGCCGGTTTCGAACGAAGACGAGTACCGCCGGGGACGCGCGCTCGATCTCGGCGATCATTTGCTCCTGCATCGCGCGCGCGAAGGGCTGCGCCTCCATCAAGGGATACATGTAGAGGAATCCGGTCGCCGCGCGCCGGTCCGCGTAGAAGTAGATCTGCGGCTCCGACCCGATCACCGCGATCCGCTCGTCGGGGCGCGTCCTCTCGCGCACACGTTCCCCGATCTCGATCGACTCGACGAAGGGGTTGAGCCCGTAGGTCGATCGGCACGCCTCCTCCGGGGTCATCGTGAAGAAGAAGGCCCTCTCCCGGTGCACGGCGAAGGCGAGCGCGAGGAGCAGGGCGAGCGATGCGACGCCGGCGGACGCCCCCGATCCGAAACGCCGCCCGAGAAGCCGCTCGATCCGCTCCATCCCCTCCCCCGCGAGAAGCGAGGCGGCCGGAAGAAGAAGAACGAAATAATGAGGTCGAAAGTAAAATCCGGGAGAGACGGCGGCGAGAGAGAAGAAGAGAGCCGCGAGCAAGACAAGCGCCCGGCGGGCCCGTGAGAGGAGAAGGGAAACGACCCCGCCTCCTGCGAGGATCCAGATCGAGGGGGCGTGTCCCGCGACGCCCCCGAAGAGAGCGAGGAAGCGGCCCGGAACCTCGCCGAGCGGAACCTGCGAAACGTAGGCGCCGGCGTACTCGACCGTCCAGTGCCGGAAGGCGCGGAGCGTCCCCGCCGCCGCCATCCAGAAGAGGACGAGCGCGTAGGGGACGCACGCCCCCGCCGCAAATGCGAGAACCCGAGCCCCGAGATGGCTCGCGCGAGCCTTCTCGCGGACCGTCGCGCCGGCCACGAGAAGAAACCCAAGGAGAACGAACGCCGCGCCGTGCTGCTTGACGACGAACCCGGCCCCGAGGAGAAGCCCCGCGAGGAAGATCCGACCGGCGCGCCGGAGCGCATCCGGCCGCGCGAGCACAAGAAATCCGGCGAGAACGAAGACGAGAAGGAAGTGCTCGGCGTTCGCGAAGACCCCCTGCACGCCGCGGCTCGCCGAGAGAACGGCGTAGCACGCGGCCGCCGCCGCCGCTCCGAGCTTTCGAAGGAACCGTCGCGCGATCGCGAAGACGAGAACGATCGCGAGCACGTTCGCCGCGAGAAGCCCAAGATGGATCCCTCGGATCGTCTCGCCGAAGAGCGCGAGGATCCCCGCGTATACGACGTAGATCCCCGGAAGCTTCATGTTGTACGCCTCGGCGTAGGGAGGCGTCCCCTCGAGAATCAGCCTCCCCATGTACGCATACTCCCCCTCGTCCCGCTCGAGAGGGACATCGAGCAGCCGAACGCGAACGAGGACGGAGAAGGCGAGGGCGAGGAGAAGAACGAGAAGGGCGATCCGTGCGGCGCGGCGGGATTCGGATTCTCGGCTCATGCCGTCAGTATACGGCGGACTCGGGCCCGCGTACCGAAGCTCGCGATCCTGCCCGCGGTTCCGCTTCCGAAGAAATCGGCAAGGGGCTACGAATGGCTCACCTCCGCGGGATGTGCAGCTTGAGGTACGCGAGCGACCCGTCCTCCTCCCCCTTGCGGAAGAGGTAGTGGAAGCCGATCGACGAGGAGCCGTAGGTGAGCTCGATGTTGAGGCCCTGCGTGCTCTCCGTGTCCGCTCGCCCGCGGAGCGTGAGAAAACCGAAGGGCTCGAACTCCGCTCCGAAGACGGGGACGACGTCCGCGAGGTCATCCCCCGCGAACCGCCGCGCCTCCGCGAAGACGAAGAGCGCGTTCGGGAGAAGCGCCGCGCGCGCCCCCGCCTCGACGATCCGCCCGAGCTTGAACTCCCCGAACTCGGTCCGAAGCAGATTCCTCGCGTTCGCGGCGAGGTCGATGCGCGGAAGGGGTTTCCACGCGAGCCCGAGATCCCACGAATCGACCGCGTCGAGATCGGCGTCATCCGATGCGCACCAAGTGTAGGCGATCCCGATCGCCGCGTTCCGATCGAGCCGCTTCGCGACGGAGAGCGTGTAGCGCCGCATCGTCCGCTCCTCCGTCCACGCGAACGACTCCGTCGCGAACCCGAAGACGCGCGAGCGGACACAGAGAAGGTTGTCTTCGTCGAAAACCCCCTCGGTGTCGACTTGCCCGTAGACGATCTCGGGGCGCTCCTCCATCACGAGCCACGCGGGGGCGGTCGCGACCGCGCTCGCGTACCGGTTCCCCGCCTGCGGGACCGGATCGAAGCGGGCGATCGTCCCGACGAGGACTTCCTCGGGGCGCTCGGCCGGCGAGGCGACCGCCGGGAGAACGAGAAGCGCGAGAAGGAGAAACATAGGTACCTGATACTCTAATTCGACGATCGATTTCAAGTTTCGGCGACAGGCTGCGCAACTCCGGCGGCGACTCCTGTTCGGCAGCCTGTCACCGGAACTACCTCGAGGTGGCAGAACCCGACTCGATAGGATAACGTATCGGGGTGCTCATGTTAAGGAACCAGGTTCCGATCGGGCCAAGAGAATGAATGACGGCCGGTTGCGGGTTCCCGAATGTTAAGGAACCAGGTTCAAGGAGGAGGCGCGGCATGCGCGCGGTCTTGACCGATGGAAAAGGCGGCGCGCGAATCGGGGAGGTTCCTCTCCCGCGCGTCCCGGCGGATGGCGCGCTCGTTCGGGTCGCCGCGGTCGGGATCTGCGGATCCGACACGCACAAGCTCGCCGGCGCCGAAAAGGGAACGGTTCTCGGTCACGAGGTCGCCGGGGTCGTCGAGAGGACCGGTCCTCGCGCGCGCGGTTGGGGCGCGGGGGACCGGATCGTCGTCGCGCACCACGTCCCCTGCGGGCGCTGCCGCTTCTGCCGCTCCGGGAACGAGTCGCAG
>JAGUYC010000053.1 GCA_020061515.1 Gemmatimonadota bacterium
AACCGGCCCGGTCCGAACGTATCCCGGCCGGCCACGAGTGCGCAAGGGGCGGAAGCATCGCCGGAAGGCGCTGGGGCGGCGCGAGTTGGACCGTCCGCCCCCCGCCGTCCTTACCCTGTTGACTTTCAATGTCTTACGAGGTAAAATCAAAGGCAATTCAAAGGGGTTTCGCGGGTGCCGTCTCCTCGCTCCGTACGTCCCTGAAAGGCGCCCGCCGGTGCGGTGTCTTCCCCGCCCGCCCCCCGATCCCGGCGGCTTCCGGCCTACCGGTCTCCCGACCGCCGGACAGGAGCGACTCCCGAGACTCCCCCTGTGAGGAAACTCCGGGCGCCGCCGCGCGCCTCTCGAACGAAGGAGAACATCCATGCCGAGCCCCCATCGAGCTCTTCTCGCGGCTCTTCTCTTCGCGCTCGCCGGCGCGGCCGCCGCCGCCCCGCCCACTCATTACGTGTACCAAGGACGCGATCTTTCGCTCGAACTGGACGAGACGCGCCTTCTCGTGAGGCTCGAAGAGGGATTGCTCGAGAAGCTCGATGGAAACATCCTCGTCGCGGGGGCGACGACGAAGCGCGCCCCCCTCGACCGCTGGCGGTTCGTCGAGTTCGATGCGCCCGCGAAGAATGCTTCGGACATGAACAAACGGATCGACGCGGTCGCCGCGTCGCCCGGCGTCGAGTTCGTCTCTCCGGTGTTCAAGGGACCGAGCTTCGGCCTGCTCGCCGTGACGCCGGACGTTCTCTTTCGCGCCGATCCGGAGCGCGGAGCGGATCCGGAGGGGATCGTCCGTTCCCTTTCGGAGGACCTCGCGGCTCCGCTTGAACCGTTCGGGGGGATGGACGGGGCCTTTCGGTTCCGGGCGCCGACGAAGAACGGCTTCGACGTGCTCGCGCTCGCGAACCGTATCGCGCGCGACCCGCGCGTTTCCTGGGCGGAACCGGACTTCCTGATCACCGGCCGGTCCGAGCTCATCCCGAACGATCCCGGATTCGGGGATCTCTGGGGGATCCGCAACACGGGGCAGTTCGGCGGCGTGCCGGACATGGACATGGACGGGGATGCGGCGTGGGACACGACGACAGGAAGCGCGTCGATCAAGATTCTCATTCTCGACACCGGCGTGCAGCAGGATCATCCCGACTTGAACCAGCTTCCCGGCCGCGACTTCACGGGGCAGACGACGGGAGGAGGCCCCGGCAACGAGTGCGACAACCACGGCACCGCCGTGGCGGGGTGCGTGTCGGCGATCATCAACAACGCAATCGGGACGGTCGGCATCGCTCCCGACTGCAAGGTTCTTTCCGCGCGGATCGGGGTCGCGACCGTTCCGTGCGACGGGACGTGGTCGGGACAGGTGAGTTGGACCGTGAACGCGCTTGCCTGGGCGGAGAGCCAGGGAGCGCGCGTCACGAACAACAGCAATTCATACGGCGCGCCGAGCACCGCGCTGAACGACAAGTACGCCTCGACGCGCGCCGGCGGAATGGTCCACTTCGCCTCCGCGGGGAACAACGGCGTCGAGGGGCTTGGGTATCCCTCGTCGCTCCCCACCGTGCAATCGATCGCCGCCCTCATGCCGACCGGCGCGAAGGCCTCGTTCAGCAACTACGGATGGGGTCTCGCGTTCTCCGCTCCGGGAACGGACGTCTACACGACCGATCGCGTCGGCTCCGCCGGCTACTCGTCCGGCGATTACGTGTTCGTCGACGGGACGAGCTTCTCGTCGCCGTACTCGGCGGGCGTCGCCGCGCTTCTTCTTTCGAAGGACCCGACGCTTCCCGCCGAAGCGGTGGAGAGAATCCTCGCCTACACGTGCATGGATCTCGGGAGCCCGGGCTTCGACAACATCTTCGGCTGGGGATTCGTGAACGCGGAGAGCGCGCTCCTCTTCGGCGGCTGGCGCGACGCCGCCTCGGGGCCGCTCGCGGACGCCGGGGGCGGCGCGGGGGTCGCGTGGGGGGACTACGACGGCGACGGGGATCCGGACCTCTACGTCGTGAACGTCGGAACGGCGAACCGACTCCTCCGAAACAACGGCGCGTTCGGATTCGAAGACGTGACGAGCGGCCCGCTGGGGGACGCCGGAGCCGGAGCGGGAGCCTCGTGGGGGGATTCCGACGGCGACGGGGACCTGGATCTCTACATCACGAACAACGGGGCGAACAAGTTCCTCCGGAACAACGGCGGCGGTTCCTTCTCGGATGAAACATCGGGCCCCCTCGGGGACGCGGGTGAGGGAAGAAGCTGCGCCTGGATCGACTACGACAACGACGGGGATCTCGATCTCTACATCGTGAACAACGGGGCGAACGTCCTCTTGCGGAACGACGGCGGGAACGTGTTCGTCGACGCGACGAGCGGCCCCTTGGGAAGCGCCGGGAACGGGCATGGAGTCGCGTGGGCCGACTTCGACGGCGACGGCGACTCGGATCTCTACATCGTGAACGACGGGGCGAACGTTCTCCTGCGGAACGACGGGGGGGGCGTGTTCGTCGACGCGACGAGCGGCCCTCTTGGCGACGCGGGAAGCGGGCGCGGCGCGGCCTGGGGCGATTTCGACAACGACGGCGATCTCGACCTGTACATGACGAACATTGGGGCGAACGTTCTTCTTCGGAACGACGGGGGGGGCGTGTTCGCCGACGCGACGAGCGGCCCTCTCGGCGACACGGGAAACGGAACGGGGATAGGATGGGCCGACGCGGACAACGACGGCGACCTCGATCTCTATGTGGTGAACGACGGTTCCGCGAACCGTCTTCTCCGCAACGACGGAGGCGTCTTCGTCGACGCGACGCCGGATCCGCTCGGCGATGCGGGGAGCGGACGGGGAGCGGCGTGGGCCGATTTCGACGGGGACGGTCTTCTTGACATCTATCTCGCCAAGAACGGAGCGAACCGTTTATTCCAAAACCTTTCGGCGCCGGCCGCCTCGTGGGTGCGGCTCCGCGTGATCGGCGTGGTGTCGAACACGTCCTCGATCGGCGCGCACGTCCGTCTCGTCGCGGGCGGCGCCGCGCAAATCCGGGAGATCGACGGCGGATCGGGCTATCTCTCGCACGGTTCGCTCGACGTGGAGTTCGGCCTCGGGAGCGCGTCAATCATCGATACGGTGCGGGTGACGTGGCCTTCCGGTCTCGAGAAGGTCTTCACGAACCTCGCGGTCGACACCGTGTACACCATTCGGGAGCTCGCGCCTCCCGTCGTCGCGGTCCTCTCTCCGAACGGCGGCGAGGAGTGGGGGCAAGGGTCGGTCCAAACGATCCGGTGGACGAACAGCGGCGGCGTGGCGGAGAGCGGGTTCATCGAGTACTCGACGAACGCGGGGGCGGATTGGGACTCGGTCCACTACGAAACGGGGCCGGGGAGCGGGAGCTATTCCTGGACCGTGCCGAGCACGCCGACCGATGAGGCGCTCGTGCGCGTCACGATGGAGAACACGGACGGAAGCGGCGGCGACGCGAGCAACGCAATCTTTTCGATTCTCGCGATTCCGATCCCGCGCGTGGTTGCGCCGAACGGCGGCGAGCGGTGGGAGATCGGAAGCGAGGAGAGCATCGTCTGGACGAACACGGGCGAGCCGGCGACCGCGCATACGGTCGCGTACAACACCGGCGGCGGCGCGTCGTGGGTTTCGCTCGCGGATTCCCTTCCGGGCGATGGAGGGGGATCTCTCCCGTGGATGATTCCGAACCGGCCTTCGCTCGAAGCGCTCGTGCGCGTGATTCTCTACAACGCGGAGGGTTCCGCGGCCGACACGAGCGACGCCGTCTTCCTGATCGCGCCGCCCGTGAACCCGTCCACCGCGTTCACGGCGCTCGATGATCTCCCGCTCGGCGATCCGGGCGAAGGGCGCGGCGCGGCGTGGGGCGACTTCGACGGGGACGGCGATCTCGATCTCTACATCGCGAACAGCGACGATGCGAACCGACTTCTCGAGAACCAGAACGGTTCGTTCGTCGTGGTCGAAAACTTCCTGCTTCAAGATGTCGCATCGAGCTACGGCGTCGCGTGGGCGGACTACGACAACGATGGCGATCTCGACCTCTACGTCGCGAACGGCAACGCCGCGAACCGGCTCTTCCGTAACGACGGGGGCGGCGTCTTCACGAACATCGCCGCGGCGCCGATCGACGACAACGGGACGGGCCGTTCCGTCGCCTGGGCCGACTACGACGGGGACAACAACGTCGATCTTTATCTCGTGAACAGCACCGGCTCGAACCGCCTCTTCCGGAACAACGGGGACGGAACCTTCGCCGACGCCACAACGACGCTTCTTGCCTCGACCGGCGGGAAGTCGGGGGCGGCGTGGGGGGACGCGGACAACGACGGCGATCCGGATCTCTATCTTGTTCGGAACGGCGCGAACAAGCTCTTCCTGAACAACGGAAACGGAACCTTCTCGGACGGGACGACCGGGCCTCTCGGCGACGCGGGAATCGGATCGGGCGCGGCTTGGGGCGACTACGACAACGACGGCGATCTCGATCTCTACATCACGAACCGGGGCGCGAATCGGCTTCTTCGAAATGAAGGGGGAGGCGTCTTCTCCGACGAGACGAGCGATCCTCTCGGCGATCCGGGGATCGGATACGGGGTGGCCTGGCTCGACTACGACAACGACGGCGATCTCGATCTCTACCTCGCCAACAACGGGTACAACCGTCTTTTTAGGAACGAAGGATCCGGGGTCTTCGTCGACGCGGCGAACGAAGCGCTGCTCGACCCGGGTTACGGCCAGAGCATCACGTGGGCGGACATCGACGAAGACGGCGATCTCGATCTTTATCTTGCGAACCTCGGCGCGAACCGGCTCTTCCGGAACGACCTCGCGAGCGGAGCGCACTGGATTCATGTCGCGCTGGAGGGAAGAATCTCGAACCGGGCGGCGATCGGCGCGCGCGTGCGCGTTGTGGCGGGCGGGCTCGCGCAGATCCGGGAGATCGGGAGCGGGAACGGATTCTTCGGTCAGAACCCTCTCGTCGCGGCGTTCGGTCTCGGCGCGGCCTCCGTCGTCGACACGATCGAGGTTCGTTGGCCGAGCGGAACCGTGCAGTCGCTGACCGCGGTCGCGGTCGACCAGGCGCTCACGATCGTCGAGCCGCAGCCGCTCTGGGTGAACGTCGCGGAAGGTCCGCTCGCGGACGCGGGGGCCTCTCAGGGGATCGCGTGGGGAGATTTCGACGGCGACGGAGACGAGGATCTTTATGTCGCGAACCTCGGAGGATCGAATGTCTTGCTCCAAAACGACGGAGACGGTTCGTTCTCCGACGCGACGTCGGATCCTCTGAGCGATCTCTCGGACGGCAGGGGCGCGGCCTGGGCGGACTACGACAACGACGGCGACCTCGATCTCTATCTGGTGAACGAAGGCGGTCCGAACAAGCTCTTCCGAAACGACGGCGGCGGGATCTTCACGGACGCAACGACCGGTCCGCTTGCCGACGCGGGATATGCTTACGCGGGCGTCTGGGCGGACTACAACGGCGACGGCTTCGTGGATCTCTTCGTCGTGAACGCGGGCTCGGCGAATCTGCTCTTGCGGAACAACGGGGACGGTTCGTTCACGAACACGATGGCCCCGATTCTGCAAGACCCGTTCGGATTCGGGCTCTCCGCGGCGTGGGGGGACTACGACAACGACGGAGATCCGGACGTCTATCTCGGGAACGGCTTCGGAGCGAACCGCCTCTTCCGAAACGACGGCGGCGGAGCCTTCACGGACGTCACGTCGGGGCCGCTCGGAGACGACGGGATCTCGTACGGAGTCGATTGGGGGGACTACGACAACGACGGCGATCTCGATCTCTACGTTGCCAACGACGGAACGGCGAACCGTCTGCTTCGAAACGATGGGGGCGCGTTCGTCGACGCGACGATGGGACCTCTCGGCGACGAAGGGCCGAGCATCGGCGCCGCATGGGCGGACTACGACAACGACGGCCGGCTCGATCTCTTCGTCGCACAGTCCGGATCGAACATTCTATTGAAGAATCAAGGAAGCGGAGTCTTCACCGACGGAACGGAAGTCGGTCTTCGAGACGCCGAGTCGGGCGCGGGGGCCGCGTGGGCCGATTTCGACAACGACGGCGATCTCGATCTCTACCTCGCGAACGCGGGAGGTCCGAACGCGCTTTTCCGGAACGACGCTTCCGAGGGAAATCGTTGGCTTCGCGTCTCTCTCGTCGGGACCGCCTCGAACCGCGCGGGGATCGGCGCGCGCGTGCGCGCGGTCGCGGGCGGAATCGCGCAGATCCGGGAGATCTCGGGAGGCTCCGGCTTCGGCTCGCAGAACTCGCTCGCCGCGGAGTTCGGATTCGGTTCCGCGACGACGATCGACTCGATCCGGGTGTCCTGGCCGAGCGGTGCGGTGAGCGACACGGCGGGCCTCGCGGCGAACCAATCGATCGTGCTGGTGGAACCGGGAGATCCGACCGGCGCGGGCGGACCGCCTCTTCCGAAGCGGCACGCGCTTCACGCGAACATGCCGAATCCGTTCAACCCGACGACCGCCTTCCGTTACGCGCTCCCCCGGCCCGCGCGCGTGCGGCTCGACGTGTACGATCTCTCCGGAAGGCTCGTGAAGACCCTGAGGGACGCGAACGAAAAGGCGGGTATCTTCACCGAGACGTGGGACGGAACGGACGGCGCCGGCCGCGCGGTCGGATCCGGCGTCTACTTCGTGCGCATGGAGACGCCCGGTTTCTCCGCGAACCGCAAGATTCTCTTGATCCGTTGATGCGCGTTCTGCCGGTCTCCCGGCAAGGAAGAGGCCCGCGGGCGGCCGTCGCCCCGGGCCTCTTGCCGTTGGGGAGGGCGCCGTTTCTCGGAGAAACGACCGGCTCGCCCCTGTTGCTTTCTATTTCAACTGGTCACACGTTCCGCCTTCCGTGCCTCTACTTCACGAGCGTGATCTTCCGGACGGCCGTCCGATCCACGGCCTCCAGGCGGAGAAGATAGACGCCCGGCGCCGCTTCGATCCCGCGATCGGTCGTGCCGTTCCAGATCCACATGTGGCTCCCCGCCGCGCGGTTCTCCGAGAAGAGCGTGGTCACCAGCCTTCCGGACACGTCATACACCGCGAGTCTCGCGGGGCCCGTCTCCGGAAGATCGAAGCGAATCGCCGTCGAGGGGTTGAACGGGTTCGGCGCGTTCGCGCGGATGCGGAGCGCCGAAGGGACGAAAGGAGCGTCCCCCTCGACGGAAGTCTGCACCTCGTTCACGAGGATCACTTGATCCGCGGCGACGTTCGTGAGGACCGAAACGATCCCAGAAGGCCAGCGGACGGTGATCGTGTCGGCGAGGACGAGGCTTCCGAGCCCGAACTCCGCCGCGGGCGAGTCCTGCGAGTCGTGTCCGGAGCCGGCGTTGACCTCGCGAATCTGCACGCCCATCGACGAGACGAGCCTCACCCGCGCGCCGATCCCGTTTCGGTTGGAGACGGAGCCCGCGAGGAGCACGTGAATCCAATGCTTCGCCGAGCCGCTCTCGTTCCGGAAGAGCCGGTTTGCGCCTCCGTAGTTCGCGAGGTAGAGATCGAGGTCGCCGTCGCCGTCGTAGTCGCCTGCCGCCACGCCGATCCCGCTTCCGGTGTCGCCGAGAGGAGCCGTCGTCGCGTCGGTGAACGTGCCGTTTCCTTGATTGTTGAAGAGCTTGTTCGCGGCGCCCACGTTGGAGATGTAGAGGTCGAGATCTCCGTCGTTGTCGAAGTCGGCGAAGACGCAGCTGTAGCTCGGGCTCGTGTCGTCGAGAGGCGCTGCGGTGACGTCGGAGAACGTTCCGTTTCCGTTGTTCCGATAAAGGCGGTTCGGGTACGCGGAGGTTCCGTTGCAGAGGTAAAGATCGAGATCGCCGTCGTTGTCGTAGTCGCCCCACGCGACTCCGAGCCCGCTTCCGATGTGGTCGAGAGGAGGGGCCGTTACGTCAACGAACGTTCCGCCATCGTTCCGGAAGAGCTTGTTCGCTCCCGTGTAGACGGACAGGTAGAGGTCGAGATCGCCGTCGTTGTCGTAATCCCCCCACGCGACGCCGTGGCTGTCGCGCGGCGTGAGCAGAGGACCGTGCGTGGCGTCGACGAACGTTCCGCCGTCGTTCCGATAGAGCCGATCGACGTTGCTTCCGGACGCCCCCGCTGAGTTCGCGACGAAGAGATCGAGATCGCCGTCGTTGTCGTAGTCGGCCCACGCGGCGGAGGATCCGTTCCCGAGATCGTTGAAGAGCGGGGTCGAGACGTCGGTGAAGGCTCCGCCTCCGTCGTTCCGCAGAAGCACGTCGGCTTCCGCGCTCGTCTTGGAGAGAAAGAGGTCGAGATCGCCGTCGTTGTCGTAGTCGCCGAAGACGCACCCGTTGTGGCTGCCGACGTCCGCGAGGGGCCCCGCGGTGGCGTCGACGAACACCCCGCCCCCGTCGTTCCGGAACATCTTGTTCGCGGAGCCGAACCCGCGGCCGTGGTAGATGTCGAGGTCGCCGTCGTTGTCGTAATCCCCCCACGAGACGCTCGTTCCGTTCCCCGTGTCGCCGAGCGGCCCGCTCGTCGCGTCGCTCCACGCGAGCCCCATCTGTCCGAAGGCGGCGAGCAGGTTCGGCCGCGGCCCGATGTTCCCCGCGAGGCCGAAGAACTGCGGCGTTCCGGTGTTCTTGAGAAGGCTCCGGATGTAGGAGGGGGGTGGCGGCGTCGAAGAGACGGAGGCTTTCCATCGTCCGACGCAGCAGGCGACCGCGCCGGCGACGATCGGCGCGGCGCTCGACGTTCCCGAGAAGTCCGAGGCGTAGTAATAGTTCTTCCCCTCGGCGAGATAGAGCGTGCCGTAGCCGGTCGTGACGACGTTCTCCCCCCATCCTTGAAGGTCGAAGCGTTGTCCGTAGCTCGAGAAGGAGAGTCGTTCGAGGTTGCCTTCGCTCCACGTGCCGCCGGCGTACGCGCCTCCCGCCCCGACGATGATCGCTCCCGAGTTGCCGTACCAAGAGAGGCTGTCGGTGTTCACGCCGCTCCCCGCGACCTCGCCTCCGTTCCCGCCCGCTTCGATCACGGTGATCCCGTTCGCGACCGCGTTCACGATCGCCGCGTAGACGCCGTTGTACGTCTGGGCGTTCGGGTAGTCGTTCGTCCACCACTCGATCGGAATGAAATCCGGAGTCGCGGTGTTCGGGTTTTGGTAATCCCACTGGTGCTCGAGAAGGATCACGTCCCCCGCCGAGAGCGCGGCGATCGCGTACACGATCGCGGCCGGCACGTCCCACGTCGTGTCGACCGGCGGGCCGGGCACGATGAAGTACGAACCGCACGTCTTGAGCGTCGCCCCGTAGCAGATGCCGGTCGTCCCCCAGCCGTTGTTGTTCGCGACGAGCTCGCCGATCACCGCCGTCCCGTGGTCGTCGTTGTTGAACGGGTCGAGGATCGTGTTCGGGTTGATCTGCGAGCCGACCGCTTTGGTGATATCCGCGTGATTGCAGTTCCAGCTGTACTCGATGTCGCAGACGCGGACGTTGTTGCCGGTCCCGCCGGCCTGGGTCCACGCGTAATCCGCGTCGATCCCGGCCGGGGTCGTGCTCGCCGGACGGAGGTATCCTTGGCCGGAGTTGTAGTTCGGCGGCGTGGGGAGCGGCACGGGAAGCGGCATCGGACGGGCCGAGAGAACGCCGGGAAGAGCCTCGAGCCGAGCCGCGACCTCCCAAACGTCCGCGCCGCGCGGGATGCGAAGGCGGTAGATGTTGTTGAGGTTGTAAACATTCACCCGTGTCGCCTCCTCGCCGCGCGCCTGCCACGCGTCGAGGGTCTCTTCGGGAACATCGCAGAGCCGGCGCCAGGAGTGTCTCTCGAGGTCGGCGAGGACGTCGTCCACTCCTGCGAGGGCGTTCCCGGCACGATCGACGAGCGCGCCGTCGCGGAGGCGCACCCTCGCTTCCTCGTCGAAGAGAACCTCGATGAGATCCGCGCGGCAAGGGTACGACCCCGCGGCAGGCGGATCGGCGGCGAACGCCGCGGCCTGGAAGATGGTGACGAGAACAAGAGCGAAACGGAACCGGGGGGCGAGGGACATGGCTCCCTCCTTTCGAAGGTGGGTGGAGACGTCGGAGACCAATGGACGCATTGTATTATATCACAAGCGAATCGGAAACAGAAGCAAACGTTTTCCGTGGACCGGAACCGGGTTCGGTGGTAAGCTGGTTGCGATTCAGGAGACGCGCATCTTCCCTTTCTCGCGAGGTGTCGGCCATGCGGATCGTCGTTGGGTTTCTGTTCGTCTTGTTTCTCGTGGTCGTGAGCGGTTGCGGCGGGGATGACGTCGTCGATCCGGGCGACAACACACCCGAACCGGAAACCCCCGGGATGTCGATCGAGAGCTTCGCGCGCGCGTACACGGTGATGGACAGCATCGCGTACGCGTCGTATCTCGACGAGGACTACACGTTCGAGCTTCTCCCACATGATGTCGATCCAAACGACCCGCTGGGTTATTGGGACCGAAACGAGGAGCTCGACATCGCGGGGAACATGTTCCACGGGAGGTTCAACAGCCGGGGGCAACAGGTGGTTCGGATCCTCCTCGATCTCGACGTGAAGCAATCGGTCGTGGACACGAACAGGTACCTGGAAAAGCCGGAAGGAGAGGTTTGGTACCGGACGACGTGCTTCGTCGATCTCTTGGTCTTGGTGAACGATCCGAACGACCCGATAGGGGTCATGAACCTCGTCGTTCGCACCAATCAGGTCTTCATCCAGCGGCCGGATCCCTCGGGTGCGGAGCGCTACGTCATGTACAAGCAGATCGACCAACCGCCGATCAACAAGGAGTCCGCCTCGCACGCCGAAGAGACGGAAGAGACGACCTGGGGATCGATCAAGTATCTTTTCCGAGGATAGGTCGGTTTCACTCGCTTCTTTCCCGAGATCGTTTCTTTGCGCCGGCGCTTCCGACCGTATCGGGTCGTTCCTTCTCGAAGAACAGAACGCTCCCTGCCGTCCATCGATCCGGCTTGAGGGAAGCCCTTGTTTGTGCTAAAATGCGCACAGTTTGTCGTTTCCGAACGCCCGTTTCATTGTTCTCGTCATGAACCAAGAGCCCCGGACCGAGGAGGTCGATCCATGCGCACTTCTCTTGCCGCCGCAGCCTGCGCGCTCGCGCTTTTCGCCGCCGTTTCCGTCGCGTTCGCATTTCCGGCGGGCTTCATCGAGAACCGCGGACAGACGGACGCCGAGGTTCTTTACTACGCGTCCGGCTCGCGGTCGGCGATCTACCTCGTCGAAGACGGGATCGTCTTTGATCTTCGAGCCGGCGCGGCACCGATCGACGTTGAAGAACTGGTCGGCGCGTTCGGTTCCGAGGCGTCCGCAGTGCGCGGGGCCGCCGTGCGGATCCGCTTTGCGGACGCAGGTCCATCGATGCGGGTGGAAGCGCGCGGCGAGCTTCTCGCGCGATCCCATTTCTTCCTCGGCGGCGATCCATCCGCCTGGCGGACCGATGTTCCCTCCTTCGAGGAGATCGTCTACCGCGAGGTTCGTCCGGGAACGGATCTCGCGATTCGCTTCGAGAACGGTGAGCTTGTCTACGAGATCCTCTCTTCCGGCGCCGCTCCTTACGAGGCGGTGTCGTTCATCTATGAAGGAACGGAGAGAATCGAGCGGGAAGGCGACGCCGTGCGTATCGTGACCGAAGCGGGAACGATCGAGGACACGCGGCCCGCGAACGGAAAGGGACCCGGACGCTTGGCCGTTCTCGGAGCGTCCGGCGCGAACCGCGCGAAGGCGGGAAGCGCGCCAAAGACCAGGGACGATCCGGCCCGGCTTCTCTACGGGACGTTCCTCGGGGGAAGCTACATCGACTGGGGATACGACGTCGCTCTCAACGAATCGGGAGAGATGGTCGTGTGCGGGTACACGCAGTCCTCGAACTACCCGACCACTTTGGGCGCTTACGATGTCTCCCTCGGCGGATCGCAGGACGCGGTGATCTCGAAGCTCTCGGCCGACGGAAGCGCCCTTCTCTGGAGCACGTACCTTGGAGGAAGCTCCAACGAGTATGCGTTCTCTCTCAAGCTCGATTCGGAAGGGCGCCCGGTCGTCACCGGTTGCACCTCCTCAACCGACTTCCCGACGACGGCCGGCGCGTACGACCGGACGCACAACGGGTCCAACGACCTCTTCGTGACGAAGCTCTCCTCCGCCGGGAACGCCCTCGTGTGGAGCACATACGTGGGCGGGAGCTCGAGCGAGCGGGCGCTCCGGGTCGTGCTCGACGCGGCGGAGAACGCCGTTCTGACGGGAGAGACCGGTTCATCGAACTACCCGACGACTCCCGGCGCGTACGACACGACCCCGAACGGCGCCGCCGACGTCTTCGTCACCAAGGTCGCGAGCGCCGGGAACGCGCTCGTCTGGAGCACCGTGCTCGGAGGAAGCTCGAGCGAATACGGTTGGGAAGTCCGCCTGGATTCATCCGAGGACGTGGTGGTCTCGGGCTACGCGACCGCTTCCTCGTTTCCGACGACGCCGGGCGCCTACGACGTGACGTACAACGGCGGCGACCGCGACGTCTTCGCCGCTAAGTTCTCGAGCGACGGGAGCGCGCTTCTCTGGAGCACGTTCCTCGGCGGGAGCGACTGGGACTGGAGCTACGCCCTCGATCTCGACGCGGCGGGGAACCCCGTCCTCGCGGGCGGCACGCGCTCCGCCAACTTCCCGACGACTCCCGGCGCGTATGACCAAACGCTCGGCGCCGGATACGACGTCTTCGTCTCTAAGCTCGCGAGCGCCGGCAACGCGCTTCTCTGGAGCACGTTCCTCGGAGGAGATGCGGGGACCGAAGAGGCGTACGCCGTCGCGATCGATCCATTTGGGAACCCCGTCCTCACCGGTCTCACCTCTTCCTCCGATTTCCCGACGACTCCCGACGCCTTCGACGGTTCGTACAACGGCAACAACGATCTCTTCGTGTCGAAGCTCTCGAGCGCGGGGAGCAGCCTCATGTGGAGCACGTTCGCGGGAGGAGCGGCGCAGGAGCGAGGCTGGTCGCTCGTCCTCGACCCGTACGGGAATCCGGTCGTGGCCGGGCACACCGAGTCCTCGGGATTCCCCACGACCGCGGGGGCCTACGATGTCTCGCACAACGGCTCTTGGGACGCCTTCGTCGTTCGGTTCGACACGATCGATCCGACCGGCGTAACGAACGAGAGCGGCTCTTCGATCGCTCTCCGTCTCGCCGGGCCGAATCCGTTCACACAAGAAACATCGATCCGATATGTTCTTTCGCGCGAAGAGCGCGTGGACGTTCGCGTGTTCGATCCGGCCGGACGCGCGGTGGCGACCCTCCAGCGCGGCCCGGCGCCCGCCGGCGTTCACGATCTCGCGTGGTCCGGCCTGGACGACTCCGGCCGCCCCGTCCCCTCGGGAGTTTATTTCCTCCGCTTCCGGGCGGGGGAGCGAACGGAGAGCCGCCGGATCGTGTTCCTCCGATAAGCGCGAAGGGGACCGGCCGCCCGCCGGTCCCCCGTCCGTTTCTCTTCTTCGGTTCCCCGCGCGGAACGCCCGCGCCCCGCGGCGCTACTTGTGCAAGTGCCTCGCCGCGACGACCGGGATTCCGTTCTTCAAGAGAGCCCGCGCGGTCCGGTTCAGCGCCGCGTGCTTCTCGATGTAGTTTCTCTCGAGGAAGGGCATGAGCCCCTGCGCCTCGATCTCTTTCTTTGGGAGGAAGTACTCGAGGATGTTCGATGGATGCTCGAGCTTCTCCTCGATCTCCGTGTCGCCCCCCTCGTGCTTCGCGCTGATGTTCTTCACCCGGCGCGCCACCTCGACCAGCTCGTCCCTCCGGTCGTACGGCTGCCGCACGATCCCCTTCCAGGTCTCGGTGATGTGATGCTCGAAGCGGACCACCGACTCGAAATCGAGCGCGCCGCGCACCTCCGCGCAGAGCTCAATCGTCTCGTTGTTCACCGAGTTGGAGAAGTTGAAGCCGATGAGCGGGGTCGTCCCGTCCTCGCGCGAGAAGAGCTTCGCCGCGAGAAGCGTCCACATCACCGCGTAGGGATTGTCGTTCCCCATGTAGACCGAGATCTTGAACTCGTTGTCGATCCCGATCTTGTGCAGCATGTATCCGAGAAAGACTGTTCCCGGGTTGATGTTGAGAACTTGATGCGTGCCGTAGTTCGTATAGTAGTAAAGAAATTCGTCGACCCACTTGAGCGCGTACTCGTTCGGCTGCCCAACGCCGCCGAAGTAGCCGGTGATCGTCTCGGGGCCGCCGAGGTGAACGTTTGATCCGTCGGTCCCCTTCGTGTCAAGCGTTTCGACATAGCTCGCCCCGACGATCCGCATCGCCGCCGCGACGGCGAGAAGATCCCCGCGGTCTTCGGACGACTCCTTCATCGAGCGGACGCGAATGAAGCGCCCCGGCATCAGCTCGCGCTTCTCGATCGCCCGCTTCGCCTCGGCGATCAGCCAGGGAAAGAAGTTCAGCGCGCTGATCTCCAGCGTGACCGCGAACGATCGGCTCGCGTTCTTCGGCGCGGCTCCCGCGAGGGCGGCTTCGCGGAAATCCTGCATCGATACAAATGCGCCCTTCTCCTTCTGCTCGGCGAGCCACTCAAGATCCTTGAGGTAGGGAGAATCCATCTCCTCGAGACGCCGGAGGAGGTTCTTCAGCTTCCCCGACTCGGCCGCCTTCTTGTTGATCGCCTCGACGCCGCCATGCTTCTCGACGACGGCGAGGAAACGGTCGACGAGCGTGTTGTCCGGACTCGTGAGATACTGGTTGATCGCTTTCAGGCGATCGGCCGGAATCGCGAGCTTCTTGCGCAGCTTGCCGGTCACGAGAAGTGCCTCCCTTCGAGAGGGGTTGCGTTCGATCGATCCGCGGGCGTTTTCGACAAGGATACGGGCGGACGGTCCCTTCTGTCGATCGAGAAGGGGCGGACCGGACCGAGCGGGGCCGCTCCGGGGCTCTGGATGGTGTGGAAAAGTGGAAAACCGGCGTCGGTGGCGCCCCCAGAGCCCGACGCGGACAACGTGTTTGGGGACAAATGGTTAGGGGATTCGCCCGCGAACCGGTCTCATGCCTTATCCACAATGGGGCCTCTCTCGACCAGTTAGGCGGGCGGAACGATGAAGAGCCTCGATTGAGTATAATGACCGGCTGAGGGACCGATGACAGGCCGTGTTTTTTCCGCAGTCGCCTTGATTCTTGCCGCCGCCGCCGCGCCCGCTCTGGAGCGAGCCGTCCACTCGCGGGCCGACCTTCTTCAGGGGACTGCTCTTGACTGCTTCTTTGACTTCGGTGGGAACGGTCAGGGGTGGCGCGGGGCCGGTCGGTTCGAGGGGGGTGTCCTTCACCTCGAGGCCCCCTTCGTCGGCGACTGGGCGCGCGCGTTCTTTCACTGGGAAAGCGCGGATCCCTTCGTGATCGAATGGGAAGCGCGGCCGGCGGGGGGGCCGCTCGACGCCGAGTTCGCGCTTCTCGTCGCCTGCGAGCCGGGCGCGCGGGAGGTGCGGGTTCGCTTCTCTCCGGAAGGGCGGATCTCGGTCGATCGGATGCGGGGCGGGTGGTTCGAGACGATCGCGCCCGCGGCTCAGCAGTCGGTCCAGCGCGGGTCCGGATGGGGGAGATACGCGGTCCGCGTTTCTCGCGGAGTGCTTTCGGTCGTCGTCGTCGGCGAGGAGGTGCTGACCGTGGAGCTTCCGGAATCGAGCGGGAGCGCGATCGGCTTCGCCGTCTCGCCGGGAGGCGTCTTCGAGTTCGATCATGTCGCGCTCCATCGCTCGCGAAAGGGGATGCCGCCGCGTCCCGCTTCCGCTACCGAGCGACCGATCTTCTTCGACTCATTCGCGATCGGCCGCGACGAGTGGGCGAGGAGTCTCTTTCCCGCGCGCGAGGGAACGCTCGCCGTCTCCGAATCCGCGGGGGAAACGCTCGAGGACTTCCTCACGTTTCCGCTGCCCGATGCTTGCCGTGTCCGGGTCGTCTTTCGAGTGGAAAAGATCGGGCCGGCCGCGTTCCTGTTCCACGCGCCGGAGGAGGGAGAGCCTCCGCGCGGCTACGCGTGCGCGTTCGGTCCGGACGGGTCGTTTTCTTTCTATCTCAAAGAATCACCGGCGGACCGGCTTCTCGAAACGAGCCCGAGAAACCCGCACTTTCGCTCCGGGCGATGGAACGCTCTCGACTTCCGATCGGGAGGCGGATCGGTTCGCGTCCATTTGAACGGAGAGCCGCTCTTCGAGCACGCGGGCGATCCGTCCTCGCCCGGGCGCTTCGGGATCTCGGTCGGACCGGGGGGCGGGCTCGCCGTCGACGAGATCGTGATCTTCGACGCGGCCGAGCCGGCGTCTTTCGACACGGCGGCGGCCGCCGCGATCTGGTTCGACATCGCATCGCTCGGCGAGCAGCGCGCGATCGCGACGAAGTCGGACCGCCTCCGCGATCTCTTCCTTCTCGCCCCCTCTCTTCCGGGCGTTCTCGATCTCCTCTTTCGGGACGCCGCGCGCGCGGGAGACGCGGAGACCGCGCTCGCCGCAGCGAACGCCCTCGCGGGAACGGCGGCCCCCGGATCCGACGAGGAGAAGCTCCGTCTCATCGCGCTTCTCCTTCTTCGGCGGTGGGAGGACGCCCACGGAGAGCTCGCGCGCTTCCGAGCCGTCCGGCCGGACGATCCCTTCGGGCTCGAGAACACGCTTCTCCTGCTCGATCGAACGGACGAGCACGAGAGGTTGATCCGCGAGCACCGCGCGGCGGTTGCCGCGGTC
>JAGUYC010000233.1 GCA_020061515.1 Gemmatimonadota bacterium
CGGGCCCGCACCGCGTACATTCTTCCGAGATCGAGAGCGAGGCCGGCGACCGCGAGCGCGCCCGCGAGCGCGAACGCGGTGAAGATAATAGCCTGGCCGGCCCGTTTCCTGTCCGCCGCGCGTCGATTCGAACCAGTTCTTTGATCTCTCATTGTTTGATGCGGCCTCCTTCGGACCCGCCCGTCAGAACGCCGCCATTCCGCCGAGCACGATTGAGTTCTCTCCGCCGATGGAGAGCGTGCCGGCGAGCGGCTCCTGCTTCGAGAAGACCTCGACCCCCCAGAGGCTCATGCCGGGGGGGAGCGTCATCCCGTTCGGCACCGTCGCAGGCGATTCGGGCTGGTTCGGAAGCAGGGAGCCGAACGCGCTCGATCGGCCGAGGCCGCCCCTGGCCTCCTGGTGGATGATGATCGCCTCGCCCTCGCCGACGCGCCGAATTTCGGTGAGGATGATCCTTCCCTTCGGGCCGTCGAGGTCGAGAGCGCCGTCGGCGTTGGCGAGCGCCTCGAACGTGGCTTCAAAGGTCGCTCCGCGCGAGAGGACCGCCGCCGCTTCGCGCGAGAGGTGCGTGAGGGACACCTGCCGGTAGAGGAAGAGGCCGAGCTCCGCCATTCCGACGAAAAGGCCGAGCACGATCGGGAGGATGAGCGCGAACTCGACCACCGATTGGCCGCCGCGGCCGGGCCTGACCCATGCGCGCTCAAGGCGCGGCGTCCTTGCCGATTCGGGGCGGCTCATGCGAAACCTCCGTTCTTCTCCGCCCGGGTCATGTTCCCGGGAACGGCTCGTTTCTCGAGATCATGGTGACCGTGCACGGATACACGCCGTCCGGAAACACGGGCCGGACCAGAGGCGTGAGGATGTCGATCTCGTAGTCGACGCGGATCGTCACGAGATCTCCCGGACCTCCCGGATTTCCGGGGCCTCCCGGGCCGATGATCGAGATCTGGTCGGCCGTCACGTGAAGACCCGGAGCGACGGCCTGAATGCGATGGATGATCGATTCGACGCGGTCGAGGAACTCGCCCGGATGGTTCGGGTCGGGCAGAACGTTGCCGGTGACCGTGAGGCGCGAAGCCTCGCGCACCGCGCTTTGCAGGGTGAGCTGGATGTACAGAATCCTGCCGAAATCGAACGCGCCGAAGAAGAGAAGGAGAAGGAGCGGGAGGATCAGGCTGAACTCGATGAGGGAGCTCCCCCGCGCGCCGGTCGTTCGCTTGTGGAGCGGTCTTCGCCTCATGACGATCTTGTCCTCGAGGGGCCGGTCCGGCCGACTGCGGGCGCTCCCGGAAGCGCCTCGTCGGGGGAGCCGAAGGCGATCGAGGCCTCCCGGCCGAGCGCCCGAACGCCGCACCGCGCCTCCCCGGCGGGTCAAGGTTCTCCGTTTGCCGGAAGCTCCCGACCGGCTTCACCCCTCCCAGTCGGGTGTGCCGCAAGGTAGCAGGATCGAGGGGAGCGTGTCCACTAAGAATCGTAAAATCAACATGTTGGGCGCCCCTTTGCAGACGAGCCCAACATGTAGGAGAGAGGATCGGCGGGTCGGCTCGGTTTCGTCCGGAGAGCGGTCGGTCCGAAGCCGCGAAGCGCGAGGGGAGCGGACTGGGCCGACGGGCCGTTCGGGCGGGCCTCGCGGTCGATCGCAGCGGAAGGAGGTTGTGAAACCGGTTCTACGGCTCGCGGATCACGAGCATGCGGATCTCGGTCAGATCCTCCATCGCGAAGCGGACCCCCTCGCGCCCGATGCCGCTCTCCTTCACGCCGCCGTACGGCATGTGGTCGACGCGCCACGAAGGGACGTCTCCGATCACGACCCCGCCCACCTCGAGCTTCTCCCACGCGCGGAGCGCCTTGTACAGATCGCGCGTGAAGATCCCCGCCTGAAGTCCGTAGGCGCTGTCGTTCGCCTCGTCGAGCGCTTCGTCGAACGAGCGGAACGTCGAGAGGATCGCGACCGGCCCGAAAACCTCGCGCGCGGAGAGCTTCTCGTCCTTCGGGACGTTCTCGAGGAGCGTCGCCTCGATCATCGCCCCGCGACGCCCGCCGCCGCAGAGGACCCGCGCCCCGCGCGCGACCGCCGATCGGATCCACTCCTCGATCCGTTCCGCTTCTTTCTCCGAGATGACCGGCCCGATGAAGGTGGTTTCCTCTTTCGGATCGCCCATCACGAGCGCGCGTGTCTTGGCGACGAGCTTCTCGCGAAGCGTCTCGTAGATCGTCTCGTGCGCGAGGATCCTCTGCACGCTGATACAGCTCTGCCCGGATTGGTAGAACGCGCCGAAAACGATCCGGGCGACCGCGTCGTCGAGATCGGCGTCCTCATCGACGACGCAAGCCGCGTTTCCGCCAAGCTCGAGCACCACCTTCTTCCGCCCCGCGCGGGCTTTGAGGTCCCAACCGACCTCGGGGGAACCGGTGAAGCTAAGGAGCTTCAGACGCTCGTCGGTCGTGAAGAGGTCCGCTCCCTCTCTCCGACAGGGAAGGATGGAGAACGCCCCCTTGGGAAGGTCCGTCTCGGCGAGCACCTCTCCGATGACGAGCGCCCCGATCGGTGTGAGGCTTGCCGGCTTCAAGACGAAGGGGCATCCGACGGCGAGGGCCGGGGCGACCTTGTGGGCGACGAGGTTGAGCGGAAAGTTGAACGGTGAAATGAAGGAGCAGGGGCCGATGGGGAAACGCTTCCACATGCCGCGGTAGCCTCGCGTGCGCGGGGAGATGTCGAGGGACATCACACGACCGGTGTCGCGCGCCGTCTCCTTCGCGGCGATCCGGAAGGTGTCGATGAGACGCGACACCTCGCCCCGGCTGTCCCGGATCGGCTTTCCCGCCTCGATCGCGAGGATCCGGGCGAGCTCCTCGGCTCGTTCTTGGAAACGGCGCACGCAGTGGTTCAAGACCGCCTCCCGCCGATCGCTCGAAAGAGCGGCAGTCGCCTCGGCCGCCTCCGCCGCCCGCCCGATCGCTTGGTTGATCGCGGCGGCATCCGCGAGGGCGACGCGCGTCGCGACCTCTCCGGTGTACTTGTCGGTCACCTCGAGATCGCGGTTCGGAGCCAGCGGTTCGTTCGCGATGTAGTAGGGATACGACTCTTTCAGCATGACGGCCTCACCTCGATCCGGGACGCCGCGCCGTGCGCGTCGCCGCGAGAAGCTGCTTTCGTTTCGATTCGGGGAAACGCTCGATCGCGTAGCGGAGCGTCGTGCGCGGGATCTTGGGGCCGTGTTTCCGGAGAAAGCGCTCGAGCCGAGCCGTGTCCGCTTTCCCCGCTTCCCGAAGAACCCAGCCGACCGCTTTATGGATCAAGTCTTCCTCGTCGCCGAGAAGCTTCTCCGCGATCGCATACGCCGCGTCCAAGTGCTTCCCCTTCCGCGCGTGCGGAACGAACGCGACGATCGCCCCTCGCCGGAGCCAGAGGTTCTCCGACTTCGTCCATCCGGTCACCTCGCGGATGCGTTCGGGATACCGGTCGAGAAAGGGGCCGAGCACGCGTGGCGCGAGCGTGTCGACCGCGGCCCAGTTTCCGCACGACTTCTCGAGCCATCCGCGGATCCGCGGGAAGAGAGGAGGCTCCGCGCGATCGACGAAGGCGGCGACGAGCGTGTAGCCGACGGCGCGCGCCTCGAGATGCGGATTCTTCGCGAGGAAATCGCAGAAGAGGGCGGCGTCCTTCCAGCTCCACTCGGCGCGCGTTCTCTTGATCAAGTCCTTCGCGAGACGATCGAGCGCCGGCGCGCCGATTCCGAGAAGCGCGACCGGCTCCTTGAAGAAGCGCTGTCCGGAGCGCGCGGCATCGGGGTCGCGCAGCGAGCGAAGGCGCCGAAGGGTCTCCCGCGCGAGCGCGCGCGGATCGGGGCGCTCGCGTTCCTTCATGCTCCGCCGTTCTCCTGCGTCGGGGGGCGGTAGCTCGTGAGGAGATTCTTCCTTTCCTCGTGCCGCTCGAAGGCGAGCTCGATCAACCGATCGACGAGCGCTCCATAGGAGAGCCCGGACGCTTCCCAGAGCTTCGTGTACATGCTAATCGATGTAAAGCCGGGAATCGTGTTCACCTCGGAGAGGAAGAGCCTGTCGGTCTTTCGATCGAGAAGGAAGTCGACGCGCGCCATCCCCGAGCAGTCGAGCGCGCGGAAGGCGCGGACGGCCGAGTCGCGCACTTCTTTCGTCTTCTCGGGAGAGAGGGGAGCGGGGATGATGAGCTCTGACTCGGCGTCGATGTACTTGGCGTTGTAGTCGTAGAACTCGTTGCAGGGGACGACCTCGCCGGGGACGGACGCTTCCGGAGCGTCGTTGCCGAGGACGCTCACCTCGATCTCTCGCGCGACGATCGCCTCCTCGACGAGGATGCGGACGTCGTATCGGGCCGCCTCGTCGATCGCGCGCGCGAGCTCGCTCCGGTTCTTCGCCTTGCTGATCCCGACGCTCGATCCCAAGTTCGCCGGCTTCACGAAGCAAGGGTATCCGATTCTCTCCGCGTCGTTCAGAACCCCTTCGCGCTCCCGCTCCCATCGCATGCGCCGCACGAGGATCCAATCCGGAACGAGAAGTCCCGCCGAACGAAAGAGCCTCTTCGCCAGATCCTTGTCCATGGCGACCGCGGACGAGGCGACGCCGCATCCGACGTACGGGATGCCGGCGAGATCGAGAAAACCCTGAACGGTTCCATCCTCGCCTTTTGTCCCGTGAAGGACCGGGAAGACGACATCGAGCTTCTCGGGCGCGCCGCCGGAGAGGGGGACGAGCGAGGAGTGCTCGCCGTCGGGGACGAGAGCCGTCGGCTCGTCGGGAACCGCGGCCGGGCCGGTCTCCGCCCTCCGCGAGTCGACGCCGAGGCGGATCTCCGC
>JAGUYC010000081.1 GCA_020061515.1 Gemmatimonadota bacterium
GCTCGACCTTCGCCGCGTCCGCGTTCTTCGCGTAGCGCCGAGGATCCGCGGCGACCGCCGAGGGGAGAAGTGGAGGCCCTTCGCGCGTTCCGGCGGGCGCGGGCCCGAGCACCCGCACCGGCACCTCCTCGATCGCATGAACCCCGGGCTCCTTCGGGATCGGGATCGCGTTTAGCACGCGTGCGAGCCATCCTTCCGCGCGCTCGGTCCGGCATCCGGAGAGGATGAGATGCCGCTCGGCTCTCGTGAGGGCGACATAGAGGAGGCGGATCTCTTCCGCTTCGGCGAAGCTCCTCGTGCGCCGATCGATTTCAGCATAAAGAAATGGCCGGGTTCCCTTCGCGCCTCTTCTCGACCTCTCGCGGACGCCGACGCCGAGCTCCTTCCGATAGAGAAACGCGGGGCGATCGGCGCGCGGCTTCCGCCCGAGATCGACGACCGCGACGAGCGGAAACTCCATCCCTTTCGCCCCGTGGATCGTGAAGAGGCGGACCGCGTCGCGCTCGACGTCGACCGCCGACTCCGGCTCGCGCAATCTCGTGTAGCGAAAGCGCTCGAGCGTGCGGATCGCTTCGGGGAGCGAAAGCTCCTCCCGTTCCTCGAGGCCGCGCGCGAGCTCGAGGAGCTTCCTCACGTTCGCGCGGAAGCGAAGCCCGTCGGCGAGAAGAAGGTGCGCGTCGATGTACCGAGTTTCCTCGACGAGCCGATCGAGAAGACGAAAGGGCGGGACCCGCCCTCGAAGCGACCGGAGATCCTGAAGGAGCTCCGCGAATCGAGCCGCCTTCTCCCGGCCGCGCGGCGAAAGCGAGGAGAGCCTCTCCCCGCCGCGGAGCTCGTCCCACAGGGAAGGACCGTCTTTCTTCCTTCCGATGAGAAGGAGCCCGAGATCCTCGTCCGCGAGGCCGGTGAGAGGGGAGCGAAGGGCGGCCGCGAGCACGAGATCGTCGGTCGGATCGTCGACGAGCGCGAGCCCCGCGAGAAGGTCGGTCACCTCGCGCGTCTGAAAGAACCCGCGCCCGACCGCCACCGCGGTCGGGATCCCGCGCGAGCGGAGCGCGCGCTCGTAGACCTGGAGATCGGACGTGCTTCGAAGAAGGAGCACCATGTCCTTGTAGGCGAGGTCGTCGATCCGCTCGCGGTGGATCTCCCGGAGGCGGTCGGCGAGAAGCCCGGCCTCGCGCTCGCGCGCTTCCCGAATGTCGGCCCCCTCGACGAAGAGGATCTCGACCGACGGGCGCTCTTTCGGGGGATAGGTCTTGTTCTCCGGCGGCTCGAGGGGCAGGTAGGGAACCCGCATCGCGTCGTTCGCGCCCCAGATCTTCGGAAAGAGAAGATTGACCCATTGAAGAATCTCGGGGCGGCTTCGAAAGTTCGAGTCGAGGTCGACGCGCCGGGCCGAATCGCCGAGCTCCTCGGCCATCGCGAGAAAGGCGGTGACGTCCGCGTCGCGAAAAGCGTAGATCGACTGCTTCGCGTCGCCGACGGCGAGGAGGCGCCCTTGATTCTGGAGACGCCGCACGATGCGGAGCTGAAGCTCGTTCGTGTCCTGACACTCGTCGAGGAGGAGATAGGCGCAGCGCGAGCGGATCTCCCGAGCGACGGCTTCGTTCTCGAGGATGCGGAGAGCCCCCTCCTCGAGGTCGAGGAAGTCCATCACCCCCGCGTTCCTCTTCTCCTCGGCGAAGGAACGATGGAAGTCGGCGACGAGCTCGCCGAGGAGGCCCCGCGGGCCCTCAAGACGCGCCTCCTCCTCGATCGACGCCCAGCGATCGAGACAATCGATCGCGCGCCCGACCGCCTTCTTCGCCGCCTTCGCCACGACGCGGTTCACGGCGGCCCTTGCCTCCGCGAACGCCGCGCTCCGCTTGTCGGAGGGGACGCCCCGGAGCGCGAGAAGAGCCGCCAGCTTCTCTTTCGTCGCGGTCGGAACGGTGGATGCATGAAGCGCCTCGATCTCCGGAAGAAGAGCGTCGAGCGACCGAACGACCGCGCGGCGCTCCGGTTCCAGATCGGGAACGAAGGGGACTTCCTCGAGACGGCGTCCGGCCGTCCGGATCGCGCGGAGAAGGGAGAAGAGAGGCCACGGGTCGATCCCCCCCGCGTGCGCGGCGCCGACCGTCCACGGAAGCGCGCGGAAGAGGCGGAGCGCGTCCTCGCGCCGCGACTCCCACCAGCGATCGAGCACTCGAATCCAGACCCGCTCCTGCCACTCCTCCGCGTCGACCGGATCGAGGACCTCGGCCGCCGGCTCCAGGCCGGCCGCCTCGCCGTGCTCGCGAACAATGCGGAAGCAGAGCGAATCGATCGTGTGGATCGGCGCGTGCGGGATCTCGCGGAGGGAATCGAGCCGGCCGTGGGCGCGAAGCCGCTCGGCGATCCGCTCGCGCATCTCGTCCGCCGCTTTCTCCGTGAAGGTGATCGCGAGGAGCTTCGCGATCGGAACGTTCAGGAAGAGGTGCAGGTGAAGATAGCGCGCGGCGAGGACCTTCGTCTTCCCCGTGCCGGCCCCCGCCGTCACCCAAAGGTCCACCTCCGGCGCGCCGGCGGCTTCGATTTGGCGCTCGGTGAGACCCTCGAGCCACGGACGGTTCTCTCCCGCGTTCACTCCTCCTCCCCTCCTTCCTCTTCGCGGGCCGCGAGCACGACGCGGCAGAGATCCCGATACGGGCACCCGAGGGAATCGCAAACCTTGTCGTCCGCCGGCTCGACCGGAAAGCTCCCCTTCCGCACGCTCTCCGCCGCCTCGCGCGCGACGGCGGCCGCGCGGCCGAGTCTCTCCGCGAACTCCTCTTCCCCGAGCGCCGCCGAAGCACGCGCCTTCTTCGGATCCGGAACGATCCCCTCCTCCGCGAGCGAGAGATCGTAGAAGCCGACGCGGCGTCCCTCGCGCGCCGAGAGGAGAAACGCTCCGGCCGCTCGCCGGCCGGTCCGCTCCGCCGCGGCGAGCACATAGAGGGGAAGCGCAAGGTTCCGCTCCTCGCGAAGCCCGCGCTCGAGCTCCGCCCGGCCGCCGCGCCCGCTCCTCTTGTAGTCGACGACGAGCACGCGCCCGCCGAGCGAGAGATCGAGCCGGTCGATTCTTCCCCGGATGCGAAGCCCGCGCGCGATCTCGACCGGCCGCTTCTCCGCGGTCCCGAAACGGAACTCGAACGCGTGCGGCGTCCAACCGTGTTCCCGTCGAAAGGCGGCATCCTCCTCGAGAAGCGCGATCAGGTTCTCTCGAAGTTCTTCTTCGGCGAGACGATGCCCGATCCTCTCCGGAAACGCTCCGCGCGCCTCCTCGAACACGCGCGGGAGGATTTCCTTGACGTCGAAATCGTTCGGGACGGCCGCCTCGAGGGCGCGGTGGATCGCTTCTCCCTCGGACACGACGGGAAGGGCATACTCCGCGCTCTCCTCCGGCTCGCGAAGACGAAAGACGTGCTTCGCGAGATAGCGGAAGGGGCACGCCTGAAAGTCCTCGAGCTCCGTCACCGACCACTCGGTGCGCCGGCGAAGCCACGCGCGGAAGATGCGCACCTCGGACATCGACACCGGATCGAGGAAGGAACGGGGAGGATCGGGCGGTTCGGTTCCCGATCGCGCGAGAAGCGCCGCCGCGAGCGCGATTCCCTCCAGGTCCCGTTCCGCCGGGTCGGCGCGCGAGGCGAGGAACGGAAGAAGATCCCGCGGCGCGGCGATCGCACGCTTCGACGCGAAGCGCTCGGTTCCGCCGAGATTCTCCCGCGCGCGATCCGCCCACTCGCTTCGCATTTCCTGTCGGAAGGGGGATTCCGCGCACGCCTTTCCTCCCGGTTGAAATCCGGGAGCGGTGAGAACGAGAACCTCCTTCGCCCTCTCGCACGCGCGCCGAAAGAGAAACCGCTCCTCGTCGGCGTGAAACGCGCGATCCGGAACGCGGTGCTGCCCGCTCGCGTTCAGCCGCTCCCGATCCCCCTCGTTCCAGAACGAGCCGGGATCGTACGGGCGGGGACAGAGGGACGCCTCGAGTCCCGCGACGAACACGACCGGCGCGCGGAGGTTCTGCCCGTGCCGGAAATCGTCCACGCGAACGCCCGCCCCGTTCCCGACGGCGTACGAAACGCGCGCTCGCGCGATCTCCTCGCGCGCGCGATCGAGGATCTCGGTCGCGGGCGCTTCTCGAAAACACGCTTCTCGGTCGAACACGCGCGCGAGCCTGTCGAGAAGATCGACGAGACGGACGACCGACGCCCCGACGAGCGGGCGGTCCCTCGCGGGGAAGGCGGACTCCCGAAGCGCGGGTTCGATCCACTCGAGCCACGCCTCGCGAAGCGCCCGGATCGCCTCGCCCCCCCGCGCTTCCCGAATCTCGCGCGCGAACCGGACGAGCGGCTCCACCCGCTCGGTCGCGAACCCTCGATCGAACGCGGCGACCTCGGCGAGAAGCGCCTTCTCGTTCGGGGGCTCGGGAGTCGCGCGCCACGCGGAGACCGCGCGATCGGCTAGGTCCGGATCGACGTCGAACATCCGATTCTTGAGCCATGAATCGACCGATGTCCGCGTCGCTCCTTCCCGCGCGATGCGGATGCAGTCGAGAAGGGACCTCCCCGGCGGGGTGGACGCGGCTCCCCTCTGGAAGCGCCCCCGAAACGGGATCCGATAGTGATCGAAGACATCCTCGACGACGCTCCGGTACGGTTCGACGTCCCGGAAGAGGAGAAGCACGTCCCCGGGCTTCTTTTCTTCCTCGCGGACGAAGCGGAGGATCTCTCGCGCGATCCGCTCGATCTCCTCGCGCCGGTCGGCCCCTCCGAGAAAGACGGGCGGAACCGGATCGTCGCCGCCCGGGATTTCCTCTTCGATCGGCGCGAGCCTTTCCGCGAGGGCCGAGTGCGTCCTCTCGATCATCTTCCCCGCCCACGGATCCCGCGGATCCGCGGCCGGAAGCGTGAGGAAGACCTCGGGCGTCCGCCGCGCGATCGCCGCGAGGAGATCGAGGCGGACCGGCGTGAGATGGTGGAACCCATCGACGAGCAGAACCTCGGGCGGGGAAAAGCGGAGGGAGCCTTCCTCGATCGCCCGCGCCGCTCGGCGCGGAAGGTCCTCCCGAAGGAGAAGCCCCCTCTCCTCCTCCGCGCGGCGGAGCCGATCGGCCGCGCCCGCGAGAAGACCGAGACGTCCTTCCGGGCCGGGGAGGGCGCCCGCGAGCGCGCGGATCTCCTCTCCCGCCAGGCC
>JAGUYC010000279.1 GCA_020061515.1 Gemmatimonadota bacterium
CGTGGGAACGGACGAAGGTCTCGTGGACGACGCGGCGCCCGGGCCGCGCGGGGACCCAGGCCCGGGGAAAGCGCCTCCGGGGGCGGGGTTCTTCGACACGAGCGAGTTCATGCTCGGCTCGGTCGCGATCGGCGTCCTCCTCCCGGAGAGCGATGGGAGCATTGATCCCTCGACGGAGAACTGGTCCGCCGCCCGCATCGATTCCGTCTTCGCCGGCGTGCAGGAGGGGGTCGCCTGGTGGGTTCAGCACACTCCGGGCGAGAACCTTTCGTTCGTTTATGATTTCGTCGATCCGGTTCCCTGTCCGTACGAGCCGATCACGCGCCCCGCTTTCGCCGCGAAACAAGAATCGCTCTGGGTGCGGGCCGTTCTCGACACGCTCGGGTATCGGACGGGGGACACCTGGTTCCGCGCGCGCTCCTACCTGAACGATCTCAGGGATTCGCTCGGCACGGATTGGGCGGTCGCCGTCTTCGTGGCCGATTCGAAGAACGACGCGGACGGCGCGTTCTCCAACGGGTACTACGGCTTCGCCTACTACGGCGGTCCCTATTTCGTGATGACCTACGACAACAAGAACCACGGCATCCAGAATATGGACGCGGTGACCGCCCACGAGATCGCGCACAGTTTCTACGCCCTGGACGAGTACTACTCGGCGCACAAGCCGTGTTGGCTCCGCGCCGGATACGAGCTCGTGGCGAACGAGAACAGCGATTACGGGACGTGCCTCCTCGATGAATCCTGCATCATGCGGGCGAACCTCTCGGCCGCCTTCGACTCCAACCTCGCGTGCGTTTACACGCGCGGGCAGATCGGGATTTGGGACGACGACGGCGACTCGATCGGGAACATCCTCGACACGCATCCCACGACCCTCCTCGATCCGTCGCCCGATTCGACGAGCGAGACGACACCGACCTTCACCGGTCTCGCCCACGAGAACCCTCTCGTGAACCGGAACAGCATGGGCGAGGGAAGCGACATCACGCTGAACACGATCGTTGGCGTCGAGTACCGGATCGACGGTGGGGATTGGATTCCGGCGGATCCGGCCGACGGGGCGTTCGACTCCGATTCCGAAAGCTACGTGTTCACCACGGAGGTCCTCGCGGAGACTCTTCACGTCGTCGAGGCGCGGGCGATTTCGTCGAGCGGAAACGCGGATACGCTCTTTGCGGTCGACACGTTCTTCGTGATCGACGACATCCCGCCGGGGAAGGTACTCGCCCTCGAGGCGCTCCCCGCCGACTCCTCGAACCGGCTGACGTGGATCAACCCGCCCGATGCGGATCTCGCCGCCGTCCTGATCCGCTACGCGACGAACGCGTTCCCCGCGGACACGACGGAGGGGATTCTTCTCGAGCGGAGAGCCGCCGCGACCTCACAGCCGGACACGCTCGTGCACGAGGGGCTCTTCCCGGACACGACCTACTACTACTCGTTCTTCTCGCTCGACGAGAAACCGAACGCCTCGGCGCCGGAGACGATTCTCGGGACGCCGCTCTACCCGCCGCCCCCCGCGGCGCTCCACGCGCCCGCGCAGGGAGCGCTTCACGTTGCGCGCGCGTCGACCTTCGTCTGGTCCACGATCGCGCTTTCCGACCCTGCCGACACGCTCGTCGCGTACCAGATCCAGATCGCGCGCGACACGCTCTTCGCGGACAAGGTGTTCGACCAGGAGGCGACCGCGGGATTTCCCGCCGACACCGCGTGGGTCTCCGATACGCTCGCCCCCGGAACGATCTACTGGTGGCGCGTGCGGGGGAAGGACCTTCTCTCCGGCACGTACGGCCTCTGGAGCGCCGGTTCGCGCTTCGCGACCGAGCTCCCGGTCGAGACGATCGCCTTCCTTGACTCGGCCGCTTCCGATCACACGAACTTCGCGCCGGGCGACTCGCTCGAGGCGAACACGAGCGCCCTCATCGAGGGACGCCTTCACCCGGCGGACACGCTCGGCATCGGCGAGTTCGCCGCGTGGGTTCACTGGTTCGGCGCCGCGCCGGATTCGTCCCCGCTCTTCTGGAATCGGAACACGGGGGGGGACGGTTACTGGAGAGGCGAGATTCCGTTCGGAACCGCGTATCAGCGGGGAGACACGGTCGCCTTCTATTTAAGTACGAAGGGTCCGAACGGACCGCGCGCGGTCGACGACAACGGAGGAGCGTTCTATCGGTTCATCGCCGGACGCCGGGCGCTCCCCGCGTGGCACGTGCCGCGGAACGAGGAGCCGGTGCTTGCGATGCGGAGCCCGTTCATCGTCGTCGATTCGGACACCGAGGTCGTCTTCACCGTCGGCGTCTCTCCGGCCGCCTACGCGGCGGGGGGAGAGGTCCGCTTCCGCGTCGCGTCCGACACGCTCTACGGAGCGATCGCGCTCGAGCCGGACACGACCGTCGGCGAAACGAGCTATCTCGCCGCGCGTCTCGACTCGACGTTCCTCTTCGGGGCGCTCGTCGAGTACTACTTCCGCCTCGACGGGGGAGAGGAGTGCGACACGACCTTCGTGTACGGAAGCGACGATCTCTCGTTCGCTGCGACCGTGGAGGCGAGCGCTGCCGGGTCCCCCTTCACGTTTCTCATTCAAAGCGTGACCGGTGTCGCGTCCGGCCCCGCGCCGACCCGGCCGGAGCGGAACGCGCTCTTCGCGAACCGCCCGAACCCGTTCAACCCGACCACGTCGATCCCCTTCGCGCTCGCCGAACCGGGGCGCGTGACGATCACGCTGTACGACGCGCGGGGGAGAAAGGTGCGGGTCCTCGCCGACGAGAACCTCCCGCCCGGATGGCATTCCGTTTCGTGGGACGGGAAGGGGAACGGAGGCGCCGGCGCGCCGAGCGGCGTCTACTTCGCGGTCGTCCGATCCGGCCGCTGGCAGGAAACCCTCAAGCTGCTTCTCGTGCGGTAAGGCCGCCCGATTTCTGCGTAGGC
>JAGUYC010000105.1 GCA_020061515.1 Gemmatimonadota bacterium
CAGGAACGCCCCGCGGAAACGGGGGGACGATGCGCGCGCGGCGAGCGGCCCCGGCCATTCCGGAGCGAGCGCGAGGAGAAGAAGCGACTCCTCCTCCGGGGCCGCCGTCTCCTCGCGGCCGACGCCGAGAAGGTCCGCGGCGTAGTCCTCGAACGTCGTGATCCCCGAATCGAAGAAGCTATCAATGTTTGATTGGTGAAGGAGTTGCAGGCGAAGCTCGCGCGCCGCCCCGCGGTCCGGAAGGAGAACGAGGGCGGCCCGCCCGGGGGTCTCGCCGCCCCTCGAACGAAAGAGCTCCGCGATCCGGCGCGTCTTCCCCGAGCCGGTCCTCCCGGTGAGGAGGACGACGCGGCTACTCTCCCGGGACATCCTTCTCCGCGGCGGGCTTGGGCGCTCCCTTGTAGTAGCGGCGCCCGACGGCGCCGGAGGCCCATCGATCGGTGAACGCGGAGCCGCCGTTTCGATCGGCGGCGAGGGTCTCGCGCGCGTTGGCGAGCTTGGCGTCGAGGTTGTCGAGCTGATGAAGGAAGACCGCCTCGCGCGTTGCCGGCTCGATCGGTGCGCCGAACTCCCTTTCCCCGTGATGGCTGAGAACGAGGTGGAGCAGAAGCCTCTTCGTCTCCTCGGGGAAGCCCTCGATTGAATCGATCGCGCGCTCCACGCGCCGCGCGCCGAGGTAGACGTGCCCCTCGAGCGTCCCGTCGATCGTGTACTCTTCTCCCGCGCGCTCGCCGAGCTCCTCGGTCTTCCCGATGTCGTGAAAGAGCACCCCCGCGCGGACGAGATCCCAGTCGAGGTCGGGGTAGCACGCGCGGAGGCTCTCCGCCGCGCGGAACAGGGAGAGCGTGTGCTCGAGAAGCCCGTGCCGGTAGGCGTGGTGGAGCCGGGTCGCGGCGGGCGCGTCGAGGAAGCGCCGGTAGAAGGCGGAATCGGCGAAGACGCGCACGACCGCCGCGCGGAGCATCGGATCCTCGATCGCCTCGAACGACGCGCGGAGCTCCTTCTCCATCTCGTCGAGCGGCCGCTCGCTCGCCCGTTCAAAGAGCGCGGGAGCGACCTCGTCCTCCCGCGAGAGGCGGAGTTTGTCGAGGATCATCTGCGGTCTTCCCTGGAAGAGATCCACGCGCCCGGACACACGGATGACGTCCCCCACCTGAAAGAGATCGGCGAACGCCTGCACGGTGTCCCCTGCCGATTGGCGCGGCTGGAAGAGGCGCGCGGTGAGGCTGCCGGTCCGGTCCCCGAGATCGATGTCGAGGTACGGCTCCCCGGTCCTCGAGATCTTCACGCTCTTCCGGAGGACGCGGAAATGCTCCGTGACCCGGTCCCCTTCTTTTAATGTATCAATGAATTGGCCGCGGTGCGGGATCGCTTCTTCCACCATCGCTCTCCTCGGAGGCGGAGTATAAGCGGGGCGCATGCCGCGGTCAAGACGCGCGGGCTTGACGCTCGGGGTCGCCTCTCCTACGCTCTTTGCCTGTCATGAAACGCGAGCGGCGGACAAGGCGCGTGCTTCTCGGGGTCTTCGCGCACCCGGACGACGAATCGTATGGTCCGGGGGGCGCGCTCGCCCGCGCCGCCCTCGAAGGGGCCGAAGTCCGTCTTCTCTTCTTCACGTGCGGCGAGGCGGGGACGATCGGGATCTCGAAGGATCTTCCGCGCGAGGAGCTTTGCCGGCGGAGGCGCGTCGAGGCGGCGCGCGCCTCCGAGACGCTCGGAGCGGCCGGCCACCGGATCCTCGGGCTTCCGGACCGCCGCCTCTCCGAGGTCCCGGAGGAGGAGGGGATTCGAGCGGTGATCGAGGAGATCCGCGCGCACCGCCCCCAAGTCATCCTCACCTTCCATCGGCTCGGGGTCTCCGGGCATCCGGACCACGTCGCGATCGCTCGCTTCACGCAGGAAGCGTTTCGCCGGGCGGGCGCGGAAGGGCCTCTCAAGCTCTACGAGTGGGCGATCCCGCGATCGAAGGCTTCTCTCTACCGCGGGCGGCGGCTCATTCCGGTCGCGGACGAGGAGATCGCGGCGATCCTCGCGATCCCGCCCGCGGCGATGGAGAGGAAGCTGGAGGCGATCCGGCGCCACGAGACGCAGATCGAGTTCTATGAAGAGCTGGTCCGAATCTTCGGCGACTTCCGCGAGGCAACCCGGGAGGAGTTCTTCGTCCTCTCCGACACGCGCCTCCCGCGCCCCGCGGGGATCGAAGACGATCTCTTCGCGGGAATCGCGGATCGAGGCTAGCGGAGCAGGTTCCGATAGGCGCGCACGCGCCCCTCGCCCCCCGTCCGTCGGAGATACTCCCTGATCGGACCGACCACCTCGGGCCTCGGGCCGAACTCGGCAATCATCCGCTCGAGCGTCTCGCGCTCCTTCGCGGGCCTCCTCGTCCGGTGGTAGAACTCGGCGAGGAGGAGGTACGCGCCGTAGTGGCGCGGCGTCGTGTTCACCACCGCGTTCAGGTTCTTCTCCACGGTCTTCGCGTGCTGCGGCTCGCACAGCCGCTCCTCCGCCTCCGCGACGAGGGTCTCCGCGCGCGCGCGGTTGAAGGGGACCAGGTACTCCGACTCGAACGCCGCGCGGTCGATCGCGCCGAGGAGAAGTTTGTTCTCTCCGAGTTCCAATTTCGCGTAGAGATGCCTCGGGTTCCTGGCGATCGTACGGGAGAGGTAGTCTTGCGCCTCCTCGAGATTTCCGAGGTTCTTGTGCGCCATCGCGAGAAAATAGTTAATATCGCCACTGTTGTCCTGCAAACGATCGAGCTCCTTCCCGACAAGAAGATCGTGGAGCCCGCGTTCGTGCTGCTTGAGACCGAGCCTGGCTTTCCCGCGCACGACGTAGAACCAAGCGTCTTCCTTCCCTTCCTCGATCGCCTCCGTGAGAACGCGGTCGCACTCCTCGAACCGCCGGGCCGTGAAAAGGTCGTCCGCGAGCGAGCGGATCACCACGAGGTCGTCGGGGCGGGACTTGCGGGCGGCTCGAAGAACCGCGATCGCCGAGTCGAGGTCCCCCGCTTCCTCCTTCAGAAAATACGCGTACGATTCCGCCGCGGGGCCGGACGGATCCGATTCGTACGCCCGCCTCGCCCACAGAAGACCTCCCGCTCCGCCCCGGCTTCTTCGGAACGCCCGCGCGACCTCAAGCTGAAAGAAGCCCATCTCTTGCCTGGAGAGCCCGTCGTAGTCGAGAACGCGGTCTGCGTCGAAGTGAAGCGCCCGGAGGCTCGCCGGGAGACGCCCTGCGTCGAGGGCAGTCGCGAGGTCCTCGGCGTCCGTCTCGACGTACGCCCGGGCGTCCCGATTGCGCCGGGCATCGTTGATGTATGAATCGATTGTCTCCCTATCCAAGCGGAGAGCGGCGACGAGCTCGTGAACCGATCGGACCTTCGCCCCCAGAAGATCGGTGCGCGCCGCGATCTCTCCCCAGGACGCGAGGAGATCCGCCGCGCGGAAGACGAGCGGCTCGCCGCTCCCGAGAAGCACGAGCGCGCCGGGACGCGGCGCCTCGACCCCGAGCACGTGCGGGAACGCGGAGCGGAACGCCGCAAGGAGCGAGCGGAGGTGCTCTTCGCGAAGGCCGACGAGCGGGATCGATCCGGCGAAGATTCCGCCCGGTCGGAGACGCGCAGCCGCGAGCCGGTAGAACTCCTCGGTGGTTCGGTGCGCCGCGTTCCGATCCCATACGATCGGAGGCTCGGAGACGATGAGATCGTAGCGCGCTGAGCCGCCCGCGAGCGCCGCCCGCGGATCCCCCTCTTGAAAGCGGAAGCGAGGATCGTTCCAGGGTTCCCGGTTCGCCCGCTTGAAGTGGCGCATCGCCTCGAGGTGCGCCGGCTCCGCGTCGGCAGAGAGGACCTCTTCCACGCTTCCGGAGAGGAGGACGCCCGCGGCGATCCCCGCCTCCGCGCCCGCGAGGAAGGCAGTCCGCGTCGCCGGCCGGAGGAGAAGCGGGAGACGGCCGGACAAGAGCGGAACCGACATGTGATCGCGGTCGGAGACCTGCACGATCCCGTTCGAGGCGAGAAAGCGGCTTCCGGGCGCGCCGGTGACCATCACGGTCGCGTGCGCCCCTTCCTTGTAGAACGAGGGGAGAATGGAATACGTCCTCCGAAACCCTTCCTCGTCGATCTCCTCGTAGAGACGGGCGTAGCGGAAAACCGCGGTGCCGAGCAGGCTCGGCCGCCAGCGGGGAGGGTTTGCGAGGATCGCGAGGAGAAGGAGGAGAAGCGCGGCGGCGAGCGGGAGTCGGACGCGGAGTCGGGAACGGCTCCCGGCGAGGAGGGCGAGGCCGGCCGCCGTCTGGAACGCCGCCCCCGCGAGGAGAAGCCCTCGAATCCCGACG
>JAGUYC010000292.1 GCA_020061515.1 Gemmatimonadota bacterium
CCGGTGAAGCAGAGCAGAATATCGATCGTAACTCGTTTTACAGGAATGGCATGCGCGAAGATGCTCATCGAACTTCGAGGAGTCCTCTTTCGAGAGCGCCCCGTCGAAGTACGAAGAGAACCGATCGCGCGTCTTCTTGCAGGTTTTCGACTTCGTGTCCATCGCCTTTCTTCCTCGATCCCTCAAGGTCCGCGCGTTTCACCCAAGATCGGCTCGACCAGTTCCCGGAATCTTTGGCGCGCGCGGTTGATTCGGGACTTCACGGTCCCCTTCGGCACCCGGAGAATCTCCGCGATCTCCTCGTACGAGAGATCGTCCACGTCCCGAAGAACGAAGACCTCGCGGTAGCGGGCCGGCAGCCTTCGGATCGCCGCCTCGAAGATCCCCCGAAGCTGCTTGTTCTCCGCTTCCTGGTCGGGGGGCGCCGACTCGTCCGGGATCTCGTACGTGGATGGCTCGGCGTCCGCGTCGGCTCCGAACGCGTCGAGGGAGACGAGCCGTTTCCGTTTCGTGTTGCGAAGCTCGTTTCTGGCGACGTTCAGGGCGATCGTGTAGATCCACGTGGAGAACTTGGCGATCGAGCGGTAGCGCGCGGCGTTCCGGTGGACGCGGATGAAGGTCTCCTGCGCGACGTCCTCCGCCTTGTCGAGGTCGCCGAGAACGCGATAGGCGGTGCTCACGATCTTCGACTTGTAGCGACGCACAATCTCGACGAACGCCCCCTCGTCGCCGTCTCGATAACGGAACATGAGATCTTCGTCCGCCGCGTCGCGGTTCGTCGTGTGCGGAAGATCATCGCTCATGAGTGCTCCTGCCCCGTTCACGATCAAGGATGCGGTCCGCCCGCATGGTATCGGGTGCCGCATGCGCCCGCAAGAGCCGCGCTCAATTCTCCGCGAGGCGGAACAAGGAATCGGGGAGGGATGGGTTCTCTTTCAACGTGCGGAAACGGGTGGTGAGGCGCATGTTCTCTTCCGGAAGGAACGTCTCCACCTCGCGCGCGTACGCGTGGTCCTCTTCGCCGTATCGATACGTCGAGGCGAAGAGGACCCTCCCTCCCGGCTCGACCACGCGCCGCGCGTGGACCGCGAACGAGGGGGGCATGACCTCGAGCACTTCCCGAAGGCGGTCCTCCCGATCGAGAACGACGCGGAGGAGTCCTCCGGTTCCCGCCGCGGAGAGGCTCACCAGGTTCGCTCGCCGAAAGTGGTCCTCCGGGCCGGCGTGCGGCGCGACGAGATAGGGGGCGTCCGCCGGATTGAGGCCGAGAACCGCGATCGGCGCGCCCCCGTCGTCCGCGAGAGAGGCGCGCTCGACCACTTCCGAGCCGGGGCGGAGCGCCTCGATTCGGTCGGCGCGGCGGACGACGAGAAGACGTCCCGAGCCGAGCCCGAGAAAACCGGGGACGTCGATCGCGAGACGCATGCGGGAGGGTCTCTCGAACCAGGCCTCGAAGTGAAGGAAGTGCTTCTCGCGATCGGTTCTGAGATAAACTGTTCCGGTCGCGTGGAAGGAGCGGACCGACTCGGTTCGAGCGCGAAGGGCGGCGAGGACCTCTTCCGCGTCGGCAAGAGGCGCGGGAGGACCCTTGACCGTCCGGGAGCACCCGACCGCGGCGCCGAGAAGAAGGGTCGCGAGAAGCGCGCGCGCGCAAGCGGTTCGCCTCACGGTTCCTCCACCGCCCGAAGCTTTCTTCCGAGTTCGTCGTTCTCCCCGCTGCGCCGAAGGAGCTCGCGATAGGCGCGGGCCGCCTCCTCCTTCCTCCCCGCCGCCGCGTACGCGTCCGCGAGATGCTCGAGGATCACCGCGTCCTCCGGCCGGCCCGCGTGCGCCCGCTCCAACTCGCTCGCCGCGCGGTCGAAGTCCCCCTTGCGGAAGTAGACCCAGCCGATGCTGTCGCGGAAGAAGGGGTTCTCCGGCCGGAGCTCGAGCGCGCGGAGAACGAGCCGCTCCGCTTCGTCGAGATTCTCTCCCCGGTCGGCGAGAAGATACCCGAGAAGGTTCAAAGCCTGCGGGTGGTCCGGCTCCATCGGAAGAAGGATGCGAAGCGTCTCGATCGCGTCCTCCTCCCGGCCGAGCTCAGCCTCCAGGCTCGCTTCCTTGAAGAGAAGGTCGGCCGACTCGATCCCGTTCTCGCGAGCGAGCCTGAACCGCGCGAGGGCCTCCTCCGGCCGTCCGGCCGCCAGGTACGAATTCCCTAAGAGATAAAGAATCCCGCCGTCCGCCGGATCGATCTCCGCCGCGGTCTCGAGCGCGCGGAGCGACTCCTCCGGGTCGCCGAGCCGAAGACGCGCGTACGACAGGCGGGTCCACGCCCAGGAATCCTCGCGGTTCTCCGCGAGCATGCGGCGGAGCGTTTCCTCCGCTTCCTCGAAGCGTTCCAGGGAGAGTCGGATCTCGACGAGCTTCCGCGCCGGCGCCGGATCCCGAGGGTCGAGCGTCCACGCCGCCTCGAGCGCGGCGATTCCCTCCCGCTCGCGGCCGAGCCCGAGGTAGAGATCCGCGACCTCGGCGCGGAGCTTCGCGTTCGACGGATCGATCTCGGCGAGGGCCTCCGCGTGGCGGATCGCGTCCTCCCCCCGGCCGAGGCGCAGGTAGATTCCCGCGAGCCGATGGTGAACGTCGAAGGGGCGGTACCCTTCGGCGGCGAGCTCCTCGTACACCGCGGCCGCCTTCTCCCAGCGTTCGCTCTCCGCGTACATCCTTCCGAGGGAAGCCCGGATCGGAGCGTCGTTCTCCGCGAGACGAATCGCCGCGGCGTACTCCTCCTCCGCGCGATCGTAGTCCTGGCGGCGGCGGAAGAGATCGCCGAGCCTCACGCGATAATAGGCGCGTCCCGGCGAGAGCTCGGCCGCGCGCGAGAGGTGTGCGATCGCCTCCTCCTCGTCGCCCCGGGATTGGTAGAGCATCGCGAGAAGGGAGTGGATCGTCCCCTTCTCCTCTCTCGCGGCGAGAGCCTCGAAGCGGGCGATCGCGACGTCGGTCTTTCCGGTCTCGAGGTACGCCTTCGCGAGAACGGAGAGAGCGTCCTCGCGCGCGGGGTCGAGAGCGACCGCGCGTTCGGCGTGCTCGGCCGCGAGGCGGAACTCGCGGCGCTCGAGATGAAGCTCGGCGAGGCGCGCGAGAACGTCGACCGCCTCGGGATCCGCCTTCGCGGCCTCGAGGTAGCTTCGCATCGCGCCGTCGGCGCGGCCGTGATGTTCCTGGAATCGCGCGAGGAGGTAGGACGCATACGGATCTTCGGCGGGTCTCCTCGCGCGCTTCTCCCACACGATCTCATCAAAGGGCGCTCCGGCATCCCGTCCGGAAGCGCACGAGAGAAGAAGAAAGAGAAGCGAGAGAGTGAGCGCGCGTTGCATCGAACCTCCATGCCGGCTCCCGCCCGGCGGCCGAATCTGAATGGGCTCGCGGCCGCGGCGGCGTCGCTCAACTTCGCCAGCCTACCTCCCGAAACTTAGCACAGGAGGTGGAAAAGGGCGAAGGCGGCGGCGCGCCCCCCTCCGCTCCGTGGCGGCCGGCGTCTCGACGGCGTTGACGTCCCCGGCCGGATCGGGTAGATTGACAAGTGTACGGGACCCCTTTCGAGGAGAGGACGTGCGGCTCGCACCGTTTGTTTTCATCGCGTCGTTGCTCGCGCTTCTCGCGGGGTGCTATACCGTTCTCAACCACCCCGCCGAGGTCGCTCTCACGCAGAACGTTGAGGGGGAGACCTCGGAGGTCCCCTGCTCCGACTGCCACTACGAAAGCGAGTGGTTCGGCGCCTACGATCATCAGCTGATCTACGGGTGGCCCGGGCTTCTCGGCTACGATCGTTCGGACTGGTGGTTCGACTACTACCGGAGGCCGTGGTGGCAGGGCCCGTACGGGTACGGCGACGACTGGCACTTCTCCGGCGGCGGCCCCGAGGGGTCCGAGGATTCTTCGTGGAAGAAACGCGCCCTTCGCCGCGGAGAGACGGAGGGCGAGCCCGCTCCGACCGGTGTGCATCCGGGAGGCGCCGCGCAAGGAGCGAGCGGCGCGACGCCGGCCTCTCCCTCCTCCGGCTCGAGCGGCGGAGAAGAGAAGAAGGCGAGCGAGCCCGAGCCCGCCCATCGCAAGAAAACCCCCAGAAGGTAGCGAGCGGAGAAAATGAAACACCTCATCGTCGGTCTCGTTCTGCTGTTCGGAACGGCGGTCGCCGCCTGCGCGTCGGGGCATCCGTACACCGAGCTGGAGATCCCCGTGCCGGAGCTGACGGGAACGCACGCCCGCGCTCTTGGGATGGGAGGCGCGCACATTGCTGTCGCCGAGGACGCCTCGGCGCTCACTTGGAACCCGGCGGGGCTCGCGAACATCCGGAGGATCGAGATCTCGGCCTCGCTCGGCCGCGGCGATCGGAGCGTGGAGACGGTCTGGCATGGGACCTCCGCCGATTGGGGCGAGGTCGGCAACCAGCTCGGCGGCCTCCACTTCCTCTATCCGTTCCCGGCCTACCGCGGATCGCTCGTGCTCGGGATCGGCGTCGATCGGCTGCAGGACTACGCGCTTCACTACAAGAGGAGCGGGGTCGATCCGGACGTCAGCTTTTTCGGAGGCGGCCCGGGCCTTCTCACCGACACGCACGAGAGGGACGGCAAGCTCTCCGGATACTCGGCGGCGATCGCGTGGGACGCCGGCCCTCGGCTCTCGTTCGGGGGGACGCTCACGTACCTTCGTGGTTCGATGTACGATGAGCAGACCTTTTTCACAGAAGATGTTTATGCGCAAGACGCCTCGTACGTTTCGTTTGAGGATTACTATCTTCTCGACGCCAAGATCTCCGGGTTCACCGCGACGGCCGGCTTTCTCTACAAGGCCTCGCCGAGGGTTCGCTTCGGCGGCGTCCTCGGGGCTCCGCGCTATCTGAGCTTCGATCGGTATGAGCTCTATCGGACGCGAGATCGCTTCGAGAACGGGACCGAAGAGATCACGTACGAGGAGATCCCGATCTACGACGACGAGGAGATCACGTTCCCCTACTGGATCGGTTTCGGCGTGTCGGTGGCCGCTCCCGGAGCGATCGTGGCGGCGGACATTCGCCACACGGATTGGCGCGAGATCAAGGACGAGATCGGAAGCCGGAGGGTTCTCCTTCGCCCGTACTACCGGGACGGGACATCCTTCTCGATCGGCGCCGAGGGGATCCTTCCCTTCGCCCCTCTTCGAGTGCGCGCCGGTTACCGCTACGATCCGGCGCCGTTCAACTTGACCTACATCCCGTTCGACGGCGAGGACGTGATCGACGTCGGCCGGGATCCGGCCGAGATCGACATCGCGATCGATCGCGAGCGGCAGTTCCTCAGCTTCGGCGCCGGGTATCTCTTCGACCGCGTGCTCGCGATCGATGTGGCGTACCAGATGGGACGGCTCGAGCGCGTGTCGAAGGATCCCTCCCGCGCGCCGTACCGCGAGGAGCGTTCGAGCGACGAGCTGATCCTCTCGGTCGGGTATCGTTTCTAGCCTGGACTATGCACGCGTTTCCTGCTGCGGCCGCGGATCGCGGCCGCAAGAGGCCTCCCTTCCGTCGCCGCTTCCTCAGAGTAGCTCCGGGGCTACGCTTCCGGGAGCGGCTCGTCCAGGTCGGCCTCTCGGCACGCGCTCCGCATCCTCGCGACGAAAACGCGTGCATAGTCCAGGCTTCTATGAAAGCGGCTCTGTTGTCGAGTGGTTGTTTTCCTCTTCTGATCTCTCCCTTTCTGATGTTCTGCGATTGTCTTCTGCGAGAGGGCGAACAGCACGAGACGCCACGCTTCTATCCGCGCTTCGGACGCGGAGGGCTTCCTCTTTTCCGCGAACGAGAGCGTGAAGGGTCCGCGTCACCGGGACCGCGAGATCGCGGCGGCGCGCGAAGCGGACGATCGCGCCGGAGAGGAACTCGATCTCGGTCGGTCTCCCCGCTTCGAGATCGAGAAGCATCGAGTTCCGATTCCTTCCGGTGACGAGGGCGATCTCCATCGTTCTCTCGACCATGTCGATGGCGTATCCCGCCTCGGCGCGGGCGACCTCCTCCGTTTCGCGCACGGCGGCGCGAAGGAGCGAGAGAAGGAACGAAGAGCGGACAAGCGCCCCGTTCGGAAGCCCGGTGATCGCGCCGAGCGGGTTGATCGCCGCGTTCACGGCGAGCTTCTTCCAGATCTCCCGCCCGATCTCTTCCGCGCGCCGCGCCGGAAAGCCGCCCGCGGAGAGCGCGCTCGCCAGATCCTCGATCTCGAGGTCCGCCTCCCCGTCCTGGGCCGGGACGAGCGGGCGTCCGATCCAAGTGCTTCCGTGTCCGAACCAGACGATCCGCCCCGGGCTTTCGATCGAAACGCCGTTGTAGACGAGGCCCCGCACGATCGTCTCATCGGGGAAGTGCGCGCGGAGGATCTCCTCGTTGCCGATTCCGTTTTGCAGGCAGAGGATCCACCGAAAGGAGGCGCCGGATGCCGCGAGCGCCGCGCACGCGTCGTGAAGATCGTAGGTCTTCACCGCGATCGCGGCGAGGTCGAACGAACCGGACGGAACGCGCGCCGCCGTCTCGGGGCGGACGAGAAAGCTCTCCGCGTCCGACTCGATGCGGAGGCCATTCGCGCGGATCGCGTCGAGATGAGGCGGCCTTCCCACGAGCGTCACCTCGTGGGCGCGCGAGAGTAGTCCGCCGAAGAGGGACCCGATAGCGCCCGCGCCGAAGACGAGCACGCGCATGCGACCGTCCTTTCTTCTCTCCATCGTACCAGCCGAAGCGCCGCGCGGGAAACCTCGCCGCGCGTTGACAGGCGAGGGAAGCGAGGGCTACACTCCGCGCCGTCGCGGGGGCGGGCCTCGGACCCGAGCGGGGAGCCGTTCCGGCTCCGCGGATCGTGATGGGGACTCCTCCCGATCGAACCGGAACCGGGAGGCGCGCGTGCGGATCGTTCTCTCCATCGCTGCCCCGGGAGGTCGGGCCGAGGC
>JAGUYC010000234.1 GCA_020061515.1 Gemmatimonadota bacterium
GAACGGGCTCGAACCGCCCGCGCGCTCGCTCGTCGCGCGGCACGTCGTTCTTTTCGGAGTGCTTTACGCGATCGGAGCGGCGCTCGGGCAGGCGTCGGGCGCGCTCATCATCAAGTCCTCGCTCCAGCGCGTCGACACGCTCTCCGCGACGGGGATCCGCATGGCGGCGGGCGCGGCGGGGCTTCTTCTCATCGGCGGGATGACCGGGAGGCTTCGCCGATGGACCGGGCTTCTCGTGCGGGGCCGAATGATGCTCCGGATGCTCGCGGCGAGCGTGATGGGACCCTTCATCGGCGTCTATCTCATGGTCGTTTCGATCGACCTCGCCCCGACCGGGATCGCGCTCACGCTTCTCAGCACGAGCCCGATCTGGCTTCTTCCGCTCGGCGCGTGGTTCCAGAACGACCGCCCGTCGGCGAAGGAGATCGCGGGGGCGTTCATCGCGATTCTCGGGGTCGGGCTTCTCCTTCTTCGGTGAGAAGACCCGGCCGAACCAAAAGTTGATGGATCGATTGTATGGATCTGCACGATCTGCTCCGAGAGCTGAAAGCGAAGCCGGTCGTCCGGATCGACGATGCGGCCCTCGGCGCTCTCCTCTCGGGTTCCGAGATCCTGAAAGAAGAGCGCCCCCCGGGGATCGATCCGATTCGGGTTCTTCGAATCGAGGATACGATCTTGTTCCAGGAAACCTCCGACCGAAAGGAGATCCTCGTCCGGCGGTTTCCCTCGCGCGAGGAGGCGTATCGCTTTCTCCGCGCCCGCCTCGACGCCCACGACCGGATCTGGGACGGCTGCGGATGCCGGATCGATTACTGGGGGTGAGTCTGACGTTGGCGGAGCATCCCTGGGTCGGCGAGGGCTCCTTGTCCCCCGGGCGATTCCGTGCGACAATGCGGGCGCCTACGCCGCATGGGAGGCCGATCCATGCGACACGCGCCTTCGTCGGTCCATCGCCCGTTCCCGACATCCTGCGGGAGGAGGATCCGGACCGTCCTCGCGGTGTCCGAGTCCTCCCCTCCCCCCTATCGCGCCCCTCGACTGCTTGATCAGGTTCGGGAGGCGATCCGCGCCCGGCACTACAGCCGAAGAACGGAGAAGGCGTACGTCGGTTGGATCGAGCGGTTTATTCGGTTCCATCGGATGCGCCATCCGAAGGAGATGGGAGCGACGGAGGTCGCCGCGTTCCTCTCGCACCTCGCGGTGCGCGGCAAGGTGAGCGCGTCGACTCAGAACCAGGCGCTCAGCGCTCTTCTCTTCCTCTATCGCCACGTGGTCGGCATCGAGCTCGAGTGGGTCGACGGCGTCCTTCGCGCCAAACGGCCCGTTCGACTTCCGATCGTTCTCACACGCGGGGAAGTGGCCGCGGTTCTTCGCCGAATGAGAGGGGTCGACCGGATCATGGCGTCGCTTCTCTACGGGTCCGGCCTCCGGCTCCTCGAGTGCGCGCACCTTCGGGTGAAGGACGTCGACCTCACGCGCCGGGAGATCACGGTCCGGGACGGGAAAGGACGCAAAGACCGCGTCACGATGCTTCCGGCGGCGATCGCCAAGCCGCTCGGCGCGCACCTCGAGAAGGTCAAGCAACAGCACGAGGCCGATCTTCGAAAAGGTCTCGGAAGCGTCGAGCTGCCGGATGCCCTGGAGCGCAAGTACCCAAAGGCCCCCTGGGAATGGGCGTGGCAGTGGGTCTTTCCGGCGACGCGCCTTTACACGGACATGAAGACGGGGCGGAGGAGGAGGCATCACCTGCACGAGTCGGTGCTCCAGCGAGCCGTGCGAGAGGCGGTGCTCCGATCGGGAATCCCGAAGCGCGCAACCTGCCACACGCTTCGCCATTCCTTCGCGACGCATCTCCTGGAAGACGGCTATGACATTCGTACGATTCAGGAGCTTCTCGGGCACAGCGACGTCGCGACGACGATGATCTACACGCACGTGCTGAATCGGGGAGGGCGAGGCGTTCGAAGCCCGCTCGATGGGATGGGACAAGAATGACACGGTTCGTGCGACCGCGGAACCTCGGTGCGCTGAACGAAAGACCCGAACCGCAGGCGCCGCCCATGATTATCCGGATACACGGGCGGCGCTCGCCGTCTATCCCATCAGGCGCGCAGGGGCCCAATCACCTAACGGGTTGCTCCGCAATACGTTGCCCTTGCCCGCGTTCCCGGATATCTTGCGTTCCCTCGCATGGAGATCTATTATCGTGGAACTGTCGAATAGTAGTTCGGCTGACAGCAGAGGGAGGGTTCAAATGCCGAAGGAGTTGACGTGGCGGCAGGCCATCGACAAGGTGCTCGGCGCATCGTCGAAGCCCCTCCACTACCAAGAGATCACACAGCGCATCATCGCTGACGGCCTTCGGCACAACCTCGGCGTGACGCCAGCGGCGACTGTCAACGCCCAGATTAGCGCCTCCATCAAGAGGCAGGGTGCGGCGTCCCCCTACATTCGAGTGGCAAAAGGGACGTTCGCGCTCAGGGCCCCGACTGCCGGGAGAGCTGCTGCGCCAACCTCGCGACCTCCCGTTTCAGAGCGGGAGGAACCGGACGAGCAATACGGGATCGTTACCTCCTTCGGGATGTTCTGGAGGCGCGATGCGATCGAGTGGACCTCGACCCCGAGAATCTGGGGCATGCAGCAAATCGGGGCAACTCCCGTCGACTTCAATCAGCAGCGCGGCGTATACCTTCTATACGATGGCCGTGAGGTGATTTATGTGGGGCGCGCCACTGACCGCCCACTGGCCAAACGGCTTTACGAGCACACCCTCGACCGCATGTCCACGCGGTGGGACCGGTTCTCGTGGTTCGGTCTCCTGCCGGTCTCGGCCTCCGGCACGCTAGGTCAGGTGCCCGCGAGCTTCGATGCCGCCACTCTGATTCCCGCCCTTGAGGCGATTCTCGTCGAAGCTCTTGAGCCGCGTCAGAACAGAAAGAGAGGCGATGACCTTGCGGCGGTTGAGTACTTGCAGCACGAGGACCCAGAGGTTCGGAAACGCAAGGTGAAGGCTGCCATCGATGCCGCATTGAGCGGGCGGTGAGCGCCGCAGGCCGAACAACCGGTTGCAGCGGACGGTCCGCTCCGCGGCCCGCCGCTGAACCGGAGCGATGGTGCCGCCAGATCGGAAGAGC
>JAGUYC010000100.1 GCA_020061515.1 Gemmatimonadota bacterium
AAGCAGCCGCTGCCTCGGTCTTCGGCGCGCCTGCGCGTGGGGAGGGGGGTTCGGGTTGTCGCGCGATCTCGCGCCCGATCGAAAGGCGCCCTACGATGCGGACCCGGCCCGCCGAGAGAACCCGCGCGGAGAACGATTGGGGTGAGCGACGGGGATCGAACCCGCGACAACCAGATCCACAGTCTGGGGCTCTACCAGCTGAGCTACGCCCACCGCCGTCCGGCAATCACCCTTCTATCTATTCTAGGCGGAAGCGTCACCCGCGGCAAGGAAGGAAGCGCGCCCGGCAGGATTCGAACCTGCGACCTACGGATTAGAAGTCCGTTGCTCTATCCTACTGAGCTACGGGCGCGGGAACCTCATGGGCGCCGCCGAGCACGAAAGGCAAGTCGGGGCGAGAGGATTCGAACCTCCGACACCCTGCTCCCAAAGCAGGTGCGCTACCGGACTGCGCCACGCCCCGCCGGTTTCCGTCCTCTCCGCCTTCGGGGTCCGAAAAACCTTGCGAATCGCCCGCTGTTTCGAAAGAACACGCCGCGCGAAACCGGCCCGCGGAGTTCCCCCTTAGGATAACGCCTCGGCGATGCGCGCCTCAAGCATCCCACGGATCGCCCGCATCGCGAAGGCCCGGTGGCTCACACGGTTCTTCTCCTCGATCGCCAGCTCCGCGAACGTCTTCCCCGTGGGCGGGTGGAAGAAGACCGGGTCGTATCCGAACCCGCCGTCTCCCCTCGGCGCCCGGAGAATCCTTCCCTCGCACGTCCCCTCGGCTCGAAGGACGATGCCCCGCGCGTCCGCGACCACCGCCGTGCAAACGAACGACGCCTCCCTCTTCTCGTCCGGGAGATCGGCCATGCGCTCGAGGAGCTTTCGCCGATTGTCCTCGTACGTGACGTTCTCCCCCGCGTAACGGGACGAGCGGACGCCGGGTTCTCCGCCGAGCGCCGGCACGACGAGGCCGGTGTCGTCGGCGAGCGCGAGAAGCCCCGAGCCCCGCGCCGCGGAGAGAGCCTTCTTCGCCGCGTTCTCCTCGAAGGTCTCCCCGTCTTCCTCCACGTCCGGAAGATCCGGAAACTCGTCCATCGTGCGGACGCGGAGCGGGAGACCGTCCAGAATCCGCTCGATCTCGCGCACCTTGTCCCGGTTTCTCGTCGCGAGAAGAAGATCCCTCATCCCGTCTTCTCCCCTCCGAGCGCTTCCTTCTGAATCGCCGTCAGGCGCTCGATCCCGGCGCGGCCGAGCGTCCGCATCGCATCGAGCGACGATTCGTCGAAGGGAGATCCCTCCGCCGTCCCTTGAACCTCGACGTAGCGGCCCCCTCCGGTCATCACGAGGTTCATGTCGACCTCGGCCCGGACGTCCTCTTCGTAGTCGAGATCGAGAAGCACCTCGCCCGCGACCACTCCGACGCTCACCGCCGCGACCGAATCGAGAAGAGGCGACTCGCCCAAAACTCCTTGACGGATCAAGAAATTGACCGCGTCGACGAACGCGATGTACGCCCCCGTGATCGCGGCGGTCCTGGTTCCGCCGTCCGCTTGCACGACGTCGCAGTCGACGAGGACCGTGCGCGACCCGAGCCTTCGAAGATCGGTCACCGCGCGAAGCGACCGCCCGACCAGGCGCTGAATCTCAAACGTCCGCCCCTGCAGGCCTCTCGATCCCACCTCGCGGCGGATCCGAACCGCCGAGGAGCGGGGGATCATCCCGTACTCCGCGGTGACCCACCCACCGCCCGAATCCCGGCGGAACGGCGGGACCTTCTCCATGACGGTCGCGGAGCAGATCACCCGCGTGAGACCGGTCTCGATCATCACGCTCCCCTCGGCGTGGCGAAGATACCCGCGCCGGATTCTTGTCTTTCGGATCTCGTCCGGTCTTCTTCCATCCGCGCGTCCGATCATTCTTGACAGATTCCCTCCAGCTGTTCGGTTTCCACCCGCTCCACCCTCTCGACCGGCGCGCCGAGGAACAGCTCCGCTTCCTCGCGGAAGCGATGCGGCACGTCGGTGACGAGGAATCGATGGGACGGCGCGCCCTTCGACGCAGGTTCCCCCGGCGGCAGCGCCTCGCGAAGCGCGCAGGCGGTCTCCCGGGCTGCGTCCACGATGACGACCCCTTCCCCGGCCACCTTCCCGATCACGTCCCTGAGGACGGGGAAGTGAGTGCATCCGAGAATCAGCGTGTCGATGGATCGCCGGAGAAGGGGATCGAGATACTGGCGGACGACCTGCTCGGTCACCGGGTGATCCGCCCATCCTTCCTCCACGAGGGGGACGAGGAGCGGACACGCCTCCGAGACGACGCGGAGCGCGGGATCGATCGCCTGGAGAGCGCGCTCGTAGGCGCCGCTCGCCACCGTCCCGCGTGTTCCGATCACGCCGATCACGCCCGAGCGAGTCTCGCGGGCGGCCGCTCGCGCCCCCGGGGCGATTACACCGAGGACCGGCACGGGCGATTCCCTCTCGAGGACGGGAAGGGCCGCCGAGGAGGCGGTGTTGCACGCGACCACGACGCAGCGCACGTTCCTCGCGAGAAGAAACCGCGTGATCTGGCGCGAGAAGCGGGTCACGGTCTCCGCGGACTTCGGTCCGTAGGGAAGACGCGCCGTGTCCCCAAAGAAGAGGACCGGCTCCTCGGGAAGGATGCGGAAGATCTCGCGCACCACGGTGAGCCCGCCGATCCCCGAATCGAACACGCCGATCGGCCGCACGCTCACCTCCAATCGCTCGCGGCAAACGGATGGGCGGCATCCACGTGGCCGCCGAGCGTCTCGACGCCGCCGCCGTCGACCAGGAACCCGATGCGGACCACCTCGGGGAACGAATCGGAGAGGGTGCGGACGATGCTTCGTATCGCAAGGATTTCGCTCGAGGTCCCCCACGATCCCTCCGCGAGGCTCGCCCGGTCGAAGTCGACGTAGAGATCCCCGAGATCGTCGAAGAAGACTCCTCGAACGCGGATTCCGGCCGGAAGCGTCGCGAAGCTCCCCTCGGCCTCGGGCGCCCGGGCGAGCTCCAGCACGAGGCGAACCGCGAACTCCTCGCGCCCGTGTCCGTGAAGGAGGATCGCGCGCCTCTCGGGGACGAGCGTCTCCCCGTCGGCCCCGGCATAGTAGAGAACGGCCGACCTCGAGACGCTCGCCGATTCCTCGGGCGCGCGGCTCTCGCCCGCTACCCGACGGCCGTCCTTCCTCCCCCTCGCCCAGAAGATGACGACGAGAGCGACGAGAAGGACCAAGAGGAACGGGAGGAGAGCGCGCCTCTTCCGCTTTCCGCCCCTCTCTCTGGATTCCGATTTCCCGCTCATGATTCTCCCCGCAAGAAACGCGCGATCGCTCGCGCAAGCGACTCCGCCAGGCGGGCTCTCTCCTCGTCGCGAGCGAGAAGGGATCCTTCCTCGGGATGCGTGGCGAACCCGACCTCGACGAGCACGGCCGGCATGTCGACCCCGACCAAAACCGCGAACGGTGCTTCGCGCGCGCCCGCCGACTCGATTCCGCGCGCACCGCGGAGCTCCTCCTCGATCCCGCGCGCGGCCTCGAGGCTCCGCGCCCGGTGTAGCTCCTGAACGGCTTCCCACGGAACGAGGCGAATCTCCTCGGTGAGCGCCCCCCCGAGAGGCGCCTCGCCGTAGAGAGAGGCCGCCTCCGCGATCGCCTTTCGAATCCTCTCCTCGCCGCTCCGCGCGAGCGTGTGCACGTACGTCTCGGCGCCCGATCGCCCCGGCGCGAGGGAGCCGTTCAGGTGAAGGCTGACGAAGAGATCCCCGCGCGCGCGGTTCGCCGATTCCGCGCGCGATCGCAGGCCGAGGTCGATGTCCTCCTCGCGCGTGAGCACGACGCGCATCCCTCCGATCCCCTCGAGCGCCCGGCGAAGGCGGAGGGCGAGGTCGAGCACGAGGGTCTTCTCGGGGAGATCGCCCGGAAGCAGGCAGCCCGCATCGGAACCGCCGTGGCCCGGGTCGAGGACGATCACTTGCTCTCCCCCTCTTCCTTCCCTCCTCGGCCGCGTGAGGACCTCGACCGCCGCGGAGACCGCATCTCCCAAATCGGCGATCGGAGATGCGGAGAAACGGATTCGGACCCCTTCCGGGCGCACCCGCCGCTCGACGCGATGATCAAGACACGCGGCCCCCGGGAGCACGCGAAGAAAGACCGAGTCGGCGCGCGCCTCCCACGCCCATCCGGCGATCAGGCTCCCATCCCCCGGTTGGGGGAGCGAGTCGTCCGCGATCTCGAGAGCGGGGAAGCGGACCACGATCGTCCCGATCCCCCCTCTTCCCTCCTCGAAGTCCGGGTTCCCCGCGGTCAGAATCGTCGCATCGGCCCGGCCCGAGTGCTCCTCGAGGCGCACCCCAAGAATCCGCATTCCGACCGACCCGATGTGGAGGACGCAGCTCGCGCCTTCCCATCGGGCCGGAAACAGGGCGAGGCCGGCCAGAACGTCCCCGACGAGCTCGAGGGGGAGAAGGAAATCTCCGTCGCGAAAGATCACCGGCGAGAGGAGGCGGACGACCGCGCCGTCCACGACGATGTTCGGGTTCTCCGCTGTGACCTTCACGCGATGATCACCGAGGCGGATCGTCATCTTGAGAAGATCCGGGCGCCGGTCGAGGGACGCGCCGAGAAGAAGCGAGACGTCGGAAGCGCGGAGATAGCGCCCCCCCTCGCGCGTCTCGAGAACCAGATCGCTCGTCCTTCCGTCCGCGTGGCGCACGGTGAGATTCTCCGCGGCCGCAGCGGTTGCGAAGAACAGGATCATAAGGAAGATCGCCCGGCAAGCCGGGATGGTGCGCGCGTTTTCGTCGCGAGGTCGCGGAGCGCGTGCCGAGAGGCCGACCTGTACGAGCCGCTCCCGGAGACGTAGTCTCGGCACTACGTTGAGGAAGCGGCGACGGAAGGGAGGCCTCGGAGGCCGCGATCGGCAACCGCAGTAGAAGACGCGCGCACCATCCCGGCTAGCGATGGCGGGCCTCCTTCCTCGCCCGGTCCATCTCGCGGGCCGCGTCCCGCTCGGCGATCGCGGCGCGCTTGTCGTACGCTCTCTTCCCCACGGCCACGGCGATCTCCACCTTCGCCCAGCTCCCGCGAAAGTACATGCGAAGAGGAACGAGCGTGGCCCCCTTCGCCTCGACGCTCCTCGTCAGCTTTCGAATCTCCGACTCCGAGAGGAGGAGCTTCCGCTTGCGCGTCGGTTCATGGTTGAAGCGTCCCGCCTGCTCGTAAGTCCGAATGTTCGCGCCGACGAGGAAGATCTCTCCGTTCTCGATCCGGGCGTAGCTCTCCTGCAGGCTCGCGTGCCCCGCGCGAAGGGACTTCACCTCGGAACCGGTGAGCACGAGCCCGGCCTCGAGGGTTTCGAGAATCCGGTACTCGTGGCGCGCCTTCCGGTTGGTGCAGATTGTGCGGATTTCCATGAGGTTCGCCCGAAGGATAGGGAGGCCCGGTGCCCGCTCGGGGTGAACGCACGGCCGTCTCGCCCGGGCGACGAAGACACATGCGCCGTCCAGGCCGGTCCGCGCCCTGCAATGGTACGCATCGCCTCGCAGGCATGACAAGGGAAAAGGCGGCCGGGTTTTCGCTTGCCTCGCCGCCGCGGGAGCGCCTAGACTTCAATAGAAGAGCCGAAGTGGCGGAACTGGTAGACGCGCATGATTCAGGGTCATGTGGGCGAACGCCTGTGGGGGTTCGAATCCCCCCTTCGGCACCACGCTCTCCCGCGGCTCCTCGGAGAAGCCTCAGGTCCCATCTTGTGCTAGATTCTGGACAGAAGGCGAACCGGACGATGCCGCCGGGCGAGTCCGGCCGTTCCATCGAGGAGGCAGCATGAGCGAGGAGAAGATCCGACGACGCGCGTACGGCGCCCAGCACCCGGACGGCTTCCCGGACGGCGAGGAGGACCCGGTCGCCTATTGCCCCCGGGAGAAGAAGAAGAAGACCCCGGACGAGCACCGCGCGTGCGAGCACCACAGGAGCGACGAGGTCTCGCCGGACGAGACGGCCGAAGCGGCTCCCTGCGATTTCGAGGAGAAGGAAGAAGACCCGAAGCCTTGATCCGTGAGGCGGACCGTTGATCGGCGCGCCTGTCGGGGCGCCTCTTCCGGATCCCGCGCCCACCCGCCGGATGAGAACACGAAACGGCGGGCCTCCAAAGATGAACCGGGTGCCTCGCCCGCAAATCCCCCCGTTTATCGCTTGCCAAGGCGAAACATGGTCCCGGCCCATCTTCGGAAGCCCGCCGCCCGGCCCGCCTCCGGAGCTGTCTCACCGGGGGAGGTCGGATCCGCAAAGCCTCGCGAAGCGTCTCTGTTTCTTCTCTAAGTGTATCCCTTGAAACGCGTTTGGCAAATTCATTTTGCTTATGGAAAACGATTCGGGGGGTTACGGATTTGCATAAGATGATCCTCCGTTCGGCGCGCGCGCAGCCTCGAGCTCGGATTCGGATCCGGCCTCACCGAAATGCGTAGAAGAGAACCCCGTCGAACCGGCCGACGCCGCTCGGACGCTTGAGGTACGAAAGAAGAGGGACCTCGACGACCTCGCCCGCCTCGGAGGAGGCGTGATGCAGAACGCGCCGCCGGAGCACGATCCCCTCGTGGGAAACGAGGAACCCGTGCGGGATGTTCTTCTCCGCGACGAAGGCGACCCCGCAGGCGAGCGGAAGCTGATCGAGAACCTCCTCGGTCACTCGCGAGGTGGGAAGATAGCGGATCTCCATCTCGCGCTCCCAGGGGATCGGAAGAAGCGCCTCTCTTGAGGCCTTCCGGTTGAGGAAGACGCGGACCGGGCGAAGGAGCGAATCGGGCGCGGCGTTCGGGGTGATGTCGGCGAAGAAAGGCGAAGAGACGATCCGGTCCTCCGTGAAGTGGAAGCGCGAGGCGTACGACGGGGTCTCGTCCCGGTAGTGAACGCGCCGGATCCAGGCGCGCGCGCCGTCGAGGGACCGCGCGCGAAGGAGCGCCGCGTCCGTCACGACGAGAACCGTGCAGTCCGCTCGATCGAGACGGAAGAGCGGGTCCGTGTCCGGCTCCTCTTCCTCGCCCAAGCACCCAAGCGCGTAAGGGGTCCCGACCCGGAGCCGCGCGAGCGCGAGGAGCTTCTCCTCACGATCGAGCGCGGCCCACCGCTCGTCGCGAAGAAGCCGGTCGACCTCCGATCTCTCGGCTTGGTGAAGCAGCGGGAACTCACCGATCCAAGCGAGGGGGAGCAAGAGGACGAGCGCCGCGATCATCGCACATCCCCGGCTCTCAGGCTGTCCGCCGCCTCGGGAACGCGAACCCCCGCCGCATCCTCTCCCCTTTCGCGGAGGAGTCGCTCCAGATTTCGGCGGGCGCTCTCCAGGTTCGGGTCGAGCCGCACCGCCTCCTGGAAAAGAAGAAGAGCATCGTCCGCCTTTCCTTCCTCGAGGAGCAGAAGGGCCAAGTCGTTCCGGATCGCCGCGTCGTGCGGAAGCCCGGCGCGCGCTCTCTCCATCTCGCGGAGCGCCTCCTCTCTCCTTCCCTCCTCCAGAAGAAGATACGCCAACCGTTTCCGGATCGCCGGGCGGTCCGGAGCGATGCGAAGCGCTTCCCGGTATTCATCGATCGCCAGGGCCGTCTCCCCTTCCCCCGCGAAGAGCATCGCACGATTCACATGTAAAGGAAGAAACCCCTCCCGCCTTGGATCGAAGTCGATCGGCCGCGCGACGTGGACGACAAGGACCGCCG
>JAGUYC010000269.1 GCA_020061515.1 Gemmatimonadota bacterium
CGGCGTGGCGACGCGCGGCGCGGCTCCCGCGGGCTCGACCTTCCTCGCGCCGAGCGCGCCGAATCCCCTCAACCCGTCGACCACGATTCGTTTCGGATTGGAGAGGCCGGCGCCGATCTCGCTCGCGATCCACGACACGGCGGGACGCCGGGTGGCGATCCTGGTGGCCGATGAGAACCGACCGGCGGGGGAGCACTCGGTGGTTTGGGACGGCCGCGACGCCTCCGGGCGGGAGGTCGCCTCAGGAATCTACTTGGTTCGAATGAAGACGGAGGCGTTCTCTGCGACGGTCAAGGTTCTCGTTCTCAAGTAAGCGCTCTTCCCTCCGAGGGGGAGAATGCCTTGAAGAGACTCCCACCCAAGTGACCGGCCGCGGCGATCTCGACGCTACCCCTGGGTTCATCTTCCCCCGCAAGCGGCGCGCATAGAGAAGCCCCCCCGGCCGAGCCGAGGGGGCCGTCGATCCCGCGAGAATCAAGAAACTAGAAGATGGCGTCGCAGTCGGCGCCCATCGCCGTGTTCCGAGTCAGCGTGAAGCTGACGCCCGCGCCGCCCGGGCAAACATCGCCCGCGTTCACGCGGGGCGCGTAGATGAACACGTCCTGGAAGTTGACCGCGTTCGTCGCCCCGCAGCCGCGGAAGTCGCTCGAGTACCCGGTTCCGGCGTTCACCTGCGGCGCGAACTTGAACGTGTCCGAGAAGTTCACGTTCCCCGAGCCGTTGAAGTCCATCGACTTGATGCAGAGCGTGTCGTAGTTGTTGGAAAGCTGGACGCTCGGGTCCCCGCAGAGGGCCGTGACCACCCAGTTCAGCGCGAACTTCGCCGCGCCGCCGCCGTAGAGATCGAACGCGACCACGCCGTTCGCGTCGGTCGTGGCGGTCCGTGAGGCGGTCCCGCAGATCCGGCCGTTCACCGAGGTCGCGGAGCCCATGTCGTTGTTCGGGTCGAACTGGCCGGAGAGGTCGAGGCGCACGTTGCAGGACGGGACGGGCGCCGAGAGGCAGTCGCGCACGGTCACGCGGATCCAGATCTTCTCGTACGTGCCGGCCGGGCTCCACACCACGTTGCATGTAACGCAGGGGAGGCCGGTTCCGGTCACACGCTGAAAGGCCATCACCGTGCTCGAGTACGCCGCGCAAGGAAGGCCCGCGAACGCCGTGGTCGCGAACCCGAACGCGAAGAGAGCGAGCAGTCCGAACATCAACCCTTTTCTCATTGCTACCTCCTGCAGGAAAGTTCCAGCGATCGTTCCTTCCCGGTTCTCCGGGCGCTCACACACATCTATCGTCTGGGCCTGTGGCGGAGCCACGAGGACCTATCCAGGATGAAAGCTTCCCCACACCTCCTTTCGGCAGATTGATGGGTATAGGCAAGGGAGAACTCAATCGCGATTCTGGTAGCGCTGGTACTATACCACACTCCCTTTCCGCCTGTCAACCGTAAATCCTCAGCCCTCCGATGGGTTACGCGACAGGCAATCGAACCCGGATCTGGAAGAAACTCTACCAGAAGACGGCGGGGAAGTCAACGGGATTGTCCCGTTAACTCCAATCTTGACCGGATCCTCGAAGGTTTTTAAGGATCGTCTCGACCGTCCCGAGCCGAGGAGCCCGGCAGGCCGGGTTCGGGCGTGGGCGAAGCAGGATTCGAACCTGCGGCCTCCTGCTTGTAAGGCAGGCGCTCTCACCATCTGAGCTATCCGCCCGGACGCGATTCCGTGCCTAACATATTATCGGACACTATTTTACCACGATCGCAAGGGGAAGGATCACGCAGTACCCGGCGACGAGGAGGATCGGCGCCAGCGTGATCGAGTTCCTGCTGAGGAGGAGGTAGCCGAGGAGGATGAAGAAGATCCCGACCCCGAAGAGGATGTAGTTCCGCCGCCCGAACGCAAGCCCGTCCTCGGTTCTCGCCGCGGGCCGCGCCGCCTTCGCCGGTTTCTTCTTCGCCTTCGCCACGATTCAAGCCTCCCGGTGGAACGGGGTTCGCTCGGTTTCGATTACAGCGGGCTTCTCTTCGTTCGTCAAGGGGAATCCCGAAGCGCCCGCGCCTTTCGCTTCGCTCGACCGTGCTCCTCGGCCGTCGAGGTGAAGATGTGCCGCCCCCCCTCCCCCGACGCCACGAAGAAGAGAGCGCTCGAATCCTCGGCCGGATGGAGAGCCGCGCGGATCGATTCTTCTCCGGGCGAGCAGATCGGGCCCGGGGGAAGGCCCTGGGTCTTGTACGTGTTGTACGGGGAATCGAACTCGAGGTCGACGAGAAGAGGCGGCTCCCTCGTTCCGAGCGCGTACTGCACCGTCGGGTCCGCCTGAAGCTTCCACCCGAGGCGTAGCCTGTTGTGATAGACCGCCGCGATCAGGGGCCTCTCCTCCGGAAGGACCGCCTCCGACTCGACGATCGAGGCGAGCGTCACCGCCTCGCGCGCCGAGAGACCCATCTCCGCCGCGCGCGCCTCCTCCTCCGCGGAAAACCGTTTCCGAAAGGTTTCAACCATTCGACCCAAAACCAGTTGAGGCGGGTCGGTCGGAAAGAAGAAGTACGTGTCCGGAAAGAGATACCCCTCGAGCGTCGGTCCGGGCGCGCCGAGGCTCCCCGCGAAGACCGGCTCGGACGCGAGGCGGAGGAGCTCCTCTTCGGGGATCGGGAGCGCCGAGGCGAGGATTCGAGCGACCTCCGGGACGCGGAGCCCCTCGGGAATCGTGACGCGGACCACCTCGTTCGCCCCCTTCTGGAGGAGACGGAGGATCCGCCCGCCCGGCGTGCCGGGGACGATCCGGTAGACCCCCGCCCGCACCTTCCGATCGGCCCCTCCGATCCGCCCGACGAGGGAGAACCAGCGGGCGTCGTCGAGGATCCCCTCGCCCTTCAGGATCGCGCCGATCGAGCCGAGGCCCGCCCCCTCCGGGATCACCACGCGCTTCGCATCGAGACCCTCGGGAGGCTCCCCTTGAAAGAAGCCGTGCACGGCCGCGCCGAAGAAGACGAGGAGGGCCGAGAGAGCGAGAACCGCGGCAAGAGACCGCGCGCCCATTTGTTACCCCTCCTCCGGCCGCGCGTGGCGCCGGCGATCCAGATACGACTGCAAGATCAGGACTGCCGCGACCCGATCGATCCTCGCCGAAGCCGCCTTGGTCTCTTTCGGGCGCCTTCGCCCCGCGCGCCGTCTCGGGGTCTCCCCCTTCTCTCCTTCGCGGCCGTCCGCGACTCGAAGAACGCGCTCCGCTTGCGCGGACGTCAGGCGCTCGTCCCACGTGTCGACCGGAACCGCGAGGACCCCCTCGAGGAGCTTCGCGAAACGGGTCGCGTCCCTCGCGCTCGTGCCGACCGTTCCGTCCAGATTCCGCGGAAGCCCGACGACGACCCGATCCACGTCTCGCTCGGCGACAAGGATCCGGATCGTCTCGAGAAGCGCCTTCTCGTCGCTCCCATCGAGAACCGGGAGCGGGAGCGCGAGGATCCCCTCCGGATCGCTGACCGCGACCCCGACCCGCTTCTTTCCGAAATCGATCCCGAGCACGGCTCCCATTTTCTACCAATCCCTTCCGCGGAACAGTCGAATCGACGCCCAACCGACGATCCCGCCCCAAACGGCGGCTCCCGGCAACGACCACCAATCGAAAGACGGGAAGACCGGACGGCGAAGGGCAAGATCGATCCCCACGCTCGTCGCGTTCCCGATCGGCGGAAAGAGTCGGACGAACGCGCGCGCGAGATCCGCCTTCCATCCGATCGGCTCGCCGCCGAGAAACGGCTGAAGGATCGGAAGCCACCACGGCTCGACGTTCTCCGGAACGGAGACCGCGAAGAGCGAGGTCTCGAGGATGTCGAGCGAGAGGACCGCGCTCGCGATCCACACGAGAAGCGCGCCCATCGCCCCCCAACCGCCGCCGAGAAAGAGCCGGGAGAGAACGAGGACGCCGAGGAAGAGCACCTGGGCGAGGACGATGACCGCCGCCCCCGCCGCGATCTCCGCGCGAAGGCTTCCGGTTCTTGACAAGAGAAGCATCTCGAAGAGAACGAGGGCGGCCGCCCAAAAGAGAAGAACGACGAGAAGAACCCCCGCCGATCGGCCGGCCAGGTAGCGCGCGCGGGAGATCGGCGCGGAGAGGGAGAACGCCGCGCGCCCCGTCTCCGCGTCGCCGAGAACGAGCCCGGCTCCGTGGAAGAGAAGGAAGACGAACACGAGAAAGGCGATCGCGCGCACCCCGACGTTGACCGCGAGGGCGACCCGCGCGTTCTCGTCGAGGTCGACCGGCTCGCCGTTCACGGTGAAGGTTCCCGTCGCCTGGAGCGCGATCCAGAAGAGAGCGGCGGCTCCGGCGAGGAGAAGAACCGAGAGGGGGAAGCCTCTCCCGCGCCGGAAGGCGAGGAACACCTCTCTCGCGAGATCCCTCATCTCGACACCTCCCCAAGCGCGTCCCGAAGGGAAGCGGGGCGGAAGACCATCTCGCGCGGCGGAAAGCCGCCTTCCTCGAGCGCGCGGACGACCTCGTTCCCTTCGGCGCGATCGGACACGAAG
>JAGUYC010000207.1 GCA_020061515.1 Gemmatimonadota bacterium
ATCGGTTCAGGGGGTATTCGTAATCTATGCAAAGCTGCGCCGCGCGTCGAGCGGCCCGCTCGGAGAGAGACGCCGATCCGTCAGAGGATGCCCGAACCGAGAGCGAGAGCGATGACGAGAAGAAGGATGCCGGTCAGCGTCCGCACGGCACTCATGGTGATTTTCGGCAAGAGGTTCTTCGCGACGAGAACACCCGCGAACGCGGCGAGAACGCCGGCGAGAACGAGCGGCCACTGCTCGCGCCCGATCGGGCTTCTCGTCCCGCCGGAAAGAAAGAGAGCCGCGTAGGTCGCGATCCGCGCCATGTCGACCAGAAACCCGATGACGGCGTTCGTTCCGACGAAAGCCTGAGTCGAGATCCTGGTCTTTACGAGAAACGCGGAGCGGAGCGCGCCCTGATGGCCGGAGAAGCCCCCGAAGAACCCGGAAAGAACGCCGCCGAGCGCGAGGTACTTTCGTTCAAAAGTGAGCGCGTGAAACCGCGGAAGGAGCTCGAAGAGCCCGAAGACGAGCATGAGGATTCCCATTGCGAGCTTGACCGGAGTGACCATCGCCGTCCGCGCGCCGACCTGATACTCGATCCACTCGCCGAAGCCCGCGACGTATCCGAGAAGCGCGGCGCCGGCGAACGCGGCCGCAATCGCCGGCAGGCCGAAACGGAGGACGAGATCGCGGTTCGCATGCTTTCCGACGACCGCGATCTTCAGCGCGTTGTTCGCTCCGTGCACGACGGCGGTCGCCGCGACGGCAACCTCGACCGGATAGAAGAGGGCGAAGACGGGGAGCAGGAGCGTTCCAAGACCGAACCCGCTGAAGAAAGCGAGCGCGGAAGCGAAGAGAGCCGCGAATGAGACGATTGCGAAGTCCAAGCGAGTTTCCTAATGCTCGCGTCTTCCTGACGAGGAAATGGAAGGCAATCGCCCGCCTGTTCCCTTCTCTCCGCGCACCACCTCCCGGTGAAGCTCTTCGATCGGATCGGAGAGGATCGCGAGAACCTTCCGACCCTTGTTCGTGATCGAGTACGCCTTGCGCGGGCCTCGGCCGCCTTTCGTCCCGCCCGCGCGCTTCAGCCAACCGCGCTCGACCATCCGCGCGATGAGCGGATAGAGCGGGCCCGGGCCTCGATCGAGGATGCGATTTCGCCGAACTACCGAGCCGCCTCCGTCCTCTCCACGCACTTGATCCCGAGACGATCGAGCTCGCCCAGAACCGGATGGTAGATCTCGGGCGCGACCGGAATGTGCACGCCGCTCCCCTCGATCTTGCCCTCGAGAAGGAAGCGCGCTGCGATCGCCGCGGGGTAGCCGACCGTTCGCGACATCGCCGAATCGCCCTTCGGGATGCCGAAGTCGACGAGCGTCGATGTGATCTTCTCTTTCTTGCCCCCGTCGAACTCCCCGACGAACTCGTGATGGAGAACGATCATGTCGCGCTCGCCCGTCTTGTACGACATCTTCTCGAGCATCCGGTGCGTGAGGGCGTCGATGAATCCCCCTTTCTTGAGAGGAATCGGATCGTCCGCGAAAAGACCAAGCCACTCGATGTTCCGGATCGCGGTCGAGCCCTCCGCCGCCCCGAGCTTCGCCGCGACGCGGGCGCGCCGGTCCCCGCCGCCGGGAGCTAAGCGGTCGATCATCCCGCCGTAGGTGAGACCGGCAAGATCCTTCTCCTCGGTGTCGAGCACGCCGAGATCGACGATCCCCTTCAGCGTCTCGCACCAGCCCGGATTCCGAAGCGTCGCCCGAAGGACCGTCGCGGAATCTTTCAGATCGTAAATATCGATGTAGCCGATCGAATCCCGGTTCGGATACGCCTCGAAATCGCCCGCCCCCGGAACGCCTCGAAGCGGCCATCGATCGAGAAAGAGGTTTTCCGACGGGATCTCGCGCACCTTGCCGTCCTTCAGGTACTTCGCGCTGTTCTTCCCCGCAAGAAGCACTCCTCGCGGCGACCACGAAAACTTGTAGCCGAGCGGGTTGTCGTTCGCCTCCGGCGCGGGAAGCCCGCCGCAGTATGACATGAAGCTTCGGATCCTTCCGCCGCGGCTCCGCACGTCGTTGAAGACCCGCATCGCCGACATATGGTCGATCCCCGGATCGAGTCCGATCTCGTTGAGGAGCATGACGCTCGCCGCGCGGGCTTTCTCATCGAGAGCTTTCATCGCCGGGCTCACGTACGAAGTCGAGACGAACTGCTTCTTGTGCGCGATGCAAAGCTCCGCCACCTGCACGTGAAACGTGTAGGGCACCATGCTGATCACGAGATCGGAATCCGCCACCAGAGCCGGAAGGGCGCCCGGGTCGGTAAGATCGAGGGGCTTCGTTTCCCCTCGCTCGTGTCCCCCAATGAGCGCCTCCGCTTTCGACACCGTGCGGCTCGCGCAGATCACGCGAAAATCCCGCTGGTCGAGCAGATAACGAACCAGAGGTTTCGCGACCAGACCCGCGCCGAGTACGAGAACTCTCTTCATGTCTTGCTTCCTCTGCTGTTCCTAGAGTTTCTTCGGATCATTCCCGGCCGACGTACGAGGCCAAATAGCGATAGCCTTCCGTCAGCCTCCCCTTGTGGACAATGACCGCCTTGCGAATCGGATCGGGGAGACCCGCGTTTTCGAGCTCCTTGGAGAAGTCGGCTCTCGCGAGAGCGGGGAGGAACGGCATCAGCGCCCGGCTGAACACATGGGAGGCGTCCCTCGGCAGCTCGGCGGGAAGAATGTCCACCGCCATGACCACCGGACCCTCTCCTTCCACTCCGTCGAGATACCGATTCCGCGCCGGTTCATACACGTAACAGGGAGCTCCGGGCTCCGTCGGACGGCACGTGCACTCGATCGACCCGTTGATGTCGCAACTGATGTCGCCGATCACACGGAGCCGCGGCCTTCCCTCCTTCCACGTTCGTCTCATGTAGTCGCACGTGACGAGTCGCGGATACTTCTCCTCCCAGTAGATCGCGTTCACGAGAACGTCAAGATAAGGAAGATGCTTCTCGAAGACCCCGCGGTACTTCGACGGCTCCCTGTAGTACTCCTGAAGATCGAACGGGCGGCCCTCCTCGATCAGCTCCACCATGTGCTTCTCGTGGAAGACCGTCTTCACGAACGGATTGGGACGCGCCGTCTCGGCGCCGACTCGCGGAAGCTCCTCGGGGTCCGCTTCGCGGGGATCGAGGAAGCCGAAGACATGCTGCGCTCCCTGCGAGACGTTTCCGTAGCCGGCGAAACCGACGACGAACGGCCGGAGCTCGTTCGGCCAATTGCCCGCCGCGATTTCCTTCGATGCTCTCGCGATCGCCTCCGTCGCCTCGTCGATGGAGTCATACGCGTGGGGGCTACGGATCGACGCGAGCGGAGTCTCGTAGCCCTCCCAACGGAGCCGGAGCCCGAGGGCGGAGAGGGTCTCGACCATCCCCGCGAGACCCGCGTGATAGCCGAAGAGAACGAGCCGTCTCCCTTCCGCGTCCGTGATCTTCTCGTAGTCGACCAGGTGGCATCCGAGATCCATCATCCGGCGAAGCATCGGCATGTTGTAGCTCTGTCCCTTGATCGTGTGCGAGAAGAACGCGTACGCCGTCCCTTCATGAAAGGCGCGTACGGGGATTTCCTTGACTCCCAAAACGATCGAGCACAGAGAGAGATCCTCGTCCACCGTCGCGCCCGCGCGGACGAACTCCTCGTTCGGGAAGATCCGGTTGTCCGAAGGTTGGACGCGGACCGGAATGCCTTCCCGAACGAGCTTCGCCACCGCTTCGGGAATGATCGGCGTTCTTCGCTCCCAGCGGCTCTTGTCCTCTCTTCGGATTCCGATCGTGTTCATCTTTCTCCCCGCCGAATGCCGCGCGGCTCTCGATCCGCGCCCTGCCGCCGCCCGCGCCTTGCGATCACGCCCCGGAACAAACGCGCCTCAGGATGCTTCGGGGGTAACATAGAACTGCGCGGCCGCCGCCTCCGGGTTCTTCTGCAAGATCTTGCGGAAATGGCTTTCCGCCTCTTCCACGTTTCCGCGCCGCGCGTGGATCACGCCGAGATGGAAGTGCCCGACCATGAAGTTCGGATAACGGTCGAGGAGCTCGCCGAAGGCCTCGATCGCCTCGTCGTTCCTTCCGCGATGATAGAGAGCGTTCCCGAGCCAGAAGTAGGCGAGAAGCAAGTCCGCATCGCGCACGAGCGCCTCTTGAAAAGCGGCGATCGCGTCGTCGAACTCCGCCCCGTGGTACTCCACCACGCCGAGATCATGCCAGAGCGCCGCGTTCCCGGGTTCCATCTCGCACGCGGCCCGCATGTGCTCCTTCGCCCGCCGGAGATGGCCCATGCGGAAATGCAGGTTCCCGAGATGCTTTCTCAAAGCGGGGAGCTGCTCGCGCATCGCCCCTTTCTCGATCAGCTTTTCGTACTCGGTGATCGCCTCGCCGAACCGTCCTTCCATTTCGAGACGATGCGCGTAGGCGAGCTGATACGCCGGATCGTTCCTCTGCAGAATCGCTCCGCAGTTCTCGCAAAAGCGCGCGCTTTCGCTCGGCTGGTGATTGCAGTACGGGCATTTCGTCATCGCACACTCCTTCGCGCGCTACTCGACCACTTCCGAAAGTCCGAGGTTCCAGGAGAGCTGTTCAAGCGAGTGGACCCCGTGATGCACCGGGAGAGCCGCCGGATCCTCCGCGTGAAGGACATCCTCCGCGGAGGATCGCGAGCGGATCATGTTCTCGATCGCGCGCGCGATGCGCCGCACGCCCTCGACAAGCTGCTCGTTTCCGGAATAGCTGAAGTTGAGGCGAAGCGTGTTCTCTCCGCTCCCGTCGCAGTGGAACGCGCCCCCGCAGACGAACGCCACGTTCTCCTTGAGCGCGAGATCAAGGAGGGCGCGCGCGTTCATCCCGTCGGGGAGCGTCATCCAGAGGAAGAGACCTCCCTCGGGCCGCGTCCACCGCACGCCCCACGACGGATCGATCTCCTTCTCGATCGTCTCGAGGAAGATCCTCCGTTTCTCGCGGTAGAGATCCTTCGTCCTCTCGATCTGCGCGGGAAGGCGCCCGGTCTTCAGGTATTCCCGCGCGAGAAGCTGGGTGAGGGCGCTCGTGCAGAGATCGACCGGCTGCTTCGCGACGACGTAGCGGCTCACGACCTCCTCGTCCGCGACGAGCCACCCGAGCCGGAGCCCCGGGAAGAGGATCTTGCTGAAGGTGAAGAGGGAGATCACGCGTCCGTCCCGATCGAGGCTCTTCATGTTCGGCACGTGCTCGCCCACATAGCGGAGCTGCCGGTAGGGACTATCCTCGAGAACGAGAAGATCGAACTCCGAAGCGATCGAGAGGATTTCGAGACGGCGCTCGAGCGAGAGCGTCACGCCGGAGGGGTTCTGGAAATCGGGGACGAGATAGAGAATCTTCGGCCGGATCCCTTGTCGGCGAAGCGCGATCAGGCGCTCCTCGAGCTTGGAGGGCGGCATCCCCTCGTCGTCCTCGACGATGCCGGTCATGCGCGCGCCGGAAGCCGCGAAAGCGCCGAGAGCGCCGAGATAGCTCGGAAGCCCGCACACGACCGTGTCTCCCGGAGCGAGGAACACGCGCCCCGTGAGGTCAAGACCCTGTTGGCTCGCGGAGGTGACGAGGATCCGGTCGATCGAGAGGTCCGGCAGTCCGTCCTCGGCCATCAGCTTCCGAAGCTCCTCGCGAAGCCCGATGTCCCCCTCGGTCGGTCCGTATTGCAGAGCGGCCGCGCCGTAGCGGCGGAGCATGTCGGGAACGAGCTCCGCGATCTCCTCGAGCGGAAACGTCTCGGGCGACGGAAGCCCGCCGGCGAGACTGATCACCTCCGGCCTCGCGGTGAGCTTCAACAGCTCGCGGATCTCGGAGCGCTTCGCCTTTCTCGCCGAATCGGAGAGAAACTGCTGAAGATACGTCGCGTTCATTCGCATGATTTCTTCTCCCCCACCCGGGCCGCGAGCCAATCGCACCAGGCATCCATCCCGTCTCCCTTCACGGCGGAGACCTCGAAGATCACGAGACCGGGGTTGAGCGAGAGGGCGCGCCGTCGAAGCGCCTGCGCGTCGAAACCGACATACGAAGCCACGTCGCTCTTCGTGATGAGAAGAACCTCGGCGCCGACGAAGATGCCCGGATACTTGTGCGGCTTGTCGTCGCCTTCCGGCGTGCTGAGAGCGAGAACCCGAATCTGCTCGCCGAGATCGTAGCCGGCAGTGCAGATCAGGTTCCCGACGTTTTCGATGAAGACAACGGAGCCGTCGGCGGGCGCGAGCGCGCGCATCGCCTCGCGGATCATTCCCGCGTCGAGGTGGCACCCGCCGCCCGTGTTGATCTGGATCGCGGGGAGCCCTTGTCCCGCGAGAAACTCCGCGTCCACGCTCCCGGCCACGTCCCCCTCGACGACCGCGATCGGCCGCCCCCGGAGACGCGCCGCCGTCGCCGCGATGAGCGTCGTCTTTCCGCATCCGGGCGATCCGAGAAGGTTGATCACCGCGAAACCGCGCGCGAGAAACTCGCTCCGGTTCTCCTCTGCGATCACATCGTTCGCCTTGCTGATCTTTTCCAGGATGCGGACCGTCGTCTTCGGCTTCTCCATCTCGTCCTCTCGCGGGCGGGAAGAACCGCCGAACCGCGTCGCTCCCGCCGGCCGCTCAGGAGACCTCGTCGTCCACGTCGATCGAGACGACGCGCGAACCTCCGTCACCGCTCCAGAAAACCTCGAAGCTCCCGCACGCCGGGCACGCGTTCTCGGGAGACTCGGCCTCGAAAGAGACGCCGCACGCCGAGCAGCGCCCCTGAAGCCGTTCCCGCTCGATCTCGAGCGCCGCTCCCGACGAGGCCGTTCCCTCCTTCAGCACGTCGAAGGCGAACCGAAGAGCCTCGTCGTCGATGTGGGCGAGAGCGCCCACGGTGACGTTCACCCGCGCGATCCGCGCGCCGGGATGGCCGGACGCCGCCCGGTGCGCGATGTCGAGAATCGCCTCCGCGACGCTCACTTCATGCATGAACCACCAACACGCGATCTATCCGGTCTGCATGTTGGCGATGCGGAGCCGCGCTTCTTCCAGGCGCTCCGCGACGATCCCGAGAAGTCCCCGGCACGTGTAGTACCCGATCCTCGGATCCGACTCGAACACCTTCGCGAGGCCCTCGGCCGCGATGCGCACGACCTCGACCGTTCCGATCGCGACGGCGGTCGCCGTGTAGGGCTTGCTTCTGCGAACCGCGGACCAGCCGAGTTCCTCGCCCGGCTCCAACGTTCCGATCGCCAGCGACTTCTGGTTCGGAAGGGACATGCGAAGGGAGATCCTTCCGCTCAGGATGAGATACAGGAACGCGGAACGATCTCCCTCGCGGAAGATCGCCTCGCCGTCCGGGAACGAGACTTCTTCACTGATCGCTGCGATCTTCCCGATTTCCTGCGGGGTCAGCCCCGAGAAGATCGGGAACTTCGCCAGATCCGCCGTCTTCATCGTTTCTCTATCCCTCCTCACCCGTTTCGGCCGCGTGTGCGCGGCTCGTCCGGTTCGCGAAACCGTTGATCCTGCGGGCGGCCGCCTCCGCCATGGCCGGGAGCGCCGATCGGGCGGCCTCGGTCAGTCCTTCGCCGGGGCCGACCTCCCGCACGCGCATCAGGACGAACTCCACGCGCGGGAGCTTCATGTCGAGAGCCCGCGCGAGCTCGAATGCGGTTCCGAGATCGAGATTGTGAAGCGAGAGCCGCGGCCGGAGAAGGAACCGAACATCCTCGAGACCGGCCTCGACGATCGTACCGACCGGCTCCTCCCTCGCGAGAACCGCGTCCAACACGATGGCGCGGTCGTAACCTTCCAAGAGCGAAAGGATGTCGATCCCCGCGACGCCTCCGTCCACCCAATCGAGCCCGGGCCGCTCCAACCCGCGCCCCTTCAGCTCGTCGAGCGCGGCGAGCCCCACCCCGTCGTCCCGGCGAAGCGGGTTCCCGAAAGCGATCACGAGGAGGCGCTCCTCAGGCAATCTCCACCTCCAGGAAGTGCACGGAGCAGGAGATGCACGGATCGTACGCGCGGACGAGCATCTCGCACGCGTGCGTGATCTCGTCCTGGTTCTTTCCTCCTTGCATCAGCGCCGGCACGAATCGATGAAGATCCATCTCGATGTTCGCCTGGTTCTGCCCGGTCGGAATGATGCAGTTGGCGCGGACGACGACCCCGTCGTCGTTCGTCTCGTAATGATGGAAGAGAATCCCGCGCGGGACCTCGACCGCCGCGGCGCCGCTCCCCGCTTTCTTTTTGAGAGGCGCGAAGACCGGCGGGTTCTTCACCTTCATAAGCCGGTCGATCATCTCGATCCCTTCGTCGACGCATTGCAGGCACTCGACGATCTGCGCCGTGTTGTTGTGGAAGGGATTCGTCGCCTTCGGCGTGAGGCCGAGCTTCTTCGCCGCGTCCGCCGCCCAGGGGGTCAAGCGATCGTGGTTCAGCATGTAGCGCGCGAGCGCGCCGACCGCGTAGCAGCCGCGCTTCGTCGCCACGTGCCGCGCCGAGCTGTGCCCGACGGTCCGCTCGGCGATCAGCTTCGCGTAGTCCTTTTCCTCGACCGATTCGCCGGTCGAGCTCGCCACGCGGCCGTGAACGAACTCGTAGCGGTCCCCCTCCGAGCGAAGAGCGACGTACTCGGTCGGGCTCTCCAGCGCGGGGGGGGCGATCCCGGCGAAGAGCTTCACGGTCTCGTCCAGATCGACGCGCGCCCCCTCGAGCAGCTCCTTCACCCTTGAAAGGTCCTTCTTCGTCGGCCAGTAGGTGAAGCCGCCGACCGCCATCGACACCGGATGGATCTTCCGCCCGACGAGGAGGTCGCACATCTCGTTGGCGACTTTCTTCAGGCGAAGAGCTCTCTTCACGACGTCGGGATGCGTGGATGCGAGAGGGATCACGCTCCCGACGTTGAAGAAGTCGGGCGCGACGAGGAAGTAGACGTGCAGGATGTGGCTCTGCAGCGTCTCGCCGTCCATCAGGAGCCGGCGAAGCCACATCACCTCGTCCGGAGCCTTCCAGGAGAGCGCGTTCTCCGCGGCGCGGACCGCTGCGGTCGTGTGTCCGAGCGCGCAGATGCCGCAGATCCGCGCCGTGATGTGGGGCACCTCGTCGATGTAGCGACCCACCAGCATTGATTCGAAGAAGCGCGGCGACTCGACGATCTCGAGCTTGAGCTCCTCGATCTTTCCGTTCGACGCGCGCACCTTGATGTTCCCGTGCCCTTCGACTCGGGTCAGGTGGTGCACGTTCACCTCGAGCTTCTTCATGCCGCCACCTCCTTGCGAAGCCGTCCCAGCTCTCCGGTGAGCGGTTTGACCTGGTCGTCGCGGCTGTTGAATTGATTCATACGGACGATGACTTCCTCGCGGGAGTATCCCTTCTTGTCCAGGATCTCGATCAACTCCTCGATCGGCGCGCCGGGCAGAAGCCCGCGGCAGCCGCAGCAGCTTTCGCCGTAGGCAGGACAGATCGCGCGGCAGCCGCTTCGCGTGATCGAACCGAAACAGTAGATCCCGCGGTCCAACAGGCACGGGTTCCCCGCGCGGCGGCACTCATCGCACACCGGCGTCGCGGGAAGACGCGGAACCTGCCCCTGGAGAAGCGTCGTCAGCACGTAGAGCAGCTCGCCGCGATCAATCGGACATCCCGGGATCTCGAAGTCGACCTTGACCACCTCCGAGACGCGCCTCACCTCCGGGGCGACGTTCGGATCAAAGTCCCGATCCGGATAGACCCGCTTCCACGCCTCCCGCGCGGCGACGGAGTTCCGCATGCCGTTCAGGCCGGTCGTGACCGCGCACGCTCCGATCGTGACGAGAAAGGCCGCGTTCCCTCGGATCTTTCGAACCTCTTCGGCGTCGGTCTCCGTCACGATCGATCCCTCGACCAGCGCGACCGCATAGTCGTCGCGCTTCTCGTCCATCGCCTCGCGGAAGTTCACGATCTCGATCCGCCCCAGAAGGTCGAGGAGTTCTTCTTCGATGTTCAAGAGTTGTAACTGGCATCCTTCACAGCTCGCGAAGCTGAAGACGCCGACTTTCGGCTTGCTCATGATCGTCTCTCTCCCCCCTTGCTAGAGAGCCTCCGGAAGCCTCTTGGCGTCCAGGTATCGGAAAACCGGTCCGTTCTTGCAGACGTACACGCCGTTGATCTGGCACTGGCCGCACTTCCCCATCCCGCAGCACATCCGCCTCTCGAGCGACATGTAGATCCGTCCCTCGAGAAAACCGCGCGAGAGGAGCTCGAGCACGACGAACTTGTACATGACCGGCGGGCCGCAGACCGCCGCCACGGTGTTGCGCGGCCGAACCTCCAGCCCCTTGAGGAGCGTCGTGATCACGCCGATGCGGCCGGTCCATGCGTCGTCCCCGACATCGACGGTTTCGAGAAAGCGGATCGTCTTATCCTTCGCGTACTCCTCCAGCTCCTCGCGGAAGAGCCGCTCGGCGGGATTCCGCGCGCCGAAGAGAATCGTGATCTCTCCGAAACGGCTTCTGCGCTCGAGCGCATGGCGGATCAGAGAGCGGAGCGGCGCGAGACCGAGCCCTCCGGCGATGAAGAGGATGTCGTTCCCTTCGAGATCTTCGACGGGGAAACCGTTGCCGAAGGGGCCTCGGATGCCGATCGGACTCCCCTCGCTCAACGTGTGCAGGTGATGCGTGAGCGATCCGGCGTCGCGCACGCAAAGCTGAAACGACGGACTTCCCGGATTGGGAGGCGAGCTCACCGAGATCGGCGCCTCGCCGCTTCCGAAGACGCTGACGATGACGAACTGCCCCGGCTTGTGGTTCAGGGCGAGCCCCCCGGAGAGTTCCACATCGAAGAGCTTCTCGCGCGCGGTGAGAGTCCGAATCTTCCTCAGCTTCGCCATCACCGGAACGTCGATCATCGGCGCGGGCACGAGGACCTCAGGCATAGGTCACCTCCTTCCCCGAGAGCTGACCGAAGATCTCGACCAGACGGATGTCGGCGGGACAGAAGTGCCCGCACCGCCCGCATCCGACGCAGCCGCTCCGGCCGAAACGGTCCATTCCGTAGACTTCCTTCTTGAAGATGCGGTGGCGGAGACGCTGCGACTTCTTCTCGCGGAAGTTCTCCCCGCTCGCCACCTTCGCGAAGCTCTCGAGCTGGCAGCCGGTCCAGTAGCGGCACCGCTCGCCGAGGCCGTCCTCACGGACCGGAAGATGGTCGCGCGTCGTGAAGCAGTGGCAGGTCGGACAGACCACGTTGCACGCTCCGCACGAAATGCAGAGCCTCGACTGCGCGACCCAGAGCAGGTCGTCCCAGCTCGCGCGCACGCGCGCCGACAGCTCATCGGGGCGGAGGCCGAACTTCGGACGGAACATCCTCGCTTGCGCCGCACGGAAATCGTCGAGAGCGACATGGTCCTCGTGCGTGGCCGGGCGGAAGAGACCGCTCTCCTCGGCGGCGTCGTTCCCGCGGTTCGTGCGCCCCCACACGACGAAGCGCTTCTCGTCGACCGGGAGAAGAAGAAGGTCGTAGACCCTTTCGGTGCGATTCGTTCCCTTGTCCGCGCAGAGGCTCTCCTCGACGCACGGGCCCGCGCACTCGAGGCCGACGATGAAGGCTCCTTCGCGGCGGCGCGCATACCCCCGATCGATCGGCGCGGCGAGATAAATCTCGTCCATCACCGAGATCCCTTCCAGGTCGCACGTGTGAACGCCGAAGAGCGCGATCGGTCTCTCTTCCGCCTCGGCGTCCGCGGAGCCCGGGCTGTTCGGCCGAAAGCGATAGAGAACCTCCCCGTCCGGCAGAAAGACGCGCGACGGCGGGAGCATGGTAGTGGGATAGTCGAGGCAAAGATCGGCCGGATCCTCGAGCTCGCGAAACTCGTGGATCTCGTTCCGGCGCTGCGGCGCGACCACCTTCCATCTCTTCGACAGGAAGTCGATGAAGGAGGGAAGGCTCGCCCTCTCGAGAACCCAATCCCGCATGATGTTCCTCCTTCGCTCGGAGCCCCCGGCCGCTCGTTCATGCGCGGACGGAAGGACCGAACCTCCCGAATGGATCGTCCGAATCGAGCGCCGGACCCGCCGGGCGTCGACTCGTGCGAACGAGAAGTGCCGTGATCGCCGCTCTGCGACGGGCCGCCCATCGATCCGAGGCGCGCCCCGCACCCCCTACTCTGCAAGTTCCACGGAATGCATCCGTCATGCCAGAGAGCCCGCCCGCAGCGTCACCGCGTATCTTCTTAGGAATGAGAAGAATACCGCGATTCGGGCCTTCCCGTCCACCGGAAACGTCGACGGGCGCCGGTCAGAATATACGGGTGCCGCGCGCGCTTCTCGCCAATCTGGCGAGCGCGCCGGACGGGCGGCGCCGAGGGTAGGCGGCGCGGGCGGGATTTGGTACCATCCGGACGCCCCTTTCCGGAACGCGAGGTCGCTATGTGCCGTGTGCTTGCGATGATCCTGGCCGGCGGACGCGTGGACGAGCTCTCCGTCCTCACGCTCGAGCGGCCGAAGTCCGCCCTCCCCTTCGGCGGGATGTACCGGGTGATCGACTTCGCCCTCAGCAACCTCATGCACTGCGAGATCGAGCGGGTCGGAATCCTCTCGCAATACCGGTCGTCGTCGCTCACCCACCATGTCGGAATCGGCGCCTCCTGGGATCTCGTCGGGCGCGACCGCGGCGCCACGCTCCTCTCTCCGCAGAAAGGACACGCCGACACCGATTGGTATCGAGGCACCGCCGACGCCGTCTATCAGAACCTCGAGTTCATGGACCAGCATCAGCCGGATCTCATCCTCATCCTTTCGGGCGATCATGTGTATCATATGAATTATCGCCGTCTCATTCTTTATCACCAAGAGAAGAAAGCGGACATGACGGCCGCCTTCGTCGAGGTTCCGAGGGAACAGGCGCACCGATTCGGAATCGGGACGATCGACGAGGAGGACGGCGCGACGGGGGGACGGCTTCTCGATTACGCCGAAAAAGCGGAGGCGCCCGCCGGCAATTGGGCGTCGATGACCGTCTATCTCTTCCGGCCCGATCTTCTGGCGCGCCTCGTCGCGGAGAACGCGCGCCGGGGGAGCTCGTGGGAGTTCGGGCGCGACATCATTCCGGCGATGCTCGGCCGCCACCGCGTGTACGGCTTTCGCCATCGAGGCTACTGGGCGTACGGGCGCACGATCGAGGAGTACTGGCGCGCGCACATGGATCTCGTCGGGGAGAACCCGCGCGTCGATCTCGACGAGTGGCAGGTGCGGACGAATCTCGACGACTGGCATCTCCGCGACCGTCCCCCCTCGCTCATTCTTCCCGGCGCGCGCGTGTCGGACTCGCTGGTGAGCGCGGGGTGCGTAGTCGGCGGCGAGGTCGTCCGAAGCATCCTCTCCCCCGGCTGCCGGATCGCCGAGGGGGCATCCGTGCGCGATTCGATCCTCTTTCCCGAGGTGAAGGTGGGGCCCGGCGCGCGCCTCGACCGCGTGATCGTCGACGAGAAGGCGGTGATCGAGGGGAACGTCCGCATCGGCTTCGGGGACGACCGTACGCCGAACCGATCGTTCCCGGATCTTCTCTCCTCGGGAATCACGCTCGTCGGGAAGAAGGCGCACGTCCCCCAGGGGATTCGGATCGGAAGGAACTGCGTCGTCGGGCCGCGCTTCAGCCCCGAACATTTCCACCGCCCGTCGTACGCGTCGGGAGAGCTGATCACATGAGGGATACGGCCGTCATGCTCCTCGCAGGCGGAGGCGGAACGCGCCTCAGCATCCTCGCGCATCTCCGCGCGAAGCCGGCCGTTCCTTTCGGCGGAATGTACCGCATCATCGATTTCACGCTTTCCAACGTGATGAACTCGGGAATCGGAAGCGTCGGCGTGCTCACCCAGTACAAACCGCTCTCGCTGATGGGGCATCTCGGAACGGGCGAGCCGTGGGATATGGTCGGGCGGACGCGCGGGATCAAGATCCTTCCGCCGCGCACGGGAGAGCGGGATTCGGATTGGTACAAGGGGACGGCGGACGCGATCCGCCAGAACATCGACCACATGCGGCGTGGCGACCCGGAGCAGGTGCTCATTCTCTCCGGCGACCACATCTATTATATGGATTACGGACAGATGCTCCGCTTTCATCGCGAACGCGGGGCGCACCTCACGATCGCCATGCGGGAAGTCCCGTGGGAGGAAACGCGCCAATTCGGCGTCGCCCGAACGGACGCGAGCGGCCGCATCGTCGAGTGGCAGGAGAAGCCGGAGAAGGCGTCGAGCAACCTCGCGTCGATGGGGATCTACGCCTTCGACACGGCGTATCTTCTCGACGCGCTGCGTACGATGAAGGGGAACGATTTCGGCCACGATCTCATCCCGTCGGCGGTCGGGAACGACCGGGTCTATGCGTATCCGTTCGAGGGATATTGGAAGGACGTGGGGACGCTTCAGGCGTATTGGGAAGCCAATCGGGATCTGCTCGACTCGGCGTCGGGCGTCGATCTGAACAAGTGGCGCGTGCGGACGAACCTCGAGGAGATCGGACGGCTCGGCGATCGTCCTCCCGCGCGGATCGCGCCCTCGGGAAAGGTCGTCGCATCGCTCCTCTCGCCCGGATGCGTGATCGAGGGAGAAGTCGTCCGATCGGTCCTCTCGCCGGGCGTGCGCGTCGCGCGCGGCGCGCGGGTGGTCGACTCGGTGCTCATGCACGACACCAGCGTCGGAAAGAACTCGAACGTCGTGCGAACGATCGCCGACAAGAAGGTGACGATCGGCGAGGGAGCGTCGATCGGCGGAGAGAGCGCCGGCGCGCCCGCGAACCGCGAGTTTCGCGAGCATCTCTTCACGGGGCTCGCGGTGATCGGAAAGCACGCGATCGTTCCGGACCGCGCGATCGTCGGGACGAACGTGATCGTGTTTCCGCACGCGGACGAGAGCCTGTTCCCGTCCCGATCGATCGAGGCGGGGAGCACGATCCGGAATCGAGGAGCATGAAGAAGAGACCGTTCGAACGGCCGGACCTCGCGCGCGCGCTTCGTGCGCTCGCGGGGGTTGGGTCTTCGCTCGCCCTTCTCTCCTGCGGGCCCGAGGAGAACCCCGCTTGGATGCGCGATTCGACCCCGCCCGCGCGGATCGTGGACCTCTCGGTTGCGTCGGTCGCCTGCTCGAGCGCGACGCTTCGTTGGACCGCGCCCGGTGACGACGGGGACGAGGGACGCGCGAGCCAGTACGACATTCGCTACTCGTACGAGTTCGTCCCTCGCGCGGCGAACTGGGTGGATGCGTTTCAGGCGGTCGGCGAGCCGGAGCCGGCGCAGGCGGGAGAGCCGGACAGCCTGGTCGTGCCGGGGCTTTTCCCCGCGACGAAGTACTTTTTCGCGATCCGCACCGCCGACGAGAGGCCCAACTGGTCCGCCGTCTCCGATGCGGACTCCGCGGTCACGGATTCGCTCGGAAACAAGTAGCGGTTTCCGCGGAACCGCGCCCTGGGCTCACGGCGGAACTGTACTTGTTTCCACACGAACGACCGTTCAACGCTCAAGGGCCCAGCCGTTCGCCTGTTGGTTGCAGGTTCGAGTCCCGCCCGGGGAGCCAGCCCAGACAGCCATCTCGTAACTTCAGCAATATCAATCGGTTAGAGTTTGCGGACTTCCCGGCACCCCGGGCGGGACTCGAACCTGAGACCAAGTGCTTCACACGATCGTCGGTCGCACTCGTTTCGGGGACTCCGAGCCACCAGAGGTCTTCGGGCCACGGAGTTGGGCATCTCGGTGCAGTTTCGGTGCCGGGCTACGAAATTCGCGTTTCGTAGCCCGGCACCGAGATCCCCGGGATTGTTGGCCCGGCGAGGTTGTGGTAACATATTGGATGTGTAACCCTCAACATTTGGTGCTCTTGCCCGTGTTCTGCGGTTCACTCGACAACGGAAGAGGTGTGAACCGACGGGGTGCAAGGATGACAAACCTCGCACGCGTGCTGGGGATCGTGGCATCGCTTCTGGGAGTCCTGATGGCTGGGGCGGGATCCCCTGCCGTAGGCGCCGCAACCGTCCCGACGTTCGTGTCGGGGATCACTCCGAACGGCGGCTCCTTCCCCCGGGATCTCCTTGCGTTCGCGCAAGCTCCCGGCCTGACCCACTACTTCTTGAAGGACCGGATCCTCATCGAGAGCTATCACCTCGAGGGGGACTTCCCCGCCGACGCCCGGGAAGTTGCGCGGCGGGTTCGCTCGTTCGTCGTCGGGATTCGCTTCGAGGGCTGCCAACCGGCCCGAGAGGAGTTTCTCGGTGACGCCCCGGGAGCATGCCGATGGGTGACTTCAGAAGGTGGTCGGCTGGTGGAGGCCGTCCCTCGTGCCAGTACCGGAATCGTCTACAGAGATCTCTACCCAGGGGTCGACTTCGTTTCTCAGATCATCGATGAACGTGTGAGGTTCCATTTCGCGCTCAATCCGGGAGCGGACCCCGGTGCGATCGGACTGGTTCTCGAGTGGGTCGATTCCCTTCGGGTGAACGAGGAAGGCCTGCTCGTTGGAAGAGGCCCGGACGGGACCCTCCAGGCCTCCCCCCCAAGGGCTTTCCAGTTGTCAGGGGCCGCTAATCTCCAGAAACTTCCTGTGGCCTTCCGCGTGGATTCTGAGGCGAGAGTTCGATTCGATGTGGCGTCCATTCCTGCTCCTCTGGGGCTGAGGATCGAGTTCGAACTCCCGATGTTGGAGACGACGTCCTTCATCGGGCCATGGATCTTCTTGGATGAGGAGAGAGAGGCGGATGGTCGCACCATCGTCGGGGGCATGGTCCCTTCGCTCCGCTCATCGGGCGAGTGGACTCCCGGCGTGATGAGGCCAGTGGAGGACTGGGACGCGTTCGTCGCATGGTCCTCCTCTGAAGGGGCGCTCGCCCGGCAGGTGATCCTCTCGGGCAGCGGGTTCGATGCCGCCACGGCCGTTTCCTTCGGAGCGACGGGCGAGATCGTCCTCGGGGGGATCACAGACTCGCCGGACTTCCCTACGACGACGGGTGCGTGGGATGAGAGGGCGAGCGGCGGCCTGGATGGCTTCGTCGCGTCTGTGCCGGGGGACGGATCCGGGCTATCCACGTGCACGTTGATCGGTGGGAGTGCGGACGACGCCGTGACGGATCTTGCCCTGGATGCACAGGGAGGAATCGTCCTCTTCGGGACGACCTCCTCCTCGGATTTCCCAACGACACCGGGGGCCTTTGACCCGACGTACAACGGCGGAGGGGACGTCTTCCTCGCGAAGCTGGCGTCGGGTCTCTCCTACCCGATCTATGCGACGTTTCTGGGGGTGGCGGACGCGGCCGACGCTCCGGGCGAGCTGGTTCTGGCGGAAGGGGGGAATCCGGACCTGGCGGCCCTCTCCTCGGCGCTCCGGTCCGTCGGCCCGCCGGGCACGGAGGGGACGGGCGAGGCGACGGCCGTCGCCCGGAGCGGTGAGACCGGAGACGAGGAGCATCCCGATGAGATCGCCCTCCTGCCGATCGAGCCCAATCCGTCGAACCCGGCATGTGAGGTCCGCTTCGTGGTTCCCGGGGGTGGCGAGGCGGTTCGGCTGGAGGTGTTCGCCGTGTCGGGCCGGCGGGTGCGGACCGTCCCCTTGGGACCACGGCCGGCCGGCACGCACAGCTTCGTCTGGAACGGTCTGGACGACCGGGGTGCTCCGGTACCGTCTGGGGTGTACTTCGTACGTGTCTCGTGCGGAGGATCCACAGCGGCGCAGAAGCTGTTGGTGGTTCGATGATGATCCTCTCAATCGATCGATCGAGGCTCTTGGTGTCCCTTGTGGCGCTGGTGGCGGCGGTCGTGTGGACTTCGGCGCGGGCGGCGGAGCGCCCGTCTGTTGGATTCGGAGGATCTGAGGAGGATGCTTCCGAATCTGTCGTGAATCCGGTACCGACCAAAGTGTGGACGACGATCCTTCCAGGGAGCAACAGTCGGGAGGCCCCGGTGATTGTCGATCTGGATCAGGACGGGGTGTCCGAGATCGTCATCGCACTGACCGGCCAGAACTGGGCCGATCGAGGAAGGGGCAGGTTGGAAGTACTCCGGGCGGATGGGAGGAGCGCGCCGGGGTGGCCCGTCGACCCGGCTCCGGACGGTGGATGCATGGTTTCCGCTCTTGCGGTCTCCGACATCGATGGGGATTCGGAGTTTGAGATCGTGGCGGGTGTCGTTCGATGGAGGGAGCCCGAGGGATTCTGGGGGGAAGGGGTTTCTCTTGAGATTCATGCCTATCGGAGAGACGGGGACCTCGTGGAGGGTTTCCCCCTCGTCGTCTACCAACGTCCTATGGCTCCTTGGGTGGAACTGGCTTTGGCCGACCTGGACCGTGACGGCTTCCTGGACTTCGTTGTCACGTACTGGGATTCGGGAGGGTACGGTACCGCCAGCGCTCTCTCCCAAGACGGTCGAACCCTTCCAGGATGGCCGCGCGCGGTTTCTCCCAACCGTTACGTCTCCCCGGTGTGCGTGGGCGATCTTGACGGCGATGGGGAACTAGAGATCGCTCTCGGGAGCGACAGGAGAGGCGTGTTCCTCCTGTCGGCGACCGGCGAGATGAAGCCGGGATGGCCCATCGCGTTGGAGCCGGATTTCTCGGGAGTGCCAATCACTTGTGGTGATGTGGACAAGGACGGGGAGGGAGAGATTGTCGCATGCTCGCGAAGAACTCTACATGGGCTGTTCGTGTGGTCTTTTCGAGGCGATCAGGAGTTGTTCGTTGCGAGGCCCCCCCCGAGCTATCTCGAGGCGGAGGCGGCTCTCGTGAACATAGACCGCGACGCCGCCCTGGAGATAGTCGTTCCGACCTTCTCGCGAGGTCGGAACGGGTGGCTTGATGTGTGGAAGATTGACGGATCCGCGGCGCCGGGTTGGCCCGTGCCCGTGTTTGGTTGGATTGAGGGAGGGCACCAGGTGAACGTGGTCGTCGCGGACATCGACGGAGACCGCGATTTCGAGATCCTCCTTGGGGCCTACACGGCAGATATCGATTCTCTTCCACCGAGCCTGCGAAACAAAGGCTGGTTGTTTGCCTGGCACCACAACGGGGTTCCAGTCACGGACTATCCGATCGGGTATTCGAGGTGGTTGGTGGGCTACGAAAACGGGGCACTCGCCGCAGGCGACGTTACGGGGGATGGGACTCTCGACGTCGTCATGGTCCGCTGCGAAGAGGCGGGCTTCCCGGATCCGAAGACGTACGTTACCTTGTTTTCATTCGGGCAAGGCGACCGAGGACGTCCGCCGGAATGGTCGAGATACCATCACGATCCGCACCTGACGGGCAACGCGGACGCAGCATGTTCCGACGGCACGGTCATCGGCACTTGCTCTCGGAACAAGCCGCTGTTTTGCCGGGATCCCTGGAGCCGTTTCCACCGCACCTGCGCGCTCTGCGGATGTCCGCCGCAGGCGACTTGCACACCCTACGGCTGGTGCCGAATCCTCGATCGGGTCGACTAGTTCAATTTCGGTGCCGGGCTACATGATTGCGGGAGTTCGCCAGGCCGGAACCGAGACGCGCGCCGAGACTTTCGGAAAGGATGTGAAGGATGTGGGGATGTTGCGAACTTCCGGAACTTGCTTCTCCGTCAGTTCTCTTCCGAATCCAATTCCTATGGCATAGAGTCGAGAACCTATCTGCGCGATTCGTCTTCCACCTCTGTATTCTGGCGTAAGCAGGCTGATCGTGAGGTTCCGTTATTTCGGAACGTCCCCGATCTGCCGCGCGGTCCCGGCTCGCACGAAATCACGTGGGATGGTGAAGACAACAGGCGATGGCGAGTGGCGGCCGGCAAATACCTGTTTCGCCTGCGGCACGGCGACGACGCCAGGAGCGGTGCGGTCACGTACGTTCCGTAGCCAAAACGGGACAGATTCGGTGACAGGCTACGCAACTCCGGCGGATAAATTCCGGTGACTACATAAGTTTCGGTGACAGGCTACGCAACTCCGGCGGGAACATGGGTTCGGTAGCCTGTCACCGGAACCACCGATGCAGCGTATGATCTTGATTCCTCCGCCGCTTTCCTGCACGCTCCTCCCCGCCATCACCATGGATGGCCGGAGGTTCTCGAGAACACAACCACGGAGGTGAGTATGTCCAGATCCCGGATCTTGATTTCTGTCGCCATTGCGGCATCCGTGCTTGCCTCGATCCTGTCTTGCAGCTCGGGCAAGAAGAAGCCCGGTCCGCTTGCGCCGAGCGGCCTCGTTCTCACTGTTGAGCACTCGTCGGTCTGGATCAGTCGGACGACGACGATCGAGGCGGGTTTCGCGTATCCCGGCAAGGCTCAGGATCTGCCTGTCTGCACGTGGCATGTGGACGGTGTGCCCGGTGGTGATGAGACGTTGGGGACAATCTCCCAGGAAAACCCGGCCGTCTATACGGCGCCTATGACACCCCCACCAGGAGGCCAGGTGGAGATCAGGGCGGTCTGGGAGGATGACGAGTCGATCGATGGCACGGCGGTTCTTGGCGTCCAGATCCCTGCCGTTAGCCTGAGCATGCCGCGGACCTGGATCCAGGTGGAGGAAACCCTGGAGATCCTGGCGAGTCTGGAGGAAGCGCGACCTCCAAAGGGGAAGGTGCGGGAAGATGCCGGGGAGTTTGACTGGTACGTCAATGACGAACTCGGAGGCAATGAGGAGCTGGGAACGATCACGCAGGGGAATCCGGCCTTGTACACTGCGCCGTTCGAGGTGCCCGTGGGTCTCGCTGTGCAGATCAAGGCGGTCTGGACCGGTCTTCCCGGCTACGATGCGTCCGGCAATGTGACGATTCTCAACACCATCAGGTATGTGAACGCCGGGACTGGTGAAGACGAGGCGGGGCGGGGACGGCTGAACTCTCCCTACAGGACGATAAGCTTCGCCCTGAGCCAGGTTGAACACGGCCGCGGCGACACGATCCTCGTGGCGCCGGGTGTGTACGACCTGGCCCTTGGGGAACAGAGCGGGAACAGCATCAGGTGGGACACCACCCTGCGGGGGGTTGACCGTGACGGGTGCATCATCGACGCCGATCCGTCCGAGGAACACCGCTCCCATCCGATCTTCTGGATGAGCACCGAGGGGGTGATCGAGAACTTCACGATCCGCAACAGCGACGAGGAGAGCGTCAAGCAGTACGCCATCGAAATCCAAGGCGACGCCACGGTCAGGAATCTCCTCTTCAATGATCCCTTCACAGGTTCTCCGATCAGGGTCATGAACCCCAATGTGGAGGCCCTTATCGAGGATTGCGAGATCGTCAACACGCGCGATCCGGGGGAGGGTTGGGGGCTCAGGCTTTCCGGGGAGTCGCGGACCACGCTGCGCAACACGACACTCCGCGGCTGGGACGAGGGGATCCGGGTGGAGGGCCCGGGCGCCAACCTGATCGAGCGGTGCAGCATCAGGAACAACCGCAGGGGAATCATGATACTGCTAGGCGGGGTCAACACCGACCTGGGCGGGGGAGCTGCCGGCAGCGAGGGCAACAACGTCATCCAGGGAAACGCGATCGGCCTCTACAACGGATCCGACAGCGGAATTCATGCGAAGAACAATACCTGGGGATCGTCTCCCCCCACGGAATGCCCGACGGAGGCCGACGAACCCTGCGACTTCTACAACCACGGCGCCGGGTCGGTGATCTGGGAGTAGATCCGCCCGTGGTTCCGCAGATCGGGGACGTAGTTCCGTTCCTTCCGGTGGCGCCCGTGCACGAATGCCCCATGGCGTAACGCCACGAACGGAACTACGTCCCTAGATGTCCGCGGAAGGGAGGCCTCGTAGGCCGCGATCCGCAGCCGCAGCAGGAAACGCGTGCATCATGCAGGTCAACAATTACAATCCCAGCTCCTTCTTCTTCTCTTCCGCGCCGGGGAGCGGATCCTGCTTCTCGTTCACGACCGGAAGGCCCGCCGCTTTCTCCGCGTTGATCGCAGTCCACTTCTGCTGATCCTCGGGCACGTCCTCCTCGGCGAAGATCGCCTCGACGGGGCACTCGGGAACGCACGCGCCGCAGTCGATGCACTCCTCGGGATCGATGTAGAGCATCTCCTCGTCGCCGTGGAAGCAATCGACGGGACAGACGGTCACGCAATCGGTGAAGCGGCACATGTGGCAGTTTTCGGTCACGACATACGTCATCGCTCTCTCCTCATCTCATCCGCCCCCGCCGGGCGGGAAAAAGCAACCGCTCGCATCATCGTGGGGACACGTATCGGTTTCAGGAAGAACCGCTACATGTCCCCTAGTACCCGAGCTGCTTCTTCCTCTCCTCCGCGCCGGGAAGCGGATCCTGCTTCTCGTTCACCACAGGAAGGCTCGGCGCCTTCTCGGCGTTGATCGCGATCCACTTCTTCTGATCCTCGGGCACATCCTCCTCGGCGAAGATCGCCTTCACGGGACACTCGTCCACGCAGGCCGCGCAGTCCATGCACTCTTCCGGATCGATGTAGAGCATCTCGTCGTCGCCGTGGAAGGCGTCCGACGGACATACCGTCACGCAGTCGGTGAAGCGGCACATGTGGCAATTCTCGGTTACGACGTGCGTCATCTCTCTCCCTCGGATGTTGTCGTCCACGCGGGCCGCCCGAACGGATCGGGCCTAGCCCGTCGAGAAAACCCCGCCCTCGCCCGAACGAGGATACCGAAAGCCGAGGCTTCGTCCAAGAGGCTTGTGGGAGGCTACGTGCTCGGGGCGCCCCGGCGCTTCGCGCGCCGCGCCGCGGAGGCCTCGCCGG
>JAGUYC010000039.1 GCA_020061515.1 Gemmatimonadota bacterium
GCCGGCGAAGGCGCGGGCCTTCGCCGAGGAGAACCTCGTCCCGCTCGAAGGGGACTCGGCGCTCGTCACGATCCGCCCGACCTGGGGAGCGCGCACGGACGCGATCGACTTCGACGCGCTTGCTGCGACCGGCGCGCGCGTTCTCGCCCGCTCGCGAAGCTTCGTCCGGGCGCTCGTTCCGATCGAAGCGCTCGATGCCGCCGCGGAATGCCCCGGAGTCGCCTTCATCGAGAGGCCGATCGTCGGGCATCCGCTCGTCGTGAGCCAGGGGGTCTCCCTCACCGGAGCGGACGTCCTCCAGTCGCTTGGGTACGACGGTTCCGGAGCCAAGGTCGCGGTCCTCGACAACGGCTTCATCGGATGGATGAACGCGGTGAACCAGGGAGAGCTCCCCGCCTCGGTCGCGTCCCGCACGTTCGACTTCAGCGGCACCGGCTTCGCGACCGACACACAGCACGGCACCGCGGTCGCCGAGGCGGTCCACGACATGGCGCCCGGGGCCGAGCTCTTCCTCATGAAGATCGGGGACGCGGCGAGCCTCGAGATCGCGCTCGACACGTGCGTCGCGCGCGGGATCGACGTCGTCAACCACTCGGTTGGATGGTTCGGGCAGCCGGGGGACGGAAGCGGCGCGATCTGTGCGGTCGCGGACACGGCGGCGAGCCGCGGCATCCTCTGGGTGAACGCGGCCGGGAACCATGCCTGGGGGCACAACGAGGGGATCTTCACCGACACGGACGCCGATGATTGGCACGAGTTCTCGCCGGGGAGCGAGGAGATCCTGATCAGCGTCGCCAACCCCGCCGAGACGGTTCGCATTCACCTCACCTGGAACGCCTGGCCGACGACGAACGAGGACTACGACCTCTATCTCACGAACCAGATGGGGATGACGCTCGCCTCATCGACGAACTCCCAGGCGCTTCACGCGCAGGAGCCGCGCGAGTTCATCGGCTTCACTGGAGCCGCCGGCACGTTCAAGATCAAGATCAAGAAGGTCTCGACGACGACCGACCACGCGTTCGACCTCTTCGTGATGGATCAGGATCTCCAAACGCACCGCGTGACCGCGGGGAGCCTTCTCTCCCCCGCCGACGCCCGGGGAGCCGTCGCGGTCGGCGCGATCAACCGGAACTCGTGGGCGGCCGGCCCGCAGGAATATTTTAGCTCGCAAGGACCGACGAACGACGGCCGCGTGAAGCCGGATCTCTGCGGCCCGGACAACTGCAACAGCTACACGTACGGCCTCTGGTACGGAACCTCGCTCGCCTCGCCGCACGTCGCGGGGGCGGCCGCCCTTCTTCTCTCCGCGTATCCGTCGTGGAACGCGGACAGCGTGCGCGCCGGCCTCCTCGACGGAGCGATCGATCTCGGTCCCGCGGGCCCCGATTCGGTCTACGGACACGGGAAGCTCGCGCTCTCCGCCCCGCCGCCGAGCCCGCCCGCCCCCTTCACGGCGACCGCGGGGAACGGCGAGGTCGTTCTTTCTTGGACGAACCCTTCGACCGTCAACTTTCAATCGACGACGATCCGATTCTCCACGGCCGGGTATCCCCTTTCTCCTCTGGGGGGCTCTTCCGTCGGCGTCTTCGCCGGGCCGCCCGGCTCCGATTCGTCCTTCACGCACGCCCCCCTCGCGAACGGCACGACCTACTGGTACAGCGCGTTCGCGACCGACGGCGCCTCGTACTCGGCCGCGGCCCAGGCGCACGCGACGCCTTCCGGGCCGGACGCCCCCGGCGCCCCCTCGCTCACGGCCATCAAGGGGGACGGAGAGGTCCTTCTCGAGTGGACGGCTCCATCCGATCCGGACCTCGAGGGGATCCGGATCGAGTACGGGACCGCGCCTCTTTCCGGCATCGTGGGGGCCGGCCTTCCGCTTCCGAGCGGGCTCTTCCGGAACGCGGCCCCCTCGGCGACCGGAAGGGACACCCTCTCCGGCGCGACGAACGGGACACCTTATTACTTTCAAGCGTTCGCCTACGATTCCACCGGGCATTACTCGACCGCGGCCCAGGCGTCCGCGACGCCCGCGGACACGATCCCTCCGGGCCCGCCCCTCGCCTTCGCGGCGGAAGGCGGGGACAACCTCGTCGTTCTTCGCTGGACGAACTCGCCCGCCTCGGATGTCGCGGGGATCGAGATCCGTTTCTCGACCGTCTCACCCCCCGCAACCCCCCTCGACGGCGACACGATGATGACCGGATGGGCGAGCCGCCTCCCCGGAGCTCCGAGCCAGCCGGACAGCTTCACGCATTACGGGCTTCTCTCGGGAACGACCTACTACTACTCGGCCTTCGCGTTCGACGATGCGTTCCTTCACTCGACCCGCCTCGTCGATTCCGCGATGACGAACCCCGCGAGCGCGGTCGACACGATTCCTCCGGGAATGCCGATCGCGTTCAGCGCCTATCCGGGGGACCGAGAGATCCGCCTCGAGTGGACGAACCCGGTGGCGGCCGACTTCGCCGCGCTTCGGATCCGCTACTCGACGAGCGCGCATCCCGCAACGCCGGGAGACGGGAGCCCGATCGAGAACGGCGCGGGGGGCGTCTTTCCCGGAGAGCCCGCCTCGGATAGTTTCTTCGTGCATCAAGGGTTGACGAGCGGAACGACGTACTTCTATTCGGCGTTCGCTTTCGACGATTCGGGGAACCACTCGCCGGCGGCGGTGCTCCAAGCGACGCCGGCCGACACGACCGCCCCGGGTCCGATCCTCGCGTTCGCCGCGACGCCGGGAGAGGGAACGATCACCCTCGCGTGGACGAACCCATCGGACGCCGACTTCGCCCATGCCGTGCTCCGCGTCGACACGACCGCATATCCCGCCACGCCGGCGGCCGGTCTCCCGGTTCCCGAAATCGGGACCGGCGTTTTCCCGGGCGCTCCCGGCGCCCATCGGTCCTTCACGCACGCCAAGCGGATCGGCGGGGTCACCTACTTCTACTCCGCGTTCGCGTTCGACGCCGACTCGAACCACGCCGCCGCGGCGACCGCGTCCGCCTCCCCGCTCGACACGACGCCGCCCGGACCCATCACGCTCTTCACCGCGACCGCCGGGAACGACAACATCCTCGTTCGATGGACAAACCCGACCGATCCGGACTTCGCGGGAGCGACGATCCGCTTCTCGCCGATCGCGTTTCCGAACAGCCCAACCGCGGGGTTTCCTCTTCCGAACGGGACGGAGGGCTTTTTCCCCGCGCGCCCGGGCGAGCAGGATTCGTTCGTCCACGTCGGGCTCACGAGCGGCATCACGTATCGTTACGCCGCCTTCCCCTCCGACCGAACGGGGAACTTCGGGCCCCGCGCGCAGGCGGCGGCGACCCTCGTCGACACCGTCGCTCCTCCCCCTCCCCCCTTGTTCGCGGCGACCCGCTCGGACGGCGGCATCCTTCTCCGCTGGACGAACGCGAGCGCGTCGGACTTCATCGGAACGTACATCGTCTTCTCGACCGAAGAGGTCCCGCTCGACCGAAGGGACGGAACGCCGGTCCCCTCGACGCACGGAGGCTACTTCCCCGGAGCGGAGGCGGCGGCCGATTCCTTCACACACGAAGGTCTCGCCGAGGGGACGACCTATTACTACGCCGCGTTCAGCTACGACCCGGTCCCGAACTTCTCGCCCCCCGCGGTCGATTCGGCCGCAACGCCGGGGGACACGACCGCGCCCGATCTCGTTCTTGGAATCCTTCCAAACCCTTATCTTCTCGATTATTTTGATCTCTATCTTCTCGCCTCGGAGCCGCTCGATCCGGATTCGGTCTTCGTCGCGGCGGCCGGAGCGCCGGTCGCGATGACGCGAACCGACCCGGCCGAGGAGGTCTGGCTCGGAAAAGCGAGGCTCGCCGGAGCGGGGAGCGCATCGATCTTCGCCGCCTCCGCGGATCTCGCCGGGAACCGCGCGGAGGTTTCGGGGAGCGTCTCGTACGCGCAGGCCCCGGC
>JAGUYC010000193.1 GCA_020061515.1 Gemmatimonadota bacterium
AGCGGCGCCTGGCGCGAGGCGGCCTCGCGCGTCGATCCGTCGCGCGTCGGCGCGATCGTTTCGCGCGAGGGGGACGCGTACGTTCGCGCCGAGGATGGCGCGGACCGCATCCTCCTTCTTAGCGAGGCGTACTTGCGCGCCGGCATCCGAATGGCGGAAGCAAAAGCCCTCGCTCTTCGCGGCGGCGCGCTCGCGGAGACGATGGAGCGCCCCGAGGAGATGCCGATCGCCTCGTGGGGGCGCATGAAGAAGGAGCGGCTTGCACGGTCGAACTATCTCGCCGCCCTCGCGCTCGCCGCGGAGGGAGACCACGCCGCCGCGGCGCTGTCGTTCCGGAAAGCGGAGAGCGTCTTCCGCGGCGATCCGCGCTTCCGCGAGGAATACGCTCGGTCGCTCGAGGCGTCGGGCGCCGGAAAGCAGGGCGAGTGGACGCCCGACGAGAGGAGCGCGGCGGCGGAGGCGATCGCCGAGCCGGACCGCGCGGCGAGGATCCGCAAGTACGAGGAGTACCTCCGAAGCTTCCCGAGCGGCCCGCGCGCGGTGGAGATCGGGATCCGCCTCGTCGAGGATCATGCGAAAACCCCGGGACGCGCATCGGACGCCGCGGCCGCGGCGGAACGGACGGCGGTCGCGAGGCCGGACGATCCCGAGGTCCTCTCCGCGCTCGCGCTTCTTCTCGCCGATGCGGGCGTCGCTCCCGAACGCGCGGCGAGCTACGGGGAGCGCGCCGTCCGGATCCTCGAGGAGATCGTGCGGAACCCGTCGACCGGAGCGAAGGATCTTCCCGGTTTACATACGAACCTTTTGCTCGCCCGCGACGCGTACGGCTGGGCTCTCCTGAAGGCCGGGCGCAATCGCGAGGCGCTCGAGCAGCTGAAAGAGGCGGCGAAGAGCGAGTTCCCCGAAGTGCAGCGCCATTACGGCGTCGCGCTTCTCGAGTCGGGAAACTCCTTCGACGCGGCCGATCCGCTCGTGAACGCCGCCTTCGGGGGCTCCGACGATGCGTGGGCGGCCATCGAGAAGATCCGCGCCGAAAGCTCGGGCCTTCGCGCGCACGCCGACGATCTCGTCCTTCGCGCGGAGGAGAATCTCCGCCGCCGCAAGCTCGCCGACGAGAGAATCCGCCCCGCGCCCGACTTCTCTCTCGTCTCCGCGGACGGGAGCGTCGCGACGCTCTCCGAATGGAAGGGGAAGGTCGTGGTCCTCGTCTTCTGGGCGACCTGGTGCGAACCGTGCACGGACGCGCTCGCGAGCGTCGAGAGCGCGAGAAGGCGCTACGAGGGGAAGGATGTCCGCTTCCTCGCCGTGAACACGGACCGGGACATCTGGCTCGTTCGTCCGTTCCTTGAAGATCAAAAGATCGAGATCGCGACCGTCTTCACCGCCGGAGAAAAGGATTGGGAGGAGAAGGCGAGGGCGTTCGAGATCGGAGCCCTGCCGGCGATTCTCGTTCTCGACCGGAGGGGGAACGTGCGCTACGCGGAGACCGAGTCGGAGACGACGGGACGAATCCTCGAGAAGGTCCTCTCCTGGCGGATCGACAAGCTGCTCGCGGAGCGGTAGCCCCCCGGTCCGGCCGAACCGCTCGGGAGAGCGCGTCTCCGGGGCGCTTTCTTCCGTCGGAGCGAATCTATCCCTCGAACCGCATGACCGCGGTTCCGGTGAGCGGGATCGTTCCGGTGATCGGAAGGACCTGCCGGCTGAGAACCTCGAAGTTGGAGGTGACGCTCACCGTCACCGTCTGGTCCGGGTCGAGCGGGTTCGGACCGGCAAGCGTGATGCCGCCCGACGCCGCGTCGATTCGTGACGCATTAAGGACTTCTTCGACGCGGGTCTCCACCGCCTCCAGATTCCCGCCGAGCGCCGCGACGCGCGCCCCCTCGCGGGCCGCTTGCGTGAGCACGTTCAAGGTCCAAAAGGCGCGGCCGAACTCGGTGATCCCGAGAAGAACGAGAAGAAGGATCGGGAGGACGAGCGCGAACTCGATCACCGCCTGTCCGCGGCTCTTCCTTCCCCGCGACTTGTTGAAGAGTATTCGGCTCACGATCTCCTCCTACTGAACGAGCTTGACCGCGTAAAGAAACGACGGATCGTCCGGCCCGTCGCCTGCCCCTCCACCCGGATCGGCGAGCTGCACGAAGCGCCCGACGACGTTCCCCGAGCCGGCCCGCCCCTCGATGAAGAACGCGATCATCTTGACGACCACGACGCCCCTCCCGCCTCCGACAGAGACGCGCCCGACGCTCGGGTCGAAGAGGGCCGCCTTGATGATCCGCGGGCTCACCGGGTGGGCGGAACCCATCACCTGCTGCGTTCCGGAATCCCAATGCGCGCCCGGGTCGGAAGCGAGGAGCGCATCGACCCCCTGGTTCGTCGGGCCGACCATGTTCCCCGGCTCGCAACGGAGCGTGTCGCCGATCTCGATCATGATGCTCGGGTCGACGCAACCTTGGATCCACGCACGGTACTGAGCGGCTCCGGAGATCGGGTTCCCCTTGTTGACCGGCGGGAAGTTGACCGCGTAATACCAGTCGCTCCCGAATCCGTCTTGATTGCCGTTTCCCAGCATGAACGTGATCTGCGCTCCGACGTCATCCGGCACGCGGTATCCGGTTCCGACCGGGTCGTAATAATCTCCGTCGTCCGGATCGTACTTCCCGTCGCCGTTCTCGTCGTGCCAGCGATCGGGCGGCGCCCACGGACGGAAGCAGCTCGATTCGTTGACGTAGTAATACATCGCGGTCGCCGACGCGCGCACTCCGGCGTTCCCGTCGGACGCCGGGTTGATCACGCCGAGGAAGATCGTTCGGAGCGGATCGCCGGTCGCTGCCGTCCGGTGCGTCGCCACGCGAACTTGATACGGGGCGGGGAACGTCACGTCGTCTTCCGAGATCACGACCGGGCTTCTCACGTTTCCGAGGCCGCCCCCGCCGCCGATGAACGCTTCGTTCTCTCCCGCGAGCGTGATCGCCCAGTCGACCGCCGTCGTGCTGTCGCCGAGGGATTGGATCATCCCCATCGCGCCGGCGAGAGCGCCCGCGTCCGCGGCGTTTTGGAGCTGGGAGCGGGTGACATAAAGCATACCGAGATCGACGGCGAGAACCGCGAAGGCGAAGATCATCACGAGAGAGATCGCAACGAAGATCACCGAGGCTCCGCTCTCGCTCCTCACAAGCCGCCTCATGGAACGCATGATTCGTTCTCCGTCTTCTTCTTTCAGGGTACGGGGGTTGTTCGGCTTCCCTTGTAGTATAAACCAAGCGAGGCCCGAGCCGCAACCCGTGAACGCTCCTCTCCAAGCACGGCGCCTCACGCTCCCCTCTTCAGACCATCGGACAAGATGCCGAAATCAAGAGAGTGCGATCGAAGAATCCGCTGGGGATTCCGGTGTGTCGGGGAGACATCCAACATCTAGGGCCCTGGGCGAACACGAGCACAGAATGTGGTGGAAGTGCTTTTCCTGCAAAGATTTAGTGGACACGCGCCGCCGCCGGCGACTACCTTGATCCATGCTTTCCCCCGACGGGCGACGGAGGAAACGTGTCGATGAGCCGCACAGCACGAGTTCTCAGCCGGTCCCCCCGGAACGAATCCGCCCGGAAACGCGAAGGTCAACCGATTCCAGAAAGGACCGTTTCGATCCGGCCCTAGGTTCCTCTTCTCGAGGACCAGGCAGGAGGTTGAGACCATAATGATTGACGTCGGAGTCTCCTCGTGCTAAGGTCTTTTTCGCACGAGCCAAAACTCCCAAGGTGATCGAGATCGATCGACTTCAGTCCTGAGGCAGGAGAGCCGATGGACGGGGTGTGGTGTGGAAAGGGCGCCGCGTTTGCCGGAGAGCGCGCCGCCCGGGTCGACGAAGCGTGAACGGAGCGGGGGTCGCCAGGGCGGCTCCCCAAGGCGAGGCTTCGAAAGGGCTCCGGGGACCCGAATCCGAGAAAGGAAGGAAAAGGCATGTTGGAGTTCCTGAAGCGGTTGCACCGCGAGGAAGAGGGGCAGGACGTGATCGAGTACGCGCTTCTCGGCGCGTTCATCTCGATCGTGGCGATCGCGGCGATCCAGGCGATCGGCCCGCTCGTGAACGGCCTGTACGAGAACATCCAGGGCGCGCTGGAAGGCTAGGCGAGCGTCGATCGTTCCTGTTCTTTTGCGGTCGCGACCGAAGAAGAACAACGCCGCTCCGTCTCGGCGGAGCGGCGTTTCGTTTTGCGCGCCGACCTTCCGCGGCACACTTCACGTAGAAGCGCAGGAAATCCTTGACAACGCCTTTACTTTTTTGCTCTTAGTAACGCGCGCCCCCTCTTCCCTTTCGGCGGTTCGGCCGAAAAGAGGAACAATGAGAACGTTCTCCAGAGCGCCGGCGATCCCGCGTTTCCTTGATAGGCGAACTTTGTCGTTCCGGGGGGTGCGCCGATGAGCCCTAGGACGATCACCGTCGTTCTCTCGCTCGGTCTCGTTCTCGCGGCCGCGTACTTCGACATCCGCGCGCGGAGGATCCCGAACTCGCTGACCTACCCTTCCGCCCTTCTCGCTCTCGGGCTCGGAGCGGCGGGCGGCGCGCATGCGCTCCTCCTCGCGGCGGGCGGACTTCTCGTCGGTTTCGGGCTTCTTCTGCCCGCGTATCTCATCAAGGCAATGGGCGCCGGAGACCTCAAGCTGCTGGCGGCGCTTGGAGGCTTTCTCGGCCCGCGCGCGATCCTGGATGTCTTCCTGCACTCGCTCATCGCGGGCGGGCTGATCGCGCTCATGTTCTTGGCGCTTCGGGGCGAACTTCGGAAGGGGATCGTGAGCCTCGCGAGGCTCGTTGCCGGCTTCACCGGCCGCAGGTTCGGTTTCCCCGCGCGTTCGGATTCCGAGGGGAGCCGCTGGGTCTCCATCGGGAAGATTCCCTACGGAGTCGCGATCGCCATCGGGACGGTATCGGCGCTCATCCCCGCGCTGGGATAGCGGCGGGCGCCACGGAGTCGAGGGTATGAGAAGGCCAGAGAACCGAGGAAACGTGGAATGAGAAAGGGAGGCATCGTTCTAATCGTCGTGGCGTTCCTTCTCGCCGGGGGAGCGGCCTATCTTGTGCGCGACTATCTCGAAAGCAGCACGACGCGCGAGGTGGCGGCGTTCGAGACGGCGCCGGTCGTCGTCGCGGCGGAGGATCTCTCCTACGGCATCAAGCTCGAGCAACGCCACCTGAGAACCGTCGACTATCCAGCGAGCAGCCTGCCGTCCGGCGCGTACGGCGTCGCGGACAGCCTCGTCGGGCAGGTCACCAAGGTTTTTCTCGTGACCAACGAGCCGATCATCGCCGCGAAGCTCTCCTCGAAAGGAGGCGGGCTCTCGCTCAGGATTCCGGAGAAACTTCGCGCGAGCAGCGTGAAGGTGGACGAGGTCTCCGGAGTGAGCGGCTTCGTCCTCCCGGGCGATCGCGTGGACGTTCTCGTCACGATTGCGAAGGCGGGAATGTCGAGCGACCCGGTGACGCAGATCGTTCTGCAAGATGTCGAGGTCATCGCGGCGGGAACCAAGACGGAGACGGAAGGGACCAAGGCGTTCAACGTGCAGCAGATCACGCTGCTCACGACGCCGCAGGACGCGGAGAAGCTCGCGCTCGCGCAGCACCAGGGCAAGATCCTCCTCGCTCTTCGGAATCCGGCCGACCGAGACACGCTGACGACGTATGCGGTGAAGATGGAAGACATCATCCGCGGTCCGGAGAAGAAGGCGGAGCCGGCGCCGGTCCGCAAGGCTCCTGCCAGGGTCGAGGCGCCTCCGCCCGCGCCTCCATCTCCGGGGAGAACGGTCATTCGGGGCGGGGAGGCGAAGGAAGAGGAGCCGGTCATGCTGCCGGACACGGCGAAGGCCAGGCGCGGGACGCCGGGCACGAGGCGTCGTTAGCTCTCATGGAGAGGAACCGATGAGAAAAGCAATGATCCGGACCGCGTTCGTGGTTCTCCTGATCGCCGGCTGGGCCGGCCTCCCGGGAGCGGAAACGCCGGCGCCCGGCGGAATCATCGATGTTCTCGAGCGGCACTCGCGCGTGCTCGAGTTCGACTTCGACGTCGAGACGGTCTCGATCACCGATCCGGAGATGGCCGACGTTCTTCTCGTCACGCCGCGCCAGCTCCTCGTGCACGGGAAGCTCGTGGGGAGCACGTCCCTCATCGTGTGGGACAGAAGGCAGGCCCACTACGACTACACGCTCAAGATCATCAGCGCCCGGACGAAGGAGCAAGTCCAGCTCCGCGTGCGCGTGGTGGAGACGAACCGCGACGCGTTCAACGAGCTCGGAATCGATTGGCTCATCAAGGATCGATCGGACCGCGTGGTCGAGGGAGACAAGACGATCGCCGGCTATGGGGGGAGCGTGCAGTCTCCAAGCGATCCTCTCCGCCTCGGGGAAGGGGTCAGCGGCCTGATCCAGTACGTCGGCAAGGAGGAGGAAATCTCCTCGATCGTGCGCGCGCTCGATCAGGACGGCGGGCTTCGGCTTCTCGCGAAGCCGGATCTGATCTGCCTGAACGGCGAGAAGGCGAGCTTCCTCGTCGGCGGGGAGATTCCCATTCCCGTGTCGCAGACGGTGACCGCCGGATCGGCCTTTTTCACGATCGAGTGGAAGGAATTCGGAGTCCGGCTTCGCTTCACGCCGACGGTCGTGGGAGAGAGCCTCGTGCGTCTCGAGGTGGAGCCGGAGGTGAGCAGCCTCGACTACGCGAACGCGATCACGCTCGGGGGCTTCAACATCCCGGCGATCCGAACCCGCAAGGCCTCGACGACGGTGGAGCTCCGCAGCGACGAGACGTTCATCATCGGCGGCCTCCTCACGGCGACGGAGACCGAGCTTGTCTCGAAGATCCCGCTTCTGGGCAGCATTCCACTCCTCGGCGCGTTCTTCAGAAACAGCACGAGCTCGAGGACCGAAACCGAATTGATGATCCTAATCTCGCCGAAAATCGTGGAGCCTCTGGCGCCGACCGAGCTCCCTGAGCTTCCGTGGGCGGGAGAAGAGTAGGCGGAGACGATGGAGCAGCACCCATGAGCAACCTGAGAATCATCGTGGTCGATTCCGACGAGGTGACGAGGCGGGCGATCCTGGCGCACCTCTCGGTTCTTCCGGGGGTCGAGGTCGTCGGGGACGCCGCGGATACGGCGATCGGCCACCGAATGATCCGCCAGAACCGCCCGGACGTCGTGCTGATCGAGGTGGGCGGGATGGACGATTCCGGAATGCGCCTCGCCGCGGACGTTCACGGGGAAATGCCGCGGACCGCGATCTTTGTTTCGTCCCCCCACAAGAACCCGGATCTCATCTTGAAGGCGATGAGCGCGGGGGCGAAGGAGTTCCTCCTCCGGCCGATCGAGCTTCACATCTTGACCAAATCGATCGAAAAGATCCTGAGAGACCCCTCGCGGCACGAAGGAGCGGGCGGGCGAAAAGGAAGGCTGCTCACCTTCTTCAGCAACAAGGGGGGCGTGGGAACGACGACGCTCGCGACGAACACCGCCGCCGGTCTCGCGAAGGAGGGGCTCGGGCCCGTCGGGCTCGTCGATTTCGATCTTCAGCTCGGGAATGTTGCCAGTTTCCTCAATCTGAGCCCGAGCTACACGGTCTACGACCTCGTTTCGCAGCTCGACAAGGTGACTCCGGAAGCGGTCGACGGTTTTCTCGCGAAACACGAGTCGGGCATTTCGGTGCTGGCGGAGCCGAAGACGCCGGCCGAGGCGGAGTCGATCACGCCGAGCCAGACGACGAGGACGATCGAGCTCTTCCGGTCCGCGTACAGCTATGTCGTCGTGGATACGCCCAAAGGTTTCGACGAGCGGACGCTCGAGATCCTCGACTGCTCGGACGAGATCTTCATCGTCTCCGAGCTCAGCCTTCCCGCTCTCCGAAATCTCAAGAAGTGCCTCGACGTGTTCCGCGACCTCCAATACAGCGAGGCGCGTGTCCGCGTGGTCATAAACCGTTACGATCCGAAAGGGATCATCCGCCTGGAGGAGGTTCAGCAGAGCCTCCGTTTTGAACCGTTTTGGAAGTTCCCAAACGATTTTCTCCGCATCATGAGCGGAATCAACACCGGCACGCCGGTCGTGATCGGCGCGGAAGAGAGCGAGATCGGCAGGAGCATCCAGCAATTCTGCCGGAAGGTCGCCGGGAAGAGCGCGGAGGAGGTCGTGGCGGGCGAGAAGGGCCGAAGCGGCGTCTTGGGGCGCCTCTTCGGCAAGAGCCGGGAGGAGTGACGTGGGTCTTCGGGAGAGGATGAAGATCGGGAAGAAGGGGCGCGAGGAATCGGAAGCCCCCGGGCAACCCTCGTCGCAAGAGACGGCGCAGTCCCCGCCGAAGAGCCCGCTCTTCGCGGCGCGCAAGGACGAGCCGCGCGACGAGCTCAGGGATCTCAAGGAGCATCTGCACCGGCAGCTCGTGGAGCGCATCGACTACTCTGTTTGGGAATCGCTCGAGGCGGGCGATCTGCGCGATCAGGTGACGCGCGTCGTCGAGGCGCTGCTCGTGGAGCAGGGAGTCCAGCTCACCGAGTTCGACCGGAGAAAACTGATCGAGGAGATCCGAAACGAGACTCTCGGCCTCGGCCCGATCGAGCAGTTTCTCCACGATCCGATGGTCGCGGACATTCTCGTCAACGGCCACGGCCAGGTGTACATCGAGCGCTACGGAAAGCTCGAGCTCACGAACGCGCGCTTCCGCGACGACTCGCACCTCATGCAAGTGATCGACCGGATCGTCTCGCGCGTCGGACGGCGGGTCGACGAATCCTCGCCGATGGTGGATGCCCGGCTTCCCGACGGCTCGCGCGTGAACGCGATCATTCCGCCGCTCGCGATCGACGGGCCGGTTCTCTCGATCCGCCGGTTCGGGGTGCGCCAGCTCTTCATGAACGATCTAATCCGTCTGAACAGCATCACCGCGGAGATGGCGGAGTTCATCCGCGGCGCGGTGAAGGCGAAGCTGAACGTGCTCATCTCCGGCGGGACCGGCTCGGGGAAGACGACGCTGCTCAACATCCTTTCGGGCTATATCCCGCCCGAGGAGCGGATCGTCACGATCGAGGACGCGGCGGAGCTGCAGCTCCAGCAGCCGCACGTGGTCCGTCTCGAAACGCGCCCTCCGAACATCGAGGGATCGGGAGAGGTCACGCAGCGGGATCTGGTGAGGAACGCGCTCCGCATGCGCCCGGACCGGATCGTGGTGGGCGAGGTTCGCGGGGACGAAGTGATGGACATGTTCCAGGCGATGAACACCGGCCACGAGGGCTCGCTCACGACGATCCACGCGAACTCGCCGAGAGACGCGCTGGCCCGTCTGGAGACCCTGATGCTCCTCACGGGCTATTCGCTCCCCGAGAAGGGGATGCGCGAAATGATGTCCTCCGCTCTCGACCTGGTCGTCCAGGTCTCCCGCATGAGCGACGGAACCCGGAAGATCGTGAGTCTCTCCGAGGTCACGGGGATGGAGGGGGAAGTCGTCTCTACGCAGGAGATCTTCGTCTTCGAGCGGACCGGCGTGAGCGAGAGCGGAGAGGTGCTCGGGCGTTTCCGCCCGACCGGCGTTTCGCCCGGCTTCCTGAACAGGCTGGTTCTCGCGGGAGTGAACCTGCCGCAGGGGATCTTCAGCTCGTTGTAGCGGGTGGATGATGCAATCAGGAGTGATCCTTCTCGTGTTCGTCTCGGTGCTCCTCGTCGCGCTCGGCGTGCTTCTTCTCGTCGAGTCGGGCCGCGGCGGGAAGCGGCTCCGCGAGCGCGTGAAGGAGATCGGCGGCGGGGCCGTGGGCGGCCCGCAAGATCTCGATCTCATCCGCCACCGCCGCTACAGCGAGATCCCGCCGCTGGAGAAGCTTCTCTCCGCGGGGAAGCTCGGATCGGCGATCAGCCTCTTTCTTGCGCAGGCGAACGTCTCTCTCAGCGTCGGATCGTTCATCCTGCTCACGCTCACGCTCGCGTTCGGCGGCCTTCTTCTCGGCTCCTACGTGAGCCGCCTCTTCTTCGTGGGCCCCGTCCTCTTCGTCGCTCTCGGGTTCCTCCCCTATCTCGTCGTCGCCCAGAGAAGAAGGAAGAGATTCCAGAAGTTCATCGAGCAGTTCCCGGACGCGCTCGAGCTCATCGCGAATGCGCTCCGCGCCGGGATGGCGTTCTCGGGAGCGCTCCGGATCGTGGCGCATGAGATGCCCGACCCGGTCGGCGGCGAGTTTTGGGTCGTGACGGAAGAGCACAATCTCGGTCTCGACATTCGGGAGGCTCTGCATCGAATGAACCGGCGGGTCGACATCCCGGACGTGCGCTTCTTCGTCACGGCCGTCGTTCTGCAAAGAGAGACGGGCGGCAACCTCGCCGAGATCCTCGACAACACGACGTCGATCATTCGAGACCGGTTCCGGATCCTCTCGGAGGCGCGCGTGCTGTCGGCTCAGGGACGCCTCTCAGGGGCGGCGCTCGTCCTCCTGCCGGTGGTGATGACGATCATCCTTTCGATCATCGCGCCGGGGTATCTCGCGATTCTCGTTTCCGATCCGATTGGGAAGTACATGCTCATCGCGTGTCTTGTCATGATGGTGATCGGCATCCTCACGATCCGAAAGATCGTGCGGATCAAGGTGTAATCATGGGCGGCACGGCGCTTCTCGCCAGCGTTCTTCTCATTTTCGCGGCGGTCTTTCTCGCCGTGGTGGCGATCTTCTTTCTCGGGCGCCGCAAGAAGACGGCCCTCGACGAGCGCCTGGAGGGCCTCTCGCGAAGAGAAACCCCGGGCCGAAGGCAGCCGGCGAGCCTGATGCGGGAAGGAGAAGGACACGGCTTCGGCCGCTTCCTCGGCTTCCTCTCCGGGATCTTCCCCGAGTCGTTCCTCGGCGAGGACGTTCGTCTCCGGCTCGTCCGGGCCGGTTACTCGTGGCGGGAGACCCTTCCGACCCTCGTCGGGCTCCGGTTTCTAGGAGCGCCGGTTGTCGGAGCGGTCGCGGTCGTTCTCGCGCACCGCTACTTGGGCGCGGCCCCGCACGTCCTTCTCATCGGCGCGGCCGGCCTGATCGCCGGTTTCCTTCTCCCCGATTTCATTCTCTGGACTCGGATCGGCAAGAGGCAGGAAGAAATCGTTCTCGGCCTGCCGGACGCGCTCGATCTCATGGTGATCTGCGTCGAGGCCGGCCTCGGGCTCAACGCGGCGATTCATCGCGTCGGCCAGGAGATCGAGCACGTCTGTCCGCCGCTGAGCCGGGAGCTTCGCATGGTGAACCGCGAGATGCTGGCCGGAAGTTCGCGCAGCGACGCCCTCCAGAATCTCAGCCTGCGCACGGGCATCGAGGACATCAAGGCGCTCGTCGCGATCCTCATCCAGACCGAGCGTTTGGGGACGAGCGTCGCGAAATCGCTTCGGATTCACGCGGACAACCTGAGAGTCCGCAGGAGGCACCGGGCCGAAGAGAGGGCCCGGAAGATTGCGGTGAAGCTGGTCTTTCCGTTGATCCTCTTCATCTTCCCGACACTGCTTCTCGTGATTTTGGGTCCGGGAATGATCCAGCTGATCCGCGCGTTGTCCGAGGTCCGCTAGGGGATCTCGGAAGGAGGTTCGAGACAATGAACATCTCTTGGGGCATTCTGATCCCGGCACTGATCATCATCGGCATTCTGTATTTCGTCGTGCGTTCGAGGCGGAAAGGCCGCGGCACCGCGGGCAAGAAGTAGGCGGCGGCGCGGGGGAAGTCTCCCGCGCCCCGGGCTCGTTCAACCGTCAAGGAGTGTTTATGGTCCGAACGATCGTTACGGCCGGACTGCTGCTCGCGCTCTTCGCGGGGCCGGTGTTTTCGGGAAGCGCGGATTGGGTCCGCGTCACGACATGGGAAGGCCAGGAGATCGCTCTGGCGGCCTTTGGCTTCTACGAGTGTTCCAATTGGGATGCGATCGCCGACTTCCGCGTGGATCGGTCGAACGTTCGCGTCGTCTACGGGGGCGGCCGCACCCGGATCTCTCTCTCGGAGATCCGGAGCATCAACCAGGATCGTCCCGTGTTCACGCATGCTTTCCACGGCGTGGTGATTGAGATGAACGACGGGCTCCGCTTCCGATGCGAGATGGTCCCGGAGATCAGCGGGGTCGTGGGAGGCGATCAGGTCGGCCAGGTTCGAATCCCCGGGCGCAGGATCCGGAGCATCGAGTTCGTCCGGGACGCGTCTTAGGCCGAAGGCGCGGAACGGGCGGCGCGGGGTCTTTCCGGAATCTCCGCACGGCCGCGGGGCGCCGGGCAAGTTTCCGTTCGGCTCGCGCTTCCCGCGCGCGATGCTCTCTTGCGCGCGGCAAGGAGTCTCGAGTTCCCGAGCGACGCGGCGCTGCGCAAGCGCCGGCCGCCATCCGCTCCGATCTCGACGAGAAGGAGGATTTCCGTGGGTATGGGCATTCGATCCCGAACGGATCGGAGGACGATCGGTATCTGGTTTAGCCTGGGTTTCTTCGTTCTCTCCCTCGTGATTCTGCTCGCTTGCGAGGCGAAGGACGAGGGACCGACCGGCCCGGGTACTCTCCCGACGGACGATCCGGTTCTGGATCGAGGGGCCGGCACGCTGCTCGCCGACGGGACGAACGAGAAGCAGATCTACGTCTACGTCTTCAGCGAGTGGGGAGCACCGCTTGAGGGGATCGCCGTGCGCTTCACCGCGTCGGTCGGGACGATCACGCCCTCGGCGGTCACGGATCGGAACGGCCGCGCGTCGGCGGCGCTCCGAAGCGTGTATTCGAATCAGGATCTCGCGTCGAGAGTCTGCGCGTCGATCCCCGATCGGGCCGACTCGAGCGCGCTTCCGAACATGAAGGCCGGGGAGCGGCTCGCGTCCCAGGAATTGTTTGATGTGGCAAGAATCGTGCGGATCGGAACCGAAGGCGACTCGTTCGACGCTCCGGGCAAGAGCGGAGGCTCCGCAGAGGCTCTCGCGGCCGCCGCCCGCTCTGCCTGCACGGATCAAGCGCTGCTCGGCGTGAGCGTCTCGCTCGCCGCGTCCCCGGGGAGGATTCCAGCGGACGGCGTGAGCGCCGCCTCTCTCGGCGCGGTCCTCACGGAAACGACGCGGGGCGTGCCGGTCGTCGGGTCGGTTCTCCGCTTCGCCGCGAGCGCGGGATCGATCGAGGCGGAGAAGACGACCGAGGAAGCGGGGATCGCGATCGCCCGCTTGACGAGCGGAACCGTTCCCGACACGGCCGGCGTCAAGGTCTATGTCGGGACCGCTCTCGCCGCGGAGACCGAGGTCGAGTTCGCGCCGATCACGATGCGCCTCTCGGCGGATCCGGGAATCGTGAACGCGGACGGGGAGAGCGCGAGCCGAATCGCGGCGACCCTTCTCTCGGAGCAGTCGACGCCGCTCGCAGGGCTCATGATCTTCTTCGAGACCGATCGGGGCGCGGTGAGCTCGCCGGTCGCGACCGGGCCGGACGGAAGGGCGGTCGCGACGCTGACAAGCGAATCCGAATCGGCCGTGGCGACGGTGACGGCGCGCTTCGCGGAGGCGCTCGTCGAGTCGGTCGAGGTCCGCTTCGCCACGACCTTCCGCCCGGCGAGTCTTGTTCTCACGGCCGGACCGTCCACGATCGTTGCGGACGGAGTGAGCACGGCCACGCTCCGCGCGGCGGTGTTCGACTCGACCGGAATCGCGGTCCCGGACGGGACGCCGGTCCGCTTCGAAGTTCTCTCCGGCGGAGGAACGGTGAGCGGGCTCGCCGGGACGGCCGGCGGCGCGGCGACGATGTCGCTCACGAGCGGAACGCGAAGCGGGATCGCGAC
>JAGUYC010000329.1 GCA_020061515.1 Gemmatimonadota bacterium
GCCACGCGGCGCTCATGCGCGAGAGGCCGGACGCGCGGGAGCTGGTCGCCCGGTGGGCCGCCGAGGCGACCGGTCTATGCTGGTTCGTTCCTCTCGAGGACGTGGTGGAATCCGACATCGACGTGGAGATCACGAGCGAAGTCTTGATCGTTCGCGCGGAGAGAACCTGGCCCGAGCCTGCCGTCCTGGTCGGCATCCTTCCGGTGCCGCGCGGCTTCGATCCCGAGCATGCCGTCATCCGGTTCACAGAGGAGACGCTGGAAGTCCGTGTCCGGCGAATCCATCCCGGGACCACATGACGAAGAACCACTACGAGACTCTCGGCGTTCGAAGCTCGGCGACCCCCGAAGAGATGAAGAAGGCCTACCGCCTCCTTGCCCTCAAGTTCCATCCGGACAAGAACCCCGGAGACCGCCAGGCGGAAGAGAAGTTCAGAGAACTGGCGGGGGCCTACGAGATTCTCTCCGATCCGGTGAAGCGCCGGGAGTACGACGACAGGTTGGCCGGCCGCGCTCCCTCCGAAGCCGGGCCTCGCGGGCCATTCACTGAGGCCGGCCGCGCTCCCTCCGAGTCCGGGGTCGAGTCGATGTCGATCGATGAGATCTTGCGCCGCTTCGGCGGCATCTTCAGCGGAGAGTTCGGGGAGAAGATCCACAGTTCGCGCGGCGCGGCCCGCCCCGGGTACGACGCCGAGGTCGAGCTCGAGGTCGAGTTCCGAACGGCGGCTCTCGGAGGCAAGGTGTCCGTCTCGCTTTCCGGCGCCGTCGCCTGCCCGCGCTGCGGCGGACGGGGCGCGATCGGGGACCACACGGAATGTCCGACTTGCCGGGGGAGCGGTCGGGCCACCGCGCAATCCCGGAGCGAGGGGCAGTTCTTTACCGTCACGCGTCTATGCGAGGCCTGTCACGGCACCGGCGTGGATCCGTCCAAGGAATGCACCGCGTGTCGCGGCGAGGGGACTATCGAACGATTGCGAACGGTGAGCATCACCATTCCGGAAGGAACGAGGGACGGTGCGATCCTACGCCTTGGCGGGCTCGGAGGCGCCGGGGCTGGGGGCGGCCCTCCCGGAGACTTGCTGGTCCACGTGCGCGTGCGCCCCGATCCGGTCTTCCGCCGCGAGGGGAACGACATCCACTCCGAGATCCCGGTTCCTATGGCCGCCGCGGCGCTCGGGGGCTCGGTGCCGATGCAGACCCTTCGCGGGAGGGTCAACCTGACCGTTCCGCCCGGGACATCCTCGGGCGCCGAGCTCAGGCTGCGGGGCCAGGGCATCCGCGGGGGGGATCATCTCGCGCGGGTCATGGTCACCGTGCCCGGGAACCTGACGCCGAGACAGCGGGAGCTGCTGGAGGAGTTCGGGAAAGGCGGGAGCTGACGGCGCTCGACTTGCCGAAAGCCGCCTAGCGTTTCCTCCACGACTCCTTCGCCACGAGCCCGGCGCTCGCCGCGCGGTTGGTTACTTGGTCGCGGACTTGCCGGTGACATGCGCCACGACGTCGTCGGCCTTGAGCAGGCTCATCCAGGCTCCCTCCGACATGCGCCGCCGGTAGACAAAGAGCGGGACGACCACGCACGCTCCGCCGAGAGCGATAAGGGCGATACCGGCCGCCGGCCAGCTGCCGGTCAGGCCGTAGACGACGGTCGCCACCCCGACGGGCAGGATCACAAAGCCGGCTCCCATCAGCGCAACCAAGACAAGCGCCAGGAGTCCGGTTCTGGCCGCCGTCCGTCCAGCCCGCACGCCCCGAAGATAGTAGGCGGCCGCGCGGATTTTGAAGAGATCCGCGGCCCCCTGTCCGTAGCGACCCGATAGCGAGAGGGCGACGAGGACGCGCCCCACGACTTGAGGAATCATGGCTACCGGTCGTTCTTCCGGCCGAGGATATAGCCGAACAGGAGGCCGACGAGAGCCCCGCCGCCGATGTACGGCCACGGATTGCGGTGCACGTGCTCATCGACCTGCTTGGCCTTCTCGACTCCGAAGTCCCTCGCGTGCAAGCCGGCCTCGACCGCGCGGGTCTTCCCCTCTACCATCGCCCGGCCGACGGCCTTCTCCGATTCCAGGATCACCGACTTCAAGGTCCCGTATCGGTCGGTGAGCAGGCTCGCCAGTTCGGCTTTCTTCTCCGCCGCCGCTTCGTCGAGAAGCTTCAGGGCCTCCGCGATCTTTTCGCTGCTCTGCATCGTACCGCTCATCCCGCGTTCCTCCTTTAGTTCCGGCGCACGTGTTCGTAGGCTGCGATGGCCTCCTCGAGGTTGGGGCTTCGCGTCTCGCCGACGACCTCGGCCGCGCGGAGCTCTCCCGGCTCGAATGCGTGCGTCGCTCCGTTCCCCGACTTCACGATCACCGCCTTCAAAGCGGCGTACTTGTTCTTCAGCAGGCTTGCCAGATGGGTTCCCTGATGCACCGCGGCCTCATCGAGCAGGTCGAGAGCCTCCGCGATCCTGTCCTTGCCCTCCGGCTTTCCAGTCACGACACGTTCCTCCTTTGCGCACGCCTAGAAACCGAAGCCCACCACCAGCGTCGTGGTGAAGCCGTTCAGCTCGAACCCGTTCAGGGCGTAATCCTCGTCGTTCAGCCTGATCTTCTTGTCGCCGATCGATGGATTGGCCCACACGTATCTCGCCTCCACGCCCACGAAGACCGTCTCCGTGACATTGACGTTCGCGCCGGCTCCGGCATGAAGCCCGAAAGTCGTGGTCCCGCTGAAGGTATTGAGATTGTCTTCCACCTCGAAATCCGTGAAATACGCCCCGATCCCCACCTCGCCGTACGGATCGACCCGCCCGGCCGGAATGAGCGCCTTCACGGACGCGAGGATCGGAATGACGTTGAATTCGAGCTCGCGCTCGGGCGTCGTCTGGAGAGAGCCCTTTCCCTTGAAGTATCCGACCCCCAGCTCGAGCGCGAGCGTGGGAAGGACGTAGTGGCCGATGGCGATCTCGCCGTTGACTCCCGACTCGGTGTCCGCGTCAAAGGTGTCCTCGACGTCGAGGTTCCTGAGGTTGAACGTCGCGCTCGACGAGTAGATCCCGCCTTTGAGCGCCACGTACGTCCCCGGTCTCTCCGCCCCGGCAATCGAGGGCGCGAGGCTGATCAGGACGGCCAGGGGGGCCAGTAAGAGGGTGAGTTTTGTTTTCATTCGCTGCTCCTTTTTTTGGTCCTTGATTCTCTCGACGTTCGCCTTCCGATGATCTCGTCCGGATCCGCATCCCCGCTTTCCGGAAACACGGCTAGCCGAGATCGCCGTTCATGGCGGCTTTCTTCAGCTTGTCGTTCGCGAAAATGGCGATTTCCACGCGTCGGTTTTGCTGACGACCGGCGTCCGTGTCGTTCGAAGCGACGGGATTCAACTCGCCGAGTCCGACGGTCGAAATCCTGGAGCCGGCGACACCCAGAGTCTTCTGATAATCGGCAACGGCCCGAGCACGGCGCTCCGACAACGCCTGGTTGTATTCGGTGGTCCCGATGTTGTCCGTATCACCTTCCACGAGGATGTTCGTGTCCGGGTACTTGTTGAGGACCCGCGCCAGGCTTTCGATGTTCGTTCTTGCCGCCGGCCGCAACTCGGACGAATCGAAATCGAAGAGGATGCCGGAGTCGAACGTGATCTTGATCCCCTCGCCGACCCGCTCAATTTGCGCGCCCTGCATGTCGCGTCTCATCTCTTCCGCCTGCTTGTCCATGTGGCGGCCGATGAGCGCTCCGGCCGTTCCGCCGACCGCCGCTCCGATGATGGCACCGAGCGCGGTGTGTCCCACCTGATGGCCGATCACGCCGCCGGCGGCTCCACCGGTCCCCGCGCCGATCGCGCCGCCCTTCCACGTGTTGCTGAGTCCACATCCCATCATGAGCGCGATCGAAGCGGTGAGAAGCACCGCAAGCACGACCATCATGCGTTTGTTCATCGCGTACCTCCTTGCGCTGAGCCTGGCCGGCCCGACGAGCCGACGGCTTCAGAGCCGGTGTTGAAACTCGCGGGTCTTCTGTGCCGCCTCCAGACCGCGCCCGCACGGGTGGTGGTCGCAATGGGCATGCCACTTCGGAGTTGTCCGGTAACTGCCCTATTTCATTGCGGTTTGAGAGGGGCGGAGCAAAGCGGGGGACCTGCGAGTCCCATCAAAACGATGATGGAAGCAATCAGAACAGGGAGAAGCCGCGCGCGCCGAAGATCTCAGCGCTCGGACGAGTCCGGTTCGTGCGGGGCCGGTTTGCCGCGAACAGCGCCGTATTTCTTGAGTTTCCGGTAAAGCGTCGCCGAGCCGATGCCGAGCTGCTCGGCCGCACGGGTCTGGTTTCCGCCGTTGAAGTCGACCACCGCTAGGATGTACTCCTTCTCGATCTCGTCGAGCGCCCTCACCGTACCGGAAACAGACGGTGTCGGGATCGCCTGCCGGATCTCCTCGGGCAAGTCCTCGAATTCCGTGCGGTCGCCGGCGGCGAGCGCGACCGAGCGCTCCATGGCGTTTTCGAGTTCGCGCACGTTGCCCGGCCAGGTGTGCCGCAGGAGCTGGTCCGCGGCGCGCGGCGACAGTCCGGAGACGGGACGATTGAGCCGCGCCGCCGCTTCGGCCAGAAGCACGCGGGCGAGCGGGAGAACATCCTCCCGTCGATGCCGGAGCGGCGGCACATGGAGCTGGACGACGTTCAGCCGGTAGTACAGGTCCTTGCGGAAGCGGCCCGACTTGATGTCCTCGGCGAGCTCGCGGTTCGTCGCGGCGATCACCCGCACGTTCACGGGCCGGCTCTTGTTCTCGCCGACACGCCGGATCTCGCGTTCCTGGAGAACCCGCAGCAGCTTGACCTGCATGCCCGACGAGACGTCGCCGATCTCGTCGAGCAAGAGCGTTCCGCCGTTCGCCGCCTCGAACAGGCCGGGACGATCGTGCGAGGCTCCCGTAAACGCACCCCGCGCGTGGCCGAAGAGCTCGCTCTCGAGAAGCGTCTCCGTGATCGCGCCGCAGTTCACGGCGAGGAACGGTCCCATCGCGCGCGCGGATTCCTCGTGGATCAGTCGCGCGATGAGCTCCTTCCCCGTTCCGCTCTCGCCCGTGATGAGAAGCGTGGAGTCCACCTTCGCGACCCGCCGGGCGAGATCGACGACCCGCCGCATCGCCTCGCTCTTGACGATCATGCCGAGAGGATCCTCGACCTCGGGCACGATGCGGGCCAGGGCGCGCCTCTTCTCGCGGAGCTTCTTTTCGGCTTCCTTGAGGTTCTCGGTAATCTGGTGGAGCGATGGTTCGAGCCAGTCCCGCAGGTTCTCGGAGCGGAAGAAGAGGAGCTCTTCGGCCCGCTTGTCTCCCCACTCCTCGAGCGTCCGGCCGAGGAGGTGGCAGGCGCTGTCGCCCTTTCCGATGCAGCGATCCTCGAGGACGTAGATCTCTTTGCCGGTCGCGCGGCTCAGGTAACCGCTTGTGAGCCCGCAGATCGTCCAGCACACGGCGCTGTCGCTCAGCCCGAGGTGAGCGATGTGCTGCTCCGCCTCGTACGAGCCGGCGAGCGTTAGGCCCTGCTTCGTCAACGAGCCGGGGGTGCCGGGCTCGATGCGGTACATCCCTTCGAGCATGTGGATGCGCCCGCAGGCATGGTGCCAGTCGTCCGAGCTCTCCCATTGAAACAGGCCTTGCATCGCCTCGGCCATGCGCCAGCCGTGCACGAAGCCGAAGCGGGTGAGCACAGCCCGTGCCGTGGCGATGCCGAAGGCCGAGATCAGCTCCTTGCGCAGGTTCCCCTTCGCCGTCGCGTCGATGATGATCGCGCGCTGCCCCGCGAAACGGACCAGGCCGTCCTCGGAGTTGAACTCGACCAGCTCGTTGACGTTCAGGTCCTCGATACGCACAACTCCACCCCCATTTTGATCGACCCTAGATCGTTTTGACGGGGCCGTCAAGCGTTTTCGGTCGGCAGGTGGCCCGAACCCAAAGCAGTTACAGCCGATACGGTAGCGGCACGGAGGTTGCGTTACCCCCCTTGCGGAGGCGAGTTACGACGGCCCTGGACTGCGGCCTGTGGCGCGAGGTCATGATGATGAGGAAAGACCCTGTTCGAGGCGAAGTTCCTGGCGCGAAGGAGGTCCGGCCCACTCCGTTCCTGTCGTCCAGCGGCAGCCCGACTCGACGAACAGCGGGCGGACGCGTGGCCGCAGGCGGCCGGCTCCGGGAGCTAGGCGGCTGGGGCCGCCGCGCCCTGAACATCACCGTGGCATCTCTCTCCCTGATCCTGGCCACGCCCATTCTCCTGCTCGCCGCCGTGGCGGTCAAGCTCTCGTCCCCTGGTCCGGTGATCTACAGCCAGGAACGCGTGGGTCTGGAGCGTCGCCGCCAGAACGGGGACCGGCGATCCTGGGGCCAAGGCGAGACGGAGCGCAGGGGATCGGACGCGGGGGGAAAGGTCTTCCTGATACACAAGTTCCGGACCATGTACGTGAACGGGAATGGAAATGAGGAGAAGCAGGTCTGGGCCAGGAAGGACGATCCCAGGATTACCCCAGTGGGGCGTGTCCTCCGGGCTTTCCGGTTCGACGAGCTTCCTCAGATGCTCAATGTCCTCCTCGGCGACATGAACATCGTCGGCCCCCGGCCGGAGCAGCCGGAGATTTTCAGGAAGCTCCGGCGGGAGCTCCCGGACTATCCGCGGCGCCAGCACGTTCTTCCTGGAATCACGGGCCTCGCCCAGGTGAATCACGGGTACGACCGGTGCATGGAAGACGTGCAGCGCAAGCTGACCCTGGATCTCGATTACATCGGAAGGAGTTCACCCGCCGAAGATCTGAAGATCATGCTGAAGACGGTCCCGGTGGTCCTGTTCCGGA
>JAGUYC010000195.1 GCA_020061515.1 Gemmatimonadota bacterium
TGAAGCGCCACGCGCAGGACCACTCGTCCGGATGCGGATCGGGAGGGCACGCCACGCACTCGGTCCGAATCCTGGGGTCGATCGCGTGCGCACGCGCGACGCGCTCGACGAGACCGGAATCGCCGGCACGACGACGCGCTACGCCTACGATTTCGCCACCGCCAGGATGCTCGCGAGGTGGTTTCCCGGCGCGCTCGACGTCGACTGGAAGGAGTTCGAGGACACCGAAGGCTTGGACCTTATCCTTCCCTTGATCGCCCAATGGATGGAAAACGACGGGCTCGACTACGCGGACGTTTCGACGGAGGAATGGATCGAACAGGCGAAGGGGCGCGCGCCCAAGCCCTCGCTCGAGTGGCTCCTCGATTCCATCGATGCGATCGCCGCCCCCCATCCGGTTAGACGCCTGCTGTTCGATTCGATCGAGATCCCGATCGTCTGGCGGCTCGGCGATTCGCCCGCGTCGGGCACGCGGGCGCGCCTTTCCTCGGCCCCGGTCTTCTTCCATGAGGAACCGCTCGTCCGGAAGGTCGAGGACTTCTGGAAGGAGATCGCCCGGCCGATGCCGCCTCTGGAAATCGCCCCCCGCAAGGACGCGCTCCGCATGATCCGCCTCGCCGTCTCGTCGCTCGCGGTCCGGCATCGCTCGCTCTATCCGATCGAGTACCCGAACCCGGACGATGTCCTCGTCGCCGAGCCCGGCCGCGGGTATCGTTTCCTGCTCTACGGTATGCAACCCGCGTATCGCCTTCCTTTCGAAAGCGACTACGGCGCGCTTCTTCTCAAGAACGGCTATCCGATCGGATACGGGGTCGGCGCGATGCTTTTTGATCAGGCGGAGATCGCGGTGAACATCTTCGACTCGTGGCGCGGGGGAGAAGCGGGCTTCATCTTCGCGCAGTTCCTTCGAATGTTTCGTTCGCACTTCGGTTGTGAACACTTCAAGATCGATCGCTATCAGGTCGGCCACGAGAACGACGAGGGGCTGAAGTCCGGCTCCTTCTGGTTCTACTACAAGCTCGGCTTTCGGCCGAGAGACCCGGCGATCCTCCGTCTCGCCGAGAAGGAGCGCGCGAGAATCACGAGGAACCCCCGCCATCAAACGGACATCCCGACCCTGAAGCGGCTCGCGGCGGACGATCTCTACGGCCCGATCGGGAAGACGGCCGACGAGTTTCCACTCGGCGATCTCGGGATGCGCACAACGCGCTTCCTCGCGGAGCGCTTCGACGGCGACCGGCGGCGCGCGGCGCGCGCATGCGCCGACCGGATGGTTTCCGTGCTCGACGCACCGAACCGCAAGGAGTGGCCGCGCGCCGAACGGGAGTGGTTCGAGAGGCTCTCGGTAACGCTCGCTCAGATTCCGCATCTCGAGTCGTGGCCGATCGAGGAGCGACGCGATCTCGCCGCCCTCATGCGCGCGAAGGGAAGACCGAGCGAGACCGAGTTCGCCCGGCGCACGGTCAAGCACAACAAGCTCCGCGCCGCCCTCGCGAGGATCGCGCGGAGTCGCGTTTCACCTACTTAAAACATCGCAACGCAAACCAATACGAGCAAACCGAGAACCGTGTTCGTCGCGGATAGAATCTCGACCCCCTTCTGCGCCCTCAAGAACTCGGACGAAGGAGCCTTGCCCGGATTCGGGGCGAACGCGCGCAGCTTCGGGGCGAAACCAAACGTGATGATCGCTCCGACCACGATCATCAAGGCGAACAGGACGTGCTTGACGAGGAGAATCACGCCGTAGTCGCTCGCGGTCGAGAACAAGGTCCCCTCGGGCGTCTTCAGAAGACCGGTGACGAGAAGGACCGCCACGGAGGTCCACGCGACGATCGTGAATCTCTTCGCGACGACCGCCATCGCCCGTCCGGCGGACGCCGGGTCGGTCGCCGCGAGCGCCGGCAGGAGGACGAGCTTCATGAAGAACATCCCGCCGATCCACATCACCGTCACGAGCAGATGAGGAAACGAGGTTGAGCCTTGCGAGCGCGTCGAGTCTCGAGTTGTTGGACTGGTCCAATCGATCAAAATTGGCTCTTGTATGGTGCATGAAAACGAAATAGAATCGCGATTGGATCCATCCAATGGAGGAGTCGTGAAGATCGCCATCGACCGTGGCGCACCAACCCCCCTGCACGTTCAGATCGCGCACGCGATCCGCGAGCAGATTCTTGCGGGCGCGCTTCCGGGGGATGGCCGACTTCCGCCTTCGCGCAAGCTGGCGAAGGCCCTCGGGGTCAACCGGGGAACCGTCACGCAGGCGTACCAAGTCCTCTGGTCCGAGGGGCTGATCGAGGGGCGCGTCGGCCGAGGGACATCGGTTCTTCCCGCCTCCGCGGGTTCGGAAACCCGCTACGCCCCACTCCCCTGGGAGACGCTCCTCACGGGCGGCTCGGAGCAAGATGATCGCGAGGTCCGGGAGTTCGTCCGGCTCATCGACCGGGACGATCTCATCTCGCTCGCCGCGGGGCTCCCCGCACCCGACCTCTACCCGATGGACGCGCTCCGCTCGATCACCGACGACGTGCTCGCCCGCGAGGGGCGAACGCTCCTCCACTGGTGCCCGGTCGAAGGCTATGCGCCCCTCCGCCGCCAGCTCGCGGAGCGTCTCGCGGGAGTTCATCCGAACGAGATCCTGATCCTCTCGGGATCGACGCAAGGGATCTTCCTTCTGGCGCGGGCGCTGATCGCACCGGGAGATCTCGTCGCGGTTCAATCCCCAACCTACATCGGGGCACTTCAGGTCTTCCGGGCGGCGGGCGCGCGCATCGTCGGGATCCCGTCCGGCGCCGAGGGGATCGATTCGGCCGCGATCGAGAACGTGTTCGCGCGCGCCCGGCCGAAGCTTTTCTACGCGGTCCCGACGTTCCACAATCCGACCGGCGAGACGATGAGCCTGGAGACGAGAAAGCGTCTTCTTCGGGCCGCCGATCGCCACGGCGTCCCGGTTCTCGAGGACGATCCGTACGCGATGCTCCGCTACGACGGCGAGGAGCTCCCTTCCCTCAAGGAGCTCGATGCGCACGGGCAGGTCCTTTATGTCTCTACCTTCTCGAAGATCCTCTTCCCGGGCCTTCGCATCGGGTACCTCGCCGCCCCGCGGCCGATCGTGGAGAGGTTGAAGAGCGGGAAGCATCTTCAGGATCTCTTCACGAACTCGATCGGCCAGGCGGCGGTCTTCGAGTTCGCGCGACGCGGGCTTCTCGAAGAGCACGCCGCCCGCATGCGCGACGAGTACCGCGCGAGGCGCGACGCGATGGCGGAGGCTCTCCGGCGGCGCGCGCCGAGCCTCGCGTTCTCGTCTCCCGAGGGCGGCTACTTCATCTGGGCGAAGATCCCCGAAGGGAGCGCGGCCCGCGAGCTTCTCCGCGAGGCGCTCCGAAAGAAGGTTTCGTTCGTTCCGGGCGATCTCTTCTCTCCCGACGGAAGAGAACGGGACCGGATTCGAATCAACTTCGTATCCCACGATCCGGAGACGATCGAAGAGGGGGCGCGCAGGCTCGGATCCGCCCTTCGCGCCCTTCGCAGAGAAGGAAGAACCGAGAGCCGCGAGGAACCGGGGCGTCCGATCGTGTGAGCGGCGCGCCATCTCCGACCGGGCGACGGATGGAATCGACCCGGCGAGAAAGGAAGACCCGATGACGACCAAGAACCGTTTCGCGCACTTTCGCGGAAAGATCGTGCCGATCGAGGATGCGCGCATCTCGATTATGACCTCGGGGTTCAACTACGGGACCGGCGTCTTCGAGGGAATTCGCGCGTATTGGTCCGAGGACGAGAAGCAGCTCTTCCTCTTTCGGCTGCGCGAGCACTACGAGCGTTTATTAAGGAACACGCGCTTTCTCTTCATGGACCTTCCCTATTCAGCCGACGATCTCTGCGAGGCGACGGTCGCGCTCCTACGGAAAGAGGAGTTCCGGACCGACGTCTACGTGCGGCCGCTCGCGTACAAGTCGAGCGAGGCGATCGGCGTTCGGCTCCACGATCTCGCGTGCGAGTTCGCGCTGTTCGCGGTTCCCTTCGGCGCGTACATCGACAAACCCGAGGGGGCGCGTCTCATGGTCTCCTCGTGGAGGCGCATCTCGGACGAGGCGTTCCCCGCGCGCATGAAGATCACCGGCGCTTACGTGAACTCCGCGCTCGCCAAGACGGAGGCCTCGATGAACGGCTTCGACGACGCGCTTATGCTCTCCGCGAACGGGCACGTTTCCGAGGCGAGCGCGGCGAACTTCTTCATTCTTCGGGACGGAGTTCTCGCCACGCCTCCCGTGACGGAGGACATCCTTGAGGGGATCACGCGCGATACGTTCATGCGGATGGCGCGCGACCTCGGCATTCCGGTCGTCGAGCGCGCCGTCGATCGATCGGAAGTGTACGGAGCGGGGGAGGCGTTCGTCTGCGGAACCGCGGTCGGGCTCGTTCCGGTCATCGAGATCGACCGGCGCCCAATCGGCGGCGGAAAGGCCGGGCCCGTCTCGACGAAGCTCCGCGATCTTTATCTCGAAACGGTCGTCGGGAAGAACCCGCGCTATCGGCATTGGTGCGCGCCGGTCTACGCGGAGCGGTAGCGGAGATTGGCGGACACCTGCCGGCGCCAACCGCCGTCGCGGCGTTCTCGGACAGCGGGTCCTGCCCGCGGACGCCCGGCGCGGTCACCCGCCGTGGCTGCGTCGTCGTGTGTTAAGGAACCTGGTCCGTGAATTGCTGAGGAACCTGGTTCACAAACATTCGCGCGTTCTCGGCTCCAATCGCTCGGCCACCCGCCCCCCCGGGGCGGGAGCCTTCGGCTCCGTTGTCGAGGGGGCGGGTACCCGGCCTCGTCGATCAGGCCCCGAGGGGGAGGTCGGCCCGCCGAGCGAGCAAGAGCGACCTGGTCCGTGAATTGCTGGGGAACCTGGTTCACTAATGTTCGGCGGCGAGTTGCCGCGCGCCGCGCGAGGTATGTTTGAGCGAGCCCCGCCCCTCGACTCCGGGGCTTCCGGGCGCCCGGCATTCGATTCGAGGAGAATTCCATGTCGTGTCTCTTCTGGTATCCGGGTCACGAGCTTCTCGTCGAGGACATCGTCCGCGCGGAGGGCTGTTCCGTTTGGGACGCGCGGGGAAAGAGGTACGTCGACCTTGAGTCCGGCGTCTGGTGCGCCTCGATCGGTCACGGGAACCCGCGGGTTCTCCGCGCGATCTCCGAGCAGGGCGCCCAAATCGCCCACGCAGGCTTCAACTATTCATGTGCGATCGTCGAGGAAGCGGCGCGCGAGGTTCTCTCGCTTCTCGGATTCGACGGGGGCAGGTGCGTCCTTCTCTGCTCCGGAAGCGAGGCGGTCGAATACGGCGTCCGTGTCGCTCGCATGTCGATCGACCGGTCGCTTCTCCTGACGATGGCCGATTCCTACTTCGGAGCGTACGGCTCCGCGAGCCGAAGGGACGCAAGCGAGTGGTTCCTCTTCGATTGGTTTCCGTGCGCGGAGTGCGCACGGACCGAAGAATGCGACTCCTCGTGCGAGCGCTGGGCCGCGGTCCCCTGGGATCGGATCGGCGGGTTTCTCTTCGAACCGGGAAGCTCGTCCGGCCTCGTCCGCTTTCCGCCCGAGAGGCTGATCCGGAGCATCGCGCACGCCGTCGAGGAGAGCGGTGGCCTCTTTCTCGCGAACGAAGTGACGACAGGGATCGGGCGTACCGGAAAATGGTTCGGCTTTCAACATTACGGGGTTCATCCGGACATCGTGGCCGTCGGCAAAGGAATCGGAAACGGTTATCCGGTGAGCGCCGCCGCGTTCGCGCGCGGCATCGGAAAACGTCTCGCGGGACGCGAGGTGAAATACGCACAGTCTCACCAGAACGATCCGCTCGGCGCCGCCGTCCTCATCGAGGTCGTGCGCGTGATCCGCGAGGAAGGCCTGATCGAGCGCTCGATGGAGATCTCCTCCGCGCTCGCCGGCGGGCTCGACAAGATTCGGGAGCGGACCGGACGCATTCGGGAGATCCGCGCGCGGGGGCTGATGGTCGGGATCGAGATCGACGACGACCCGGACAACTCTCGAACGATTCGAACGCATCGGGAGCTTGTCCGCCGCGGATTTCTCGTCGGAAAACGCCCGAACACGAACGTGCTTCGGCTCGATCCTCCCCTTACGATCAGCCGCGCCGAGATCGACTCCTTCCTCGCGGCGTTCGAGAAGGCGCTCGGCTGATCCCTGCTAGAATCGTCCATGAAGACAGCCTGTCAAGGCTCGTCCCTTTGCGCGTGGACCGTTCCCACCAGTCGTCCATTCGGGGTCGTGAACGCCCCATGTTTCTATACGGGGGCGAGGCCCCATACGGGTTCACGGGCTCGAAGCCCACGATTCTAGCCGGGGTCACTCGCTCACCGTTCGGAACGGTCTTTTATGTGGGGTCGGGCCAGTTCTCCCTCCGCGTCCGGCCTCAGGCCCTGGGCTCGGGTCTGAGGCGATAGAGCCGGACGATCTTCTTTTCGAACGGTCCCATTTCGATCCGCAGTCTTTCGACGTCGAAGTCCTTGCGATCCCGAAGCATCGCATAGAGGATGCGGCAGAGACGGTGAGCGACCGCGACGACGGCGATTCGGTACCCTTTCCGTGCACACAGCACCGAGAAGTACGGGTTCAGCGGGTGATCCGGGCGCCGGGCGTGGTGCGCCGCCTCGCAGAGCATGGCGCGGAGCTCTCCCGATCCGCGCTTCGTGATGCGGCCGTGCGCGTCGTGGTCCCCCGACTGATGGGTCGAGGGCACGAGGCCCGCGTAGCTCGCCGCCCGCTTGGCACTCGGGAAGCGGCTCACGTCCGAGAGGAACGCGAGCGTTGTCAGCGCGACGATCGGACCGACTCCGGGGACGGTCTGGAGCCGTCGCACGTCCTCCGCGTACGCGTTTTGGGCTTCCGCCAGGCGACGCTCGAGGCCTCCGACCTGTTCCCGGGCACACCTCCAAAGAGCGCGATGGCGAGCCACTTCAGACCGCAGCTCCTCGTCGGGGGAAAGCCGGGAGATCAGGCGTTCCCAGCTCGTGTCGGTGGTGAGCGACCGGGCGAGGGGACCGAGCCCACGACTCCGCAACAGGTGTTTCACTGCGTTGACCTCGCTGGTCCCCAGCCGGACGAAGTGCCGACGCCGCGAGAGGGTCTCCCGCAAGCTGCCCATCCGTGGATCCGGAACATGGACCATCGTGCGATACATCCCGCACCGCAGCCCCTCACAGAGCTCCCGCGCGTCCCGACGGTCGCTCTTCTGCGTCGGCCGGTGAGCCTTCCGCCTCACCTCGTAGGAATCGATCACGACCGGCTCCAGTCCCAGGGACGCCAGGGCTCGCGACACCCAGAACGCCATCGTTCCCGCCTCGAGAGCCACAGGTGTTCCCTCGGAGATCCCGTACTCCTCTCGAAGCCGGCGCAAGCCATCCCACGTCGTCGCCACCTCGCCCCGCACGACGGTTTTCCCTTCCTGATCCGCGACCGCGAACGCGCTGCTCTTGCTATGCACGTCCAATCCCATGTACCATCTCGTTGTCATCGGGCTGTCCTCCTTGTCCGTGGGGCGCCCCTACGGCTGACCCCGTCGTCCAACAGGACTCTAGCGCGACCGGGTGCGACAGCCCGTCTTCATTGATACGGTTTCATGACCACGTTCGTCGCGAGATCGAGCGAGAAGCCCGTCGGCAAGGATCGAGGATAAGAACGCCCGGAGGCGGCCTACGAAGGCTGCTCGAGGGCGTTTTTGCCCGAGGACGAAGCCGCCGGGCCTTGCAGCCGATCGCAGCGGAACGGGGTAATGAGACCGGTTCTACGGCTCGGTGAACTTCGGCTCGGCCGGCTCGACCACCTCGTAGTCCCGCTCCCAACCCTCGTGTTCGAGGGTCATCGACTCGACCGCGATGTGCGTGCTGTTCGCGTCGAGCTCGGTCACCGCGCTGTACTTGGACGGCCAACACCGATACACCTTCCACGCCATCGCGAGCTGCCCGGCCTCGTTGTAAAGCTCGATGACAATGTCCTTGCGGAAATCCTGAAGCGACGCCTCGGCCCCGAGCCCCGAACCGAAGTTCCACACCTTGTTCACCCACTTCTCGAATTCCTGATCGTGGGTACGCCCCCTCTCGACGATGATCGGCTCGTAGATCGTCTGGCCCGGCGACCGCTGATCGACGCTCGGCGATCCGCCCTTCCTGCTCGAAACGACCTCGGTCGTCCGCGTGAGACCGCTCACGTACATCACGCCGGGGACATACTTCCCGTCCCATTTGACGCGGAACTTGAACTGCTTGTACGGGTCGAACCGATGCGCATTGACGCTGAACTCCGTCGCACACGCATCCGAAAGAAACAGCCACGCGAACGCGGCAACAAACAGCGCCCCGTAAACGGCGGTTCTTCGCTTCATGACCTACCTCCCAGCAACAATGGCTTTATGTATCATCAAATTCCGACTTCGGCCCAGTGCCGATTCGCTCGACTCCCTTGAAGCAGGCCCCGCCGTCCGACGACAGAGAACGCAACCACGGCGGGTGACCGCGGCTCACTCTCTTGCCCCGCGCCCCGGGGCTCGCGCAGGAAACAGCCTTCATTCGAATGGCGGCTAGTGCGGAGCGGCGACCGTGTAATCACGCTCCCATCCCTCGTACTGAAGCACCAACACTTCCATCGGCACGTCGGATCCGTCCGTCCCCATCTCCCCGATGACGACGTGATCCGACGGCCAACAGCGATAGACGTTAAACGCCATCGCCGTCTCGCCCGATTCATTGAATAGCTCGATGCGGATGTCCTTCCGGAAATCTTGAAGCGAGACCTCCGCCCCCAGCCCCGATCCGAAGTTCCACACCTTGTTCGCCCAACGCTCGAACTCGGCGTCGTTCGTGAGGCGCCGCTCCAGAACGATCGGCTCATACGTCGTGAGGCCCGGCGATCTTCGCGCGATATTCGGATCGCCGCCGCCCCGCGGCGTCACCACATCGGTGCGCCGGATGAGGCCGCTCACCCGCGTGATCCCGACGACATACCGTCCGTCCCACTTGATGCGAAGCGTGAACTGGCCGGCCGGATGCGTGTCGAGGAAATCGTCGTTCGCCGACGCCGGTTCCGGCAAAGACGCCGCCAACAGCAAGAGACAGGCGGCTCGAACGAGCGCTCGAGCCGCGGGCGGGTTTCTGCTCATGCACACCTCCCTTTCCGCGGGGCGATTTTGCGTGCCCCGCCACAGCGGCGTTCTCGGACGGCCTGCCTGGCGGAAATACCTGGCCCGAGAATTGCTAGTGAACCTGGTTCACTAATAAATGGCAAGAAGTTTGACGAGCACGCGCGCACCGCCCGATCAGCCGCACCGCCGCACCACCAGCCACAGGAAGAAGGGGCCGCCGAGAAGAGCGGTGACGATTCCGACCGGAAGCTCGCTCTCCGGAACGGCGTTCCGCGCGATCGCATCGCAAACGACGAGGAACGGTCCCCCCACGAGAACCGAGCCCATCACGAGCGGGCCGTGCGAAAGACCGAGAAGCATCCGGAGAACGTGCGGAACGACGAGCCCCACGAAGCCGATCGGCCCGCACGCGGCGACCGATGTCGCCGTGAGAAAGGACGCCGCGAGAAAGAGACGGACTCTCACCGCGTTGACGGGAACCCCGCGGCTTTGCGCGATCTCGTCTCCCGTCGCGAGAAGATCGAGCTCTCTTCTGTAGAAGAAGAGGACGATCGCGCCGACGACGAACGCCGGGAGGATCGTGAGCGACCCGGCGTATCCGATCGATTCGAGCCTCCCCATCAGCCACCGGACGACCCGGTAGGTTTCCGTGAAGTCCGCCTTGTACTGCATGAAGAGAAGAAGCGCCGAAAAGAAGTACGACACGGCGACGCCCGCGAGAAGAAGGTGAAGAGTCGACATTCCTCCTCCGCGCCGCGAAAGACCGTAGAGGAAGAAGACGACGAGAAGCGCCCCCGCGAACGCGGCGAGCGCCGTCGCGTCGATCCCGACGAACGTCCCGCGCAATCCAGCCGTCACCGCGAGCGCCGCGCCGAACGCCGCGCCGGAGGAGACGCCGAGCGTGAACGGGGTCGCGAGCGGGTTTCGGAAGAGAGTCTGAAACGCAAGGCCCGCGAGCGAGAGGCTCGCGCCGGCGAGAAGACCGACGAGAAGACGCGGAACCCGCAGCGTCCAGAAGATGAAGAAGCGCGGCGTCCCTTCCGGACCGAAGATCTCCCCGGGACGAATCGTCTCCCTTCCCGTGAACGGAGCCGCCAGAAGCACCGCGACGAAGACGAGCGCGAAGAACGCCAGAAACGCCGCCGGCCTCTTTTCGCCGCTCACGCCGATCCCTCGGCGCGCGGCACGATGAGAAGACGGTCCGTGTTCGGATGGCGCGCGAGAAGGAATCGCACCCCGTAGATCGCCTCGAGAGCCTCGGCGGAAGCGATCGTTCCGGGCGCTCCTTCGCGGACGACCTCTCCGTCCCGAAGCGCGACGATCCGATCGGCGGCGAGAAGCGCGCGGTTCACCTCATGAGTCGCTACGAGAAGAGCGAGGTTCTCCCGGCGGCGCACATCGCTCAAGACATGAAAGATTTCTTCTTGAAAGTGCGGGTCGAGAAACGTCGTCGGCTCGTCGACGAGAAGAAGCCGCGCGTCTTGCGCGAGGGCCGCCGCGAGGAGCACCTTCTGCTGCTCTCCGCCGGAGAGGGTCGAGAAGACCCGGTCCGCGAACGCCTTGATGCCGACCCGATCGAGCGCCCTCTCGACCCGCTCCCGGTCCTCCCGAGCGGCGGGGCGCCACGTCGAGAGGAACGGATAGCGCGCCTGCGCCACGATCTCGCGCGCGCGGTAAGGAATGTCCGGCTCGCGCCCCTGCGGGACGTACGCGACGATCCTGGCCGCCTCGCGCGGAGAGAGACGCGCCCGGTCGGTCCCATCGAGAAAGATCGTCCCGATCGGCGCGGGGAGAACTCCGGCGGCGTGTTTGAGGAGCGTCGACTTTCCCGCTCCGTTCGGACCGAGAAGAGCGACGAACTCGCCCCCCGCGACGGAGAGGGAGACGCCGCGCAGGATCGCCCGGCCGCCGCGCGCGAACGAAAGCGATTCGATCCGAAGCATCGTCAGCGAACCTCCCGAAGGGCCGCAGTCAGGTCGCGGAGCGTCTCGCCGAGACGCGGACCCGGAACGACCAGATGATCGCCAACGAGCACGAAGATGTTCCCGCGCTCGGCCGCCGCGAGGCCGGGGAGCACTGCCCAGTCCGCGCGCGCGAGGGCGGTCTCCGTCTCCGCGTTCTTCCCGAGCGGTTGGATCTCGATGATCGCCTCCGGATTGCGATAGAGGATCTCCTCGGCGCTCGGCTCGGGGTAGCGCGCGATCGCCCCGGAGAAGACGTTCGCGCCCCCCGCCGTTCGAAGAAGCTCGTCGAGAAACGTGCCCGGCCCGGCGACGAACACGTCGCGCACCGTTCCCGGCGTTCGGCTCACCACGATCATCGCTTTCCATCGCCGCGCCGGCGGATCGCTCCGAGCAGCCGCGATCCATCCGCGGATCGAATCGACGAGAGCGACGGCCTCCTTCTCGCGCCGAGCCGCCGCCCCGATCGAGTCGATCGACGCGAGCACGTCCGCCACCGTGTCGTTTCGAAGGACGAGTGCGCGAATTCCGCGCGCGGCGAGCTTCCCCGGGAGATCCCCGTGAGCGGGAAGAGCGATCACGAGGGTCGGCTCGAGAAGGAACATGCGCTCGAGGTTCGGATTCAGAAGCGCGCCGATCTTCGGCTTCTCCGCGGCCTCCGGAGGGAAGCGGCAGAAGTCGGTGACGCCGACGACCTCGTCTCCGAGCCCGAGGCGGAAGAGAACCTCGGTGATGTTGGGGGAGAGCGAGAGGATGCGAAGAGGCGGCGCTTCCTCGCCGGGAGCATGCGTTGCGGGGGCGCGAACCGCCTCCTCGTTCGACGGACGGCGAAGCGCGTAGAAAGCCGCGACGACCAACACGACGACGAGGAGTGCGAGCGTTCTCTTCCTCAAGAGGGGAGCGGCCTCCTTTCGTGCCGTCGGAACGCCCGGACGCAGGCTTGTCCGTTCCGGGAGCTTCCGCTACGATCGCGTTCTGTCCGCGAGGGGCCGGAATCGATTGTACGCTAGGCGGCTTCGAATTACATAGATGAACATGGGCCTTCGTCCGCCCCGCGGCGGAACCCGCGCGGCCGAATGAGAGGAGTCATGGAAGGGATCGAATCGAAGACGGAGGGGGCGAGCGGGCGGGGCGGGCCGGGCGGCCTCGCGCGCGAGGAGCGCCTCGCTCTCTACCGGCTGATGTTCCTCTCGCGCGCGATCGACGACGCCGAGATCCGCCTGAAGCGGAAGAA
>JAGUYC010000248.1 GCA_020061515.1 Gemmatimonadota bacterium
GCTCTTCCGATCTGCGGCCGCCGGGAACGGCGCGTTCTCCCTCGCCGCGAAGATGGTCTCCGGCAGCGACGCCGATTGGCCGTTCGCCCGCACTTATCGCGGGGAGCCGGACTGGAGAGCGGCGGCCGGGCGCCTCGGCGCGGAGCGCGGAGAGGGCGCGGTTCTCGTCGCCTCGTCCGATCTCAAGGCTGTCTACTATTTCAGCGGCATCGACTACATCCTCTCGCGCGATCTGCTCGGGGATTCGCGGGGGATGAGGGAGGAGTTCGCGCCGCACTGGAAGACCCGCGTTCCGGTGGTCTCGGAGGCCGAGTCGCTCCGGCGGATCGTCGAGACGCACCCGCGCGGCCTCGTGATCGTCGAGAAGAAGCAGCTCCGGACGAGCTGGGGTGTTCCCGCGCCCGCGGCCGATTTCCTGGAGCGGAACCTCGAGGAGATCCCCCTCCCGCCGGAATGGAGGCTTCGGGCGTTTGGTTGGGACCGCTCGGGGGAGGACGAGAGCGTCTCCTCCGGCGGGCCGGCGAGGTGAGGCCTTGAACGAACGGAAGACGCCCGATCGTCGAGAGCTCGATCGTTCGCTCATCAAGGGTCTTGCGTGGACCGGCGCGGCGAAGTGGGGGACCCAGATCGTCGCTTGGGGGGCGACCCTCGTCGTCGCGCGCCTTCTTCTTCCGGAGCACTACGGCCTCGTCGGGATGGCGACGATCTACCTCGGCCTCGTCACGCTCTTCAACGAGTTCGGGTTCGGCACGGCGATCGTCTCGCTCCGCGATCTCTCCGAACGGCAGATCGCGCAGCTCAACACCGTTTCCGTGCTCTTCGGAACGGCGAGCTTTCTCCTCTCGCTCGCCGCGGCGCGGCCTCTCGCGGCCTTCTTCGACGCCCCGGAGCTCACGGCGGTCGTGGTCGCGATGAGCAGCGCGTTCATCGTGGCCGCGTTCCGCACGGTCCCCCAGGCGGTCCTCCAGAGGGAGCTTCGTTTCGGGGCGCTCGCGGTGATCGAGGGCGTGCAGTCGATCCTCCGCGCGCTCTTCATGGTCGGTTTCGCGGCGGCCGGGTTCGGCTATTGGACTCTCGTCCTCGGGAACGTGGTCGGGGCGCTCCTTCTCACCGGCATGACGCTCTTCGTCCGTCGGTTCCGCTTTGATCGCCCGGCCTGGAAGGAGATCCGGTCGGCGATCCGCTTCAGCGGGCACATCCTCGGCGCGCGGATCGGCTGGTATGTCTACTCGCACGCCGATTTCGCGATCGCGGGACGACTTCTCGGCAAGGGGCCGCTCGGTTCCTACTCGCTCGCGTGGAGCACGGCGGGGATGCCGGTCGAAAAGGTGACGGCGCTCATGAGCCGCGTGACGCCCGCGATCTTCTCCGCCGTTCAGTCGGAGAAGGAATCCCTGAGAAGGTATCTCTTGAACCTGACCGAAGGGCTCGCGCTCGTGACGTTCCCGGTCGCGGTGGGGCTCGCGCTCGTCGCGGATACGCTCGTGCCGGTCGTGCTCGGCGAGCAGTGGCTCGGAGCGGTCGTTCCGCTCCGGCTTCTCGCTCTCTACGCGACGTTCCGTTCGATCGTGACGCTCCTCCCGCACGTGGTGAACGTCATCGGCGAGACGCGCTTCGGGATGTGGAACGCCTATCTCGCCGCGGCGGTTCTTCCGGTCGGGTTCATCGTCGGGGCGCGATGGGGAACGATGGGGATCGCCTCGGCCTGGCTCGTCCTCCACCCGCTCGTCACCTTTCCGCTCTACCGGCGCGTCTTCTCGCGCATCGAGCTTTCCGCGGGCCGCTATCTCCGCTCCGTCTGGCCGGCCGCGAGCGCGGTGCTCGTGATGGCCGCCGCCGTTCTCGCGGCGAAACAGCTCGCGCCGAATGGTTGGTCGGCGGGTCGGCGCCTCGCCCTCGAGGTTCCCGTCGGCGCCGTCGTCTACTCGCTCGCGCTCCTCGCCTTCCATCGCGGCCGGCTCCGCGCGGTCCGCGAAACGCTCCGCCTTCTCCGGCGCGAGCCGTGACCTCGCGCATGCGCGCGTAAATGGTGGTAAATGGTGACAGACACCATGAGGAGGATGGTGTCTGTCACCATTTCTACCATTTCCGTCGAGCGCGCGCCCGCTCGGCCGATCCTCGGTGCGGCGGCACGCGCGTTCCCCGTGCCCGGCCGGTTGACAGCGCCCCGGCCGAACGGCTACAATAGGCTCTTCTTGGGGTGCGATCAGTTACCTGATCGGAGCCTTCATCGGAGCACGAGAGCGTGAAAGAGAGTCGCGTCACGATCAAGATCCCCCGCCCGCTCTACCGAAAGATCGGCCAAATAATTGAGGGGTCTGGATTTAGCTCGCCGACCGACTTCGTGGTCTTCGTGCTGCGGGACCTGGTCGGAGAGCGGGGTCCGGCGGAGGCCCCGGACGAGTTCACACAAGAGGAGCTCCGCAGCATCCGCCGGAAGCTCCGCAACCTGGGCTATCTCGAATAGCCTCCCGGAAACCTTGAGGGAACGAAGCATGATTCGCGCACATGGAGGCAAACTGGTCCACCGGATCGCGGAGGAGAAGGAGCGCGAGAGCCTGGTCCGTCTCGTCGATTCGCTTCCGCGCCTTCCCCTGAACGAGCGGGAGACCGCCGACATCGAGATGATCGCGATCGGAGCGATGAGCCCTCTCGAGGGGTTCATGAACCGCGAGGACTACGTCAGTGTTTTGGATCTCAAGCGTCTCGCCAAAGGACTCCCGTGGACGATCCCGGTCGTTCTCTCGGCGAAGGAGGGGGACGGCGGCGAGTTTCGCGAGGGGGAGAAGATCGCCCTCGTCGGAGGGGAAGGGGAGGTGCTCGGCGTTCTCGACCTCGAGGAGAAGTTCGCCGTCGACAAGGAGCAAGAAGCGGAGAAGGTCCTTCTCACGACGGACGAGTCCCATCCGGGCGTCCAGTATCTGAAGACCATCGGCGCTGTCTATCTCGGCGGGCCGATCACCCTCATCCAGCGGCCGAAGCACCGGCGCTTCGAGAACTTCCGCTTGGACCCGAGAGAGACGCGCGTTCTCTTCAAGGCCAAAGGATGGTCGACGATCGTCGCGTTCCAGACGCGGAACCCGATCCACCGCGCGCACGAGTATCTTCAGAAGTGCGCGCTCGAAGTGGTCGACGGGCTTCTCGTGCACCCGCTCGTCGGGCAGACGCGCGGCGAGGACATTCCGGCGGATATCCGGATGGAGTGCTACCGCGTCCTCTTCGAGAACTACTACCCGCGCACTCGGACCGCGCTTTCGATCTTCCCGGCGGCGATGCGCTACGCGGGACCCCGCGAGGCGATCTTCCACGCGCTCGTCCGCAAGAACTACGGCTGCTCGCACATGATCGTCGGGCGCGATCACGCGGGGGTCGGGAACTTCTACGGCCCCTTCGACGCCCACTACATTTTCGGCGAGTTCGACCGCTACGAGATCGACATTACGCCGATGTTCTTCGATAATAGCTTCTTCTGCCGCACGTGCGGCAACATGGCTTCCTCCAAGACGTGCCCTCACGGGAGCGCCGACCACGTCGCCCTCTCCGGCACGAAGGTCCGCGAGATGCTGGCGCGCGGGGAGATGCCGCCGCCGGAGTTCACGCGGCCGGAGGTCGCGGAGATCCTGATGGACTTCTACCGCAAGCGAAACAAGGAGCAGAACGGATGAGTCGTTTCGCCCTGATCGGTCTGGATGGCGTCCCTCCGAAGTTCCTCTTCGACTCGTGGCGGGACGAGCTGCCGAACATCCGATCGGTGATGAATGATGGGATCCACGGAGTCCTGCAATCGACGATTCCGCTCGGAATGATCCCCGGATGGACGTCGATGATGACCTCGCAGGACCCGGGCCAGCTCGGGATCTACGGACCGCGCGGCCGGAAGGGGCGCGAATACGGCGATCCCGCGCCGGCGACCTCGGAGCAGGTGAGAGCGAAGACCGTTTGGAACGTCCTCTCGAACCACCGCTTGAACTCGCTCGTGATCGGGGTTCCCCAGACGTATCCCCCGAAGCCGCTCAAGGGGGTCCTCGCGGCGGGGCCGTACACGCCGGGGAAGGACGCGCACTGGACCCATCCGCGCGAGATCGCCCGCGAGATCGACGCGAGCGCGGGCGGAGAGTACGTGCTCGGCATCCCGGACTTCCGCTCCCTCGAGGAGGACTGGCTCTTCGACCAGATCGAGGAGATGACGCGCAAGCGCTTCGCCGTCTTTCGCCGTTTCGCGGCGAAGAAGGAGTTCGATTGTATGGTGCTCGCGGAGTCGGGTCCGGATCTCATCCACCGCTCCTTCTGGCGGTATATGGACCCCGAACACCGGCTCCACCAAGCGGAGCACAAGCACGCCGACTCGATCCGGAAGTACTATCTCTTCCTCGATGAGGAGATCGGCCGCCTTCTCGACTCCCTTCCATCCGACACCTCCACGATGATCGTCTCCGAGCACGGAGCCGAGCGCTCGGACGGTGCGATCTGCATCAATGAATGGTTGATGAATGAAAAGCTTCTCGCGCTCAAGGAGAAGCCGGAGGAGCCGGCGGCGCCGGCCGCGGACCGCATCGACTGGGGAAAGACGCGCGCGTGGGCGGAGGGGGGGCACTTGGCCCGGATCTACCTGAACGTGAAGGGGCGGGAGCCGAAAGGGGCCGTCCCCGAGGCGGAGTACGAATCGTTCCGCGAGGAGCTCGGGGCGAGAATCGCCGCGATTCCGGACGACAAGGGGGAGGCGCTCGGGACCGAGATCCTGAAACCGGAGGAGATCTACCGGACGGTGAACGGGATCGCGCCGGATCTTCTCGTCCTCTTCGGCGATCTTCGCTGGCGGGCGTCCGGGCTCGTCGGCACCGGATCGGTTCCGCTTCTCGACAGGGAGGCGGGCCTCGACGACGCGAACCACGACCGAAGCGGGATCCTCATCTGGGACCACCCGGCGAAAGTCCGGCCGAAGGCGAAGGATCCGTATTCGATTTTCGACATCGCTCCCACGATCGTGCGCTTTTTCGGCATCGACGTCCCCGCGCACTGGATCGGCGAGCCCCTGTTCTGACGCGCCGAATCGGCGCGCGCGCGGGGCGAGTGGAGTCGAGGAAGGAAGGGAAGCTTTCATGGAGATGAAGGGTTTCACGATTTGGTTCACGGGTCTCTCCGGTTCGGGGAAGACGACGCTCGCGCGCGTCGTGGAAGAGATCCTCCGCGAGCGCGGGATGCAGGTCGAGGTGTTGGACGGCGATGTCGTCCGCACGAACCTGTCCAAGGGACTCGGGTTCTCGAAAGAGGACCGGGACACGAATATCAAGCGGATCGGGTTCGTCTGCCATTTGCTTTCGCGGAACGGGGTCGTCGCGATCGCCTCGGCGATCAGTCCCTACCGGGACGTGCGCGATTCCAACCGCCGGATGATCGGGCGGTTCGTCGAGGTGTACGTGAAGTGCCCGCTCGACGTCCTCGTGAAGCGGGACGTGAAGGGGATGTACGCGAAAGCGCTCGCCGGGGAGATCAAGGGCTTCACCGGCGTGGACGATCCGTACGAGGAGCCGTTGAATCCCGAGGTATTGGTCGAGACCGACAAGGAATCGGAAGAGGCGTGCGTGCAGAAGATCATCCGCACGCTTGAGCTCATGGGATACATTCCGGGCGCCGACGCGTCGGGCGAGACGAGCGAGGAAGAGGAAGAGAAGATTCGGCAGCGTCTTCGCGATCTCGGTTACATCTAAAGCATTCGCGATTCGGCGGGAAGCGATCGAAAGACCCCGGCGGGTTCGGCGCCGGCCCGAACAGGAACACAGGAGCGAGCACGGATTGGCGGCGTTCTGGAAGAGACGATCGAGCGATCCGAAGGTGTGCGTGTTCGGCGTGGACGGAATGCCGCACGCGCTTCTTCGCCGCCTGATGGACCAGGGGGTGATGCCGAGGGCGCGCGCGATCTTCGGGGGCGGCCTCCGGCGGATGCGGGTGACGCTCCCCGAGGTCTCGTCGGTGAGCTGGTCGAGCTTCATGACCGGCTCGAATCCCGGGACGCACGGGATCTACGGCTTCACCGATTTCGACAAGGGGTCGTACCGGATCCGGTTCCCCTCGTTCGCCTCGCTCCGGGCCCCGACGATCTGGGACCGCCTCGGCCGGCGCGGGAAGCGCTCGATCGTCCTCAACCAGCCGTCGACCTACCCAGCGCGCGAGATCCCGGGGACGCTCGTTTCGGGGTTCGTCGCCGTCGATCTCAAGAAGGCGGTCTGGCCGCCGGATCTCGCGCGGAAGCTCGAGGAGATGAACTACCAAATCGATCTGGACACCCAGAAGGCGGGGAAGCACTCCGACTATCTCTTCCGAGAGCTCCAATCGACCCTCCGTGGACGGGAAAAAGTTCTGGGTTATCTTTGGGAGAGGGAGAAATGGGACCTCTTCGAGATCGTCGTGACCGGAACCGACCGCCTGCAGCACTTCCAGTTCGACGCGATCGAGGATCCGTCCCATCCGAACCATGTGCACTGCCTCGACTACTACGAGAAGGTGGACGCCCTGCTCGGGCGGGTGTTCGATCGGTTCGCGGCGGAGACGGGGGATGATTCGGGGAGCGGCTTCTTCGCCCTCTCGGACCACGGCTTCACCAGGATCCGGCAGGAGTTCTACGTGAACGCGTGGCTCGTCGAGGAGGGGCTTCTCTCGTTCCGAACCGGGGAGCCGAAGTCGTTCGAGGACGCCGAGCCCTCCTCGAAGGCGTTTGGTCTCGATCCGACGAGGATCTATCTGCATCGCAAGGATCGCTTCCCGAACGGGTGCGTGGAGATGAACGAGGTTCCGGAGCTTTGCGCGCGGATCGCGGAGAAGATCCTTCTCCTCCGCTTCACCGGAGAGCCGGTCTTTCGGGGCGCGTTCCGGGCGGAGGAGATCTACTCGGGGCCCGAGACCGTCTCGGCGCCCGATCTCGTCCTCCTCGCGAACGACGGTTTCGACGTCAAGGGTTGGATGCGGACCGGACCGGTGTTCGGCCGGTCCCACTTCACGGGCATGCACAACTGGGACGACGCGTTCTTCTGGAACGGAGGCCCGATGCCGGAGAACTTCGACATCACGGCGATCGCCTCGGCGATCGAGAGCCGTCTCGCGGGCAAGGAGGAGTAGAGCGGTGGATCGATCGTCCGGCCGCCTCGGGTTCGTTCTTCCGGGAGCGCTCGTTCTTCTCGCGGTCTCTCCCGCGGAAGCCTACATCGGGCCGGGCGCCGGCTTCGCGTTCCTTTCTTCGTTCTTCGTCCTCTTCGTGACGTTCCTTCTCGCGATCGTCACGATTCTCATCTGGCCGATCCGCCTTCTCATCCGCCTCGCGCGCAGGAAGGGGAAGCTCGCGAAGACCGACGTGGATCGGGTGATCATCGTCGGATACGACGGCCTCGATCCGAAGCTCGCCGGGAAGTGGATGGACGAGGGGAAGCTCCCGAACTTCAAGCGCCTCGCGGAGAAGGGGGACTTCCAGCCGCTCGACTCATCGTGGCCTTCGATGTCGCCGGTCGCGTGGTCGAGCTTCGCGACGAGCAGCGACGCGTCGCGCCACAGCCAGTACGACTTCCTCTCCCGCGATCCGAAGACGTACATCCCCGATCTCGCGTCGGTGAAGATCGTGAACCCGACGCGGCACATCAAGCTCGGCAAGTATCGAATCCCGCTCGGCAAGCCGGTCGTCCGCCTTCTGCAGCGATCGATCCCCTTCTGGAAGATCCTCGGCGAGAACGGGATCTTCTCGCAGATCATCCGCGTGCCGATCACCTTCCCGCCGCAGAAGTTCAACGGCGCGGTCCTCTCGGCGATGTGCGTTCCGGATCTCGCCGGCACGCAGGGGACGTTCACCTTCTTCACGACCGACACCGAGGGGGCCAAGGCGGCGACCGGAGGCGTGCGGAAGCCGATCGAGCGGAAGGGGAACGTCGTGGAGGCGTATGTTCCCGGTCCGGCGAACAGCATGACCGAGGGACAAGAGGAGCTTCGCGTCCCCGTTCGGGTCGTGATCGACGAGGCGAACGAGAGCGCGACCATCCATCTCCCCGGCGAAACGTTTCGGCTTCGCCTTCGCGAGTTCTCTCCGTGGAAGCGCGTGACGTTCAAGCCCGGGCTCGGCGTGCGCGTGAACGGGATCGTCCGCTTCTGTGTCCTCTCGATCCGCCCGCACGTCGAGCTCTACCTCACGCCGACGCAGATCGATCCGGACAAGCCGGCGATGCCGATCTCGGAGCCGCTCTTCTACTCGGTCTATCTGGCGAAGCTCCTCGGCCCCTACTCGACGCTCGGGCTCGCCGAGGACACGTGGGCGCTGAACGAGAGGGTCCTCGACGAGGAGCTTTTCCTCGAGCAGGTCTGGCTGAACCACGAGGAGCGCGAGAAGATGTTCTTCAACGCGGTCGATCAGACGAAGCGCGGCCTCGTGGCGTGCGTCTTCGACTGCACCGACCGGATCCAGCACATGTTCTGGCGCTACTTCGACGAGAACCATCCGGCGAATCGCGGCAAGGACACCGTGCGTTTCAAACGCGCGATCGAGGATCTCTACGTGCGCGCGGACGAGCTGCTCGGCCGGATTATGAAGACGTGCGACGACCCGAGGACCGTGCTGATGGTCATGTCGGACCACGGGTTCACCGAGTTCTCGCGCGGGATCAACCTGAACTCGTGGCTCGTCGAAAACGGCTACATGGCGATGAAGAACGGCGACAAGACGTGCAAGGACTGGTTCCAGGGGGTCGATTGGTCGAGGACGCGCGCGTACAGCTTCGGCCTCACGGGGATCTACATCAACAAGGCGGGGCGCGAGGGGAAGGGGATCGTCGATCCGAAGGATGCGCTCGCGCTGAAGCGCGAGATCGCGGCGAAGCTCTCGGGTTTGCCCGACGAGGAGCGCGGAAAGACGGCGGTGAACGACGCGATCGTCGCCGAGGATCTCTACAACGGTCCGTATCTCGACGCGAGCCCCGATGTCCTTCCCGCGTTCAACACCGGCTATCGAATCTCCTGGGAGTCGGCGGTCGGGAAGGCGGACGGAAAGGTCTTCTCCGACAACACGAAGAGCTGGAGCGGCGATCACTGCGTCGACCCGAGGCTCGTGCCGGGGGTTCTCTTCTGCAACCGCCGGCTCGCGCGAAAGAACCCCGCGATCGTCGACATCGGAGCGAGCGTCCTCGATCTCTTCGGGATCGAGCGGCCTCGCCACATGACCGGGAGGTCGTTTTTCCGCGCCGCCTCCGAGGAGAGCTCCGCGGGTTTCGTTCCGAGGGGCGCGGCGAACGGATAGAATGGATTCGGGCGGGAACGGAGAGGACTCCGCCGCGCCGGAAGCGGGAGGGATGGAGATGTTCGGACCGAAGATCAAGATCAGCAAGGACATGATGGAGAAGATCAAGAAGTACTCGGCGCTCGCCGGCTACTCCTCGCCGGACGAGTTCGTCCTGCACGCGCTCGAGAAGGAGATCGCGAAGCTCGAGGAGGCCGGCTCGGACGAAGAGATCAAGAAGAAACTCCAGGGGCTCGGCTACATCTCGTAGAGCTTGAGGGTCGAAGTATGTGGGGATTGGTGCGCGCGGTGACCGCCGCCTTCGACGGTTTCATTGGAATCTTCGGCGGCTGGAACCCGATGGTCGGGCTTCTCGCGGTTTCCATCGTGACGGGCGCCGTGATGCTCGTCATCTTTCGCTACACGTCGAACCAGCGGGCGATCGCCCGGCAGAAGGAGCTGATCAAGGCGCACATTCTCGAGATTCGGCTCTTCAAGGACGATCTTCGTTTGCAGTTCGCCGCGCAACGGAAGATCCTCGTCGAGAACCTCCGCTACATGCGCCACGCGCTCGCCCCGATGATCGTGATGCTCGTTCCGGTCCTCATCATCTTGATCCAGCTCGACGTGCGGTACGCGAGGAGGCCTCTTCTTCCCGGCGAGACGACGGTCCTCCGCGTCGCCGTGGAGGAGGGGATCGATCTTTCGTCGGTGCGGCTCGACGCGCCCGAGGGGATCGCCGTCGAAACGGAGCCGATGCGGATTCCCGGCGCGAACGAGGTGAACTGGCGGATTCGCGCGGAGAGGGAAGGATCGCACGATCTCGGGATCGCCGTCGGCTCGGAGCGCGCGGTGAAGCGGCTTGAGGCGGGAGAGCGCGTCGCGAAGCTCTCCGAAGTCCGCGACCGCGCCGGCATCCTCGCCGTGTGGGCGCGCCCCGCGGAGCGCCCGCTCCCGAACGGATCGCCCTTCCGCGAGGTCGCGCTCTCTTATCCGGAAAGGGATCTCCGGCTCTTCGGAATCGGAGCGCACTGGCTCCTCGTCTTCTTCGTCGTCTCCGTCGTCTTCGGCTTCGCGATCAAGGGCTTCGTCGGCGTCGAGGTGTGATCGGCGCGGCGCTTCTCCAGGACATTTCGCACATCAAGCAGCGATCGCGGCGCGCTACTCGATGTAGCCAAGCGCGCGGAGTCGGTCCATCGTGGTCGCGTCGAGTTCCGCGCTCTTCTCGGAGCGCGTGAGCCGTGCCCCTCGGAAGAGAACCGAGAGGGACTCGATCTCCGCGAGGAGCTCCGACGCTCGATCGGGAAGCTCCGCGAGGAGATCGCGGTGCTCCCCGGGGTCCGCGTCCAGATCGTAGAGCCAGGCGCTCCCGTCCTCGGATCGGATCAGCTTGTAACTCCCCTTGCGGAGAGCGTCGTACCTGCGTCCGGAGAGTTGGATCTCGCTGTAGGAAGAAGACGTTCCCGCGCCGCGTCCCTCCAAGAGCCCCGCGAAGCTGCTCCCCTGCATCCCCTCGGGAGAATCGAAACCGAGAAGATCGAGGAGCGTGGGCATCACGTCCACCATGCGCGTCATCGAGTCGATCTTTCGGCCGGAGGGGACCGACCCGGGGCGGACGAGCGCGAACGGAACGCGAAGCTCCTCTTCGTAGAGCGAATGGCCGTGGCCCCAGGAGCCGTGCTCGTAGAACGTCTCTCCGTGGTCCGCCACGACGACGACCAGGGTTCGATCGAGCAGGCCGCGGGCCTCGAGCGCGTCGATCATGCGGCCGATCTCCCCGTCCAAGTAGGCGATCTCTCCGTCGTAGCGGTCGATCATGTTTCGCCGTTCCGCTTCGGGAAGAGCGCGCGCTCGGGTGACGGGCGCGAACACTCCCGCGGTGGAGGGAGGGCGGATCACCGGATCGCCGTCGTAGTCGCCGGAAAAGAGCGCGTCGTAGGGGGCCGGCGGCTCGTACGTCGCGTGCGGCTCCAGGAAATGCAGATAGGCGAAGAACGGCTCCTTGTCGTTCCCGCCGATCCACTCGAGGAAGGGATCGATCACCTCGGGCGCCGCAAGCGCCGCGGCGTCGTGCTCGATTTCCCAGAAGAGCCGCTTCTCCAGCGAGATGAGAAGATCGAGGGTGGCCGGCACGACGGGGAAGCGGACGAACCTCCGCGAGATTCGAAGAAGAGCGTGCCCAAGACCGTTCTTGTACGTCGTGATCACGGGGAGCGTGACGAGCGTTTCGAACCCTTGGTCGAAACCGAAGACCGGCGAGATGTACGTGTTCGCGCTCGAGCAGAATGTCCGGTAGCCCCTTCCTTGAAGCTCCTCGGCGAGCGTGTGCGCGGACTCCGGGAGGGCGTCGTGCTCCACCGCGGTGTGGGTGGAAGGATAGAGGCCCGTGAGAAGCGTGGCGCACGACTCCTTCGTGTGGGGCGCTTGGGAGACAAGATGCGTGAAGACGGTTCCCCTCTCCACGAAGCGTTCGAGTTTCGGCGTTGTTCGTCTTGAATAGCCGCTCCAGGAAACGTGATCGTATCGAAGCGTGTCGATCATGAGGATGAGCAGGTTGGGTCGGCCGCGCGCATTCTCTCTTTCAATCGAAGAAGTTCCGAGTCCCGACTCATCGGCGCTCGGCGCGATCGAGAGAATGCCGAAGAGAGCGACCGCCGCCGCCAAAGTGAAGATCGCCGCCCTTCCGGAAGTGAGCCGCGGGAGCTTGCGAGAGACGCGCGCGATCGCGATCCCGAGAGCGAGAGAGAAGAGAGCCGCGGCGCCGTCGAAGAGGAGGCTTACCGGAGCCGTCTCCTCGGGAAGATAGTAGCGGTTGCCGATGCCGACGACGGCGACGAAGAGGAGTATCGGGAGAAGAACGGCGAAGGGATGCCGGTGAAGCCCGCGCCCGCCCGGGAAGACCGCGAGGATCGGCCAAAGGATGAAGCCCACGGCGGCGCCGAGGATGCCGTATTGGATCGCCGTCAACAGAACGAAGTAACTCGGGAGGGAAAAGGAAGAGAGCACGCGGGTGAGAAAGAGGGAATCGAGAGCGCCTGCCGCGCCTCCGGCGAGGAGGCCGGTCAGGATCCAGAGGATCCACGAGAGGCCGCCCGTTCGCTCTTCGCGTTCTCTCGACATGCGGATCTTCCTTTCCGGCGCGCCGCGCGCCCCTTCGCTCGGGAGAACCGCGTTTCCATCCTAAGGCCGCCCCGCGAGCGATCGCGGTCATCGTAGACGAGCGTGCGCGGGATGTCGAGGGGAAGGGGGAGAAAGGAACCCAGGGCGCGCTCTCTCGTGGGAGGGCGAATCGTCCGGAGGCGAGGACGCGCGGTTCGCTCCTTCCCCCCGCGGCTCGGTGAGACGGGCCGTCATCGTCCGCTCGACGCGTGGGGCGGTCGGGCGATCGTCCCTTCGATCCTCCCCCACCCGTGAGGCCGCGCGGAACCGGCCGAACCAGATCTCGGCGACGACTCTCGTCGAGTGTTTGGCGCGGCGATCGATCTCCACATCGGCTTCGGAGCGAAGTCGGAACCGGGTGATGAAGCGGACACCATCGTCTCCTCTCCCGCGGACGGCGGCTCAAGGAGAGCTCTTCGCTTGAGCCCCGGGGCGTCACGAGGGCAACGCCCTTCCTTCCATACTCTTCACTCCTACCCTTCTTCGTCCGCCCCTTCTCCTTGCGGCATCGCTTTCGTCTTCGTTCCCGGCTCGGGCAGCAGATGCCGAGGCAAGAAGGCAAGTCCGGCGATCATTGTTGGAACGACGGCGCTTGCAATGACTACCGCAACCAGAAAGGAGTACTGTTCCCGCGTCACGATGTTGTGCGAGAAGCCATACAGAGCCGCAATGGTTCCGAACGTCAACCCCGTGGACATCATCAGAGTGTAATACCATCGCTCGTCTCGCCTGCGGCGAAACTGACCGATGATCGGAAAGAGTCCGAATATCTTCGATATCACCTTCCCCCCCAGTAGAATCAGGAAGACGAAAGGGGTGGCAACAAGGGCAGGCAGCGAAACGAATGTTCCCGCACGAAGGAAATAGAACGGGGTGAGAAACCCGATGGTCAAGGTCCGGAGACGGCGAATCCAGAACGTGTCTCCGTTCGAGAACTCGGCCAGAACCATGCCGACGATGTAGGCGGGAAGGACTGCTTCGCTCCCGGACCAGAGCGCCAATGCCCCCAAACCGAATAGAACAAAGATGACCCATTTCGTCCGGATCGCGGCAGTTCGGTGGGCGTACATCCGGGTCAACCACCGGCTGGTGGAAGGCAATACCGCTAACACGAGGCCGGTTACTCCGATGAAGACGACGGTCCTGTAAGTGAACGGCGCAAACAGCAATCCCAGCGCGAGGACCGTCCCGAGATCGTTGATGAAGCAAGCGCCGAGAATCCCCTTGCCGAAGTCCGTCTTGTTGAAGCCGGTCTCAAGCATGACTGCATAGACAACCGCCATGGAAGTGGTCGATAGCGCCACTCCGCAGAGCAAGCTGGCCTTGAGATTCCAGTCCAGCACATACCGCGCGATAACTGAGCACCCCAAGAACGGCGCCAAGAAACCGACGAGACCGACTACGGTTACTTCTTTCAGCTTTCTTTGAATCACATCCGGCTCGAGTTCGGCGCCTGCCAGGAACGTGAGCAGGATAGCTCCGGATGCGGCCAGAAAGCGGAGCCATTCCAAGTTGGAACCGATCGCATCGGCTTTTCCGAAAGAGCCGGCAACGGCGGCGGCGATCACGCCCACACAGATTTCAACCAACGCAATTGATATTCGCAGATGGTAGGCAACGACCGCAGAGAGAACAGCGAGTCCAAGCCACAAAGCAGCAAGAGGGTAGATGTGTTCCAAGATGAAGTCCCCTTTTCATGAACACGTTCCAGACCGTTACGCGACAGAGCGCGTGGTAGGAGTCATCAGCCCGGTCTGGGCGGTTTCAAGGGGGACCCCATCCCCGAAAGCAGGATCTTCTTTCGTCTACATTTCGAGGTACCTCGTCAGCTCATGATGGGTTGAAAGACCGGGACGGCCTCCCGTTCCCCGCGGGGGGAGACGGCGGCTGTTTCTCGTTCCACCACCTGGCGATCGCCTCGTGAGCGATCGCGGTCATGGTAGTCGAGTGTTCGACTCGATTCCAGTTTCTCCGCGCGGTCTCCGTGAACGCCGCCCGGACCATGATCAAACGCCCCCTGCGTGCCCAACAACGGTTCGACAGCTCCAGCCTAGCAGATTTCCGTGCGCGAGAAAACGAGATGTCCCGATAGGGAAAGGGGGACAGTCACCGGTGGTCCGGCAAGGATAAACGGTGATTGTCCCTGGTTCCTGTCTGGAAGCGGCAGCAGGACCCTACCGAACCACGATCACCTTGCGCGTCGTGCGGCGGGCGTCGGCTTCCATGCGGAGGAAGTAGGCGCCGGGAGGAACGTCGCGGCCGCCGGAGTCCTTGCCGTCCCAAGTAATCGCGCACGAGGCGCAGCGCCCTACTCCATCGCCGGCGAGGCTTCGAACGAGACGACCGGACGGATCGAAGATATCGACCCGCGTTCTGCTTTCGGTCGATGAGACAAGAGGGATCGTGAGGTTTCCGCGGTTCGGGTTCGGATACGGCCGCCACACGATCGCTTCTTCCGCGCGCGGAGCGGCGGGAGCGATCTCGGCGATCTTCGCGGCGAGCGCGCCCGCGAACCGGGCCGAACGCGTGAAGAAGTCGAAGTCGATGTTGCCGAGCGTGTCGCCGGGGGTGTGGAGCGGGTTGTCGTCCCCGATCGTCTCGCTGATCTGCACGGCGGGAAAGCCGTTCGCCCAGAACGAGGCGTGATCGCTGAAGGTGGCGAGCGGGTTCACCTCCATCGAGAAGGGGAGGCCGGGAGCGGCCGCCGGCCCGACCTCCGCCGCCTCGGAGAGAATCCAGGACGACGGCTCGTTCGCGACGATGCGAAGCGGCTCTCCCGGGATGCCGATCATGTCGATCTGAATGTTGGCCGCGATTCTCTCCCCCTCTTCGCGCGCGCGAATCGCGTACGCCGTGCTCCCGAGAAGGCCGAGCTCCTCTCCCGAGAAGAGGAGGAAGCGGATCGACTTCTCGACGGGCGAGGAAGCGAAGACGCGCGCCGCCTCGAGGACGGCGGCGACGCCGGTCGCGTCGTCGTCGGCGCCGGGCGCGTCGGTGAACGGGGCGGCGACCGAGTAAGAGTCGTAGTGGGCGGAGAGGATCACGAGACTCTCCGGCTCGGCGCACCCGCGAAGATCGGCGTACACGTTCCTTGAGACATGCACGATCTCCTCCGGAAGGGAAGCGAGGCTCCACGAAGCGCCCCCGTCGCCGCTTCGAACGAAGAGCCCGTCGTATCCCCCAAGGAGGATTCCGCCGTCCGGGTCGAAGCGCATGAGGTTGACGCTTCTCCAGAGGACGCCGAAGGGGAAGACCGCCTCGGTCCATGTGTAACCCCGGTCGTCCGAGCGGATCACGTGCGTGAGGCGGAGCGGGTCGAGCCCGGCGAGCCACACGGTCGAGTCGGAGGCGGCGCCCGCCGTGTAGCCGAAAGCAACCCCGGTCGCCGCGACCCGCCATCCGCTCGTCTCCCAGATGAGGGCGGAGGCGTCGCTCAGGGCGGCGATCCCGAACGTTGAATCATAAAAATCCACGTCCTGAATCGCTCGGCTCGTCCCGACCGGCTGGAGCTCCCATCCGCTCGGAGTCCACGCGAACATCGTTCCGTTCGCGCCGCACGCCCAGGCGTGCCGCTCATCGACGTAGGCGACGTCCATGAGAAAGCTGGTCGTGAGCGTGTCGGCTCGCCACGTCTCCCCGCCGTCCTCCGTCCGATGGACGACGCCGATGCGGCTTGCGATCATCCCGCGCGTTTCGTCGAGGAAGTCGACGGCGGGGAGCGGATCCGATCCGAGCGTGTCGAAGGGAGCCCACGCGCCGCCGTCTCTTCGAAAGACGAGCCCCACGTCGCCGACCGCGAAGACGCGCCCTTCGCCGGCGACGCTCACTCCGTGGAGGCGGACCGGCGCGCGGAAGTCGACCGTCCACGTCGCTCCGCCGTCGTCGGTGCGGAGGACCGCGCCGGTGTCGGCGTGGGAGACGGCCATCCATCCGTCCCGCTCGTTCTCCGAGAACGAGACGTCGAAGAGATCCCACTGGGAGAGTTCGTACGAATGGAAGACCGGCTCGTATCCCATCGCGACGAACCGGCGGGAGAGATACTCCGCCGCGCTTTCCTGCTCCGCGGCGTACTCGTAGCGCGTGCCGAAGGCGACGAGATCGGCGACGGTCCGCCGCAAGGAGTCCGCCTCGAAGCGCGAGGCGAGCGAGGCGAGAAGAGAGTCGCCGGCTTCGAACTTCCCGGCCGCCGCACGAAAGGGAGCGGAAGGCGCGGCGTGCGAACGCTGGAGAAAGAGATCGCGGTCGGGCGGACCTCCGTCCGGGTCGGGCGGCGTGCTCCCCTCGGCCGCCCCCGCGGCGGCGAGAACGAGCAGGCAACAAACAATTCGCCTCTCAAGCGAGCGGAACACGCCTCCCGTCGCCGAAGGCGATCGCGCGGTACGCTTTCTCCACACGGTCCCAATTCTCCTCGCGATCGAGCGCCCAGTATCTCCCGGTCACGGTGCACACGCGCCCGAGCCCGAGCTCCCCGCACTTCTCGTCGACCGCCTCGATGTACGCCGCTCCCGCCTCCGGGCGCTCGCCCCGTCTTCCGAGCAGGCTGTGCACGCAGACCCTCTTCACGCCGCGCTCCTTCGCCATCTCGAGAAGCACCATGAGGTGGTCGAGCGATCCGTGCGAGCTGAAGAAGGAGACGATGCCGAGAAGGTGGAGCGTCTTCCCGTCCTTCGCGGCTCCGTCCATCGCCCAGAGGAATGCTTCGTTTGTCCGATAGGAACCGTCCGCGATCGCCCGGTCGATGCGGAGCCGGTCCGAATAGAGCACGCGGCCCGCTCCGAGATGAAGATGCCCCGCCTCCGAGTTCCCGACCGTTCCCTTCGGAAGGCCGACCGCCTCGCCGGAGGCGGCGAGAAGCGCGGACGGATAGTTCGTACGGAAACGATCCATGTTCGGAGTGTACGCCTCGGCGATGAGATTGCCGAAGGTCTCGTCCGAATGCCCCCACCCGTCCGCGATCACGAGGAGCACGCGGCGTTTCCCCTCTCCGGCCGGAACGCATTCGAAGAGGGGGCGTCCGGTCATCTCGCTCGGCCGCGGAATGCCGAGGAGAGCGAGAACCGTCGGGGCCACGTCGATGAGCGAACCGCCCGCGCGGGGAACGATTCCGTGCGGGATCTCGCCGCTCGGAACGAAGACGAAGGGGACCGGGCTCGTCGTGTGCCCGGTGTCGACCGTCCCCTCCGGGTAGAGCCAGTGCTCGACGGTTCCGTGGTCCGCCGTGATGAGCGTCATGACCCCGGCCCTTCGCGCCGCCTCGGTCACGCGGCCGAGATGGCGGTCGACCATCTCGACCGCCTGTCTCGCCGACTCGGCGTTCTCGATGTGCCCGAGCACGTCGATGTTCGCGAAGTTGGCGACGATGAGATCGAAGCCGTCGTCTTCGAGGCACGCGATGATCCGTTCCGAGACCTCGTTCGCGTGGAGCCCCGGAATCGTCGAGTAGTCGGCCACCGCCGGCGACTCGATGAAGAGTCTTTCCTCGCCCGGAAACGGCTCCCGTCTCTTTCCGTTAAGAAAATATGAGAGATGAACGGATTTCTCGGTCTCCACGACCTTTGCTTGGCGAAGACCGGCCCGGCTCACCGCCTCGCCGAGCGTTCCGGAGACCGCCTCCTCGGGGGGGAAGGCGACGCGCACGTCGAGGTCCTCGTGATAGCGGATCATCGTCGCGAACCGGAGGTCGAGCGGCTCCCGCGCGGGGAAGTGCCGGAAACCGCGCTCGACGAAGGCTTGCGTGAGCTCCACCTCGCGCTCCCCGCGGATGTCGTAGAAGATCACGGAGTCTCCCTTCGCGGGAACGCCGGCGGGTTTTCCGTCCGGGCCGACGAGCACGAGCGGGTTCATCGCTTCGTCTTCCTCCCCGCGGCGGTACGCCTCGAGGACGGCGCGGGCCATCGGCGAGCGGTATTCGGGGTTCGTCTTCTCGGTCATGGTCTCTCCGATTCGTCCGGGTTCTCCGGCGGCGCATGCGGATCCGCGCGGGAGGTTTGTTGTTTCCCGTGATTATAGCAACGGGCCGGCCAGGATGCCACGCGCCGCGCGCCTCGCGGATGGGGAGGGAGTTCTTCGCCGGGCGCCCGCGTCATAGAGCGCGGTGAGAGAGACGGCGACCGCGAGCGGGAGGAGAACGAGAAGGTTTCTGCCGAGCGCGGTTCCGTTCAGAAGAAACGTGTAGCTCTCGGTAAGGCAGTAGGCGGCGGCGAAGAGAAGCGCGCCGCCCGCGAGAACGATCTCCGGAACGCAGCGGCGCAACGCGCGTCCCGGAAGAAGGAGAAAGACGAGCGCGAACCACGCGAGTCCCCAGCTTCCGGTGAGCGTCATGTTCGCGGCGGTCAAGCGCGCGACATCGTACGCGCGGCGGGCGATCGACACCGGGTCGGGGAACGAGAGAACGTGGTACGGCGATTCCGCGATCCCCCCGAGATGCTTGAAAAGGAGCCAGGGAAGAGCGAGGGGAAGGGAGATCGCGAACCATCGGAGAAGCGCGCGTCCGCCCCCTCGCCCCGCGCGGCGAAGAACGACGACCGCCGAGAGGAGCAGGAAGAAGGGGAGTCCTTCGTTCTTGATCACGGGAAGAAAACCCGCGAAGAGAGCGGCGGTCGCGAGCTCTCCCCCTTCCTTCTCCCGCTCCCATCGGGAAAGATGAAGAACCGCCGAGGCGAGGAAGAAGGCGAGGGGAAGATCCATGTACGCGACCGATCCGTGATGGACGAGAAGGGGCGCCGAAGCGAGAAGAAGAACGCCGAGGCCCGCGGTTCTCCGGTCGGTCCGTTCGGCGAGAAGGCGCCACGAGACGAAGAGAAGAGCCGCGAGGAAGAGCGGGAAGATCATCTTGATCGCCGGCTCGTGCCACGTTCCGGCCGCGCGGGCGAGGTAGGCCTCGACGAACGGAATGCCGAGCGGATAGCCGGGGAAGCCGGCCCAATCTCCGTCGAAGAAGCCCTCGGGGAAGCCCTTTTCGATGGAAAGGACTTTCGCGCGGAAGGACCAGATGCGCCACGCGTCCCAGCTGTGGATCGGCCGGAGGACCGCGTGGCGGAACGCGTAGGCGACTTGCGCGAGAGCGACGGCGAGAGCGAGAATCATCCAGCCGGATCGGGGCGTGTTCTCTCGCGTCCAGACCGAGTCGATCGGGCCGCCCCTCCCGAGGATTCGCCCCGCGGGATACAGAAGAAAGGGGATCGCGAGGAGCGGTCCGCTCGCGCGGACGCCGAGAAGCGCGAGGGCGAGCGACCAAGTTCCGACGACGGCGACGCCGCTCCCGAACGAGGCGGCGAGACGGTCGAGGAGTCCCGCGCGGCGCATGCCGACCCGAAGCAGCAGGAGGAGTCCCTCGCCCGAGGCGATGAGAAGGACGAGCGCGATCCCGGCGGAGAAGAACGCGGTCATCCGCCTTTTCTCCTGTAGACCGATCCGAACCCCGGCTTTTGGAAGAGAAGCTCGCACGCGGCGGAGTCGTCGGGCGCGGGCACGCGATAGGAAACGACATAGTCCGCGCGATCGGCCACGCGGCTCGGGTACAAGTAGTACGCGCCCCTCTCCCACGGGTACGGCTTCTCCGCGCGGAGCTCGACGGGCGCGCCGCGAGGGATTCTCCGCTTCGCTTCGTAGAGCAGCGGATAGAATCCGGGCGGGTTCGTCGCCTCGATCTTCTCGTCCAAACTCTTCCCGGCGAGGATGCGCGTGTCCGCTCGAAGGATCCGGACCTCGTCGCAACCGGCGCGCGCGAGAAAGAGGAGCGTCCCCGCGAGAAGAGCGCGCGACAGGACGCGCGCCGCTTCCGCGGGGAACCGCCCGGCGCGCCGAAGGGTGAGGAGAAAAGGCAACACGACGAAGAGAACCCCGAGGAGAAGGGAGAACGGAACCCGGCCGACCCGGGCGCCGAGGATCCCGTTCACCGAGTAGTGCGCGCGAAGCTCCGTCTCGAAGAAATCTCTCGCGATCTCGTGGAACCGTTCGCGAACTCCGCGCGCGCCGCGGACTTCGAAGAGAACGAGGCTCGCCGCCCGCGCCCCCGGACCCGGGGTGACGAGAAAGCGATCGATCGTTCCGGTCCAGCGCGGATCGCGCGAGAGATCGAGGACGCTCCGGCCGCTCGGAATCGCGAGGCGCCAATCCGGAACGAACCCGCGCTCGGCGTCGTCGGTCCAAAAGAGCACGGCGCCCGCCCGGGGTGGATCGACGCGAACGTCGATCTCCAAACGATTGAGACGAGAAGCATCGACTGTGAGAGGGCCCGGGCTGAGAAACGACGAGACCTCGTCTAGATCGGA
>JAGUYC010000273.1 GCA_020061515.1 Gemmatimonadota bacterium
CCGCGCGCCGCTTCTCGCCGATGACGAGCGCGACCCCGCCGAGTGCGACCGCCATTCCCGCGAGCGCGAGCGCCCCGAGCCGCTCGCCGAGGAAGAGGTATCCCCCGAGCGCTCCGATCGCCGGATTCAACGAGAAGACGAGCATCGCGCGCCTCGTCCCGAGCGTCACGAACGCGCGGAAGAGGAACGAGTCGCCGATCGAGAGCCCGATGAAACCGCTAAGGGCGAGAAGCGCCGCGTCCTCTCCCGAGATCCCGCGCCCGATCGCGCACCCGTCGCGGACGAGAAGAGCGGCGGCGAAGAGGAGCGTCCCCATGAGCGTCTTGAACGCGTTCACCGCGACCGGCGAGGCGGCGCGGCCGGCGCTCGTGAAGACGATCGACGTGGTCGCCCAGATGAGGGCGGCGCCGAGGGCGGCGATCTCGCCGAGCGGGAGGGAGGGAAAGCTCATGGACCGATCGCGAAGAAGACGCGCTCGCTCATTGTACGATGACCGGGATCACCCTCGATTGCGCACCGCCCTTTGCGGAATCAGAATGCGAAGCGCCGCCGTTCGGGACGTTGCGCCGTCGAGGGCGATGCTCACGTCGTGCCTTCCTTTCGGAATGTCGAACTCGATCGTGCGAGCCAGGCCCGGCGTGATCTCGGGGAGCTCTGGGTAGGCGGATGTGTGGCTCGCCTTCGTTTTCAGCGGAATGTTCGAGAGCAGCTTCCCGTCGACGAAGACCTTGATCCGGTACATTTGCGAGGAAGCGCGCTCCATTCCGAAATCGAGCCGCGTCATCGCCCGCACCGTGAGCGGCCCGTGGATACGGAACCCGATCGGTTTGTCCGCGCTGAACCGGTAGTAGATCGTTTCCGATTCTTTCGCGTGCAGGCGCACCGCGCGCTCGTACGACGCCGGAGCGAACGAGACCCACGCGGTAGACTTCTTCGTTCCGTAACCCTTGAAGAGGCGGACGGCGATCGCGTGCCGCTCTTCGGTTGGGAAGACGCGCACGCGATGCGTCCCGGACGGGATGAGCACGACCGCTTTCTCGAACGAACCGACCGGGAGGCCGTCCGCCGTGCGGGCCCGATGATCCGGCGCGGCGACCTCCTCCACCGTGCGAAGCTCGACGCCGTTGATCTCGAGCCGAACGCGGTACTCCTTCGGCTCGGCCGTCTCGGACTCCGCATACAGGTACCGTGTGCAGAGGCGCACGGGCGCAGGACCTTGAACGCGGAACTCGAGCGGCGTCTCGCGCGTGGCTGCGTGGTACGTGCTTCGTTTCCCGCCGATCGAAATCCTGAGGGACGTTGCGCCCTGCTCGGGGAGAATCCGAGTCGACGCGGCCTCGGCCGGCGCGGCCATCGCCGCCGCGAGGACGCTAACGGAAAACCACTTGAGAGAGAACAGGGGGACCCTCATCAGCTGCTCCTTTGCAGAGGCGCCTCCACGCCGGCCGGGGCCCTCTGAACGCTCGCCTCGCGCGCAACGAGCGACGCGCGGTGACGGGAGCGCAAGACCCCGAAGCAGAGCAAGAGGAACGTCAGAAACGCCGGGACCACGATTCGGAGATCGTACACCTGTTGGTGAAAGATCTGCCCCTCTCCGATCGCGGGGATTTCCTCCGGCGCGATCGGAAAACCGTGGATCTTGGCGATCGATTCGATCTGCAAGATGTGAATGATCGGGACTCCTCGGGCGGCGTAGTGATGAAGCACTCCCCGCTGGGTCCAATTGTAGGTCCGGAGCCTCCGGTTGATGCCCGGCGCAACGAGCGATCCCCCGAGGCTCGTCCCGATGCTCGCCGAGCTCCCGCCGAGGTTGACATACGCCTTGACGCCGAGCGGCTCCGCCTCTCGGTCGAAGATCGCGGTCCGGAGCCGGATCGACTCGTCGAGGGTCGGCTCGTGGATGAGGAGAACTCCGTTCCGTTTGATCGCCTCGCGGAGAAGCTCCCTGCCTCGCGGGGAAAGGCCGCGCCCCCGGTCGTTGCTTCCCCCCATCGAGGCGGCGACGCTTCGCGTGTGAAGGAGTCCGCGTTCATTGAGAAGCTTCTCGATGTCGAGCCACGTGAAACGGGGATCGTTCGCCCCCCACATGCTCGCGCCGACCGACGTGATCGGAATCGCGCGGAGCCGGAGCTCCTCGACCGCGGCGAGCACCGCGATGTTGAGCGCGGGAAACGACCCGGTCATCGCGATCGCGACCGGATCGCCGGGGCGGAGCTTGAGCTCGTGGAAGTAGTCGATGAAGAGCGCTGCGAAGTTCGGGTTGACCGAGGTCAGCTTCGATTCGAGAACGCCGCGGTCGGTGGTCGTCAGGGTGAACTCCTGCCCGATGAGGCCGCTCCCCTCGGGATCGTTCTCGACGTCGGCGGAGGAGGGGCTTCCCATGCGGTACTGGCGGATCGCCTCGAAGCAGCGCACCGTGCGCGTCGCCGCCGCCATCTTCTCCTGGATGTGGGGCTGCGAGGCGAGACGTTTCGTCGACTCGGCGAGCCATTGGAAGCCGATGCCGATCACGGCGAGTGTGACGAGGAGAACGTCCGCGCGGAGCGTCCACGGAATCGCCCTAGAGAAGAGGCGTTTCAAGAAGGGCACCTCCGTGGATGATGATGAGCGCGAACCGGACGAGGGTCGCCGCCACGAGCATTGAGGAGAGCGTCCGCACGATCCCCTGCCGCGTCATCCAATACGCGAGAAGACCGGGGATGATGAAGCCGATCGCGGTGAGGGCTCCCTGCTCGTCGAGCGCGCCGATCCGAGGCATGCGCGTGGTCAGCGAGCCGAACACAAAGCCGAGGAGAACCGCGAGCACGAGGCTCCGCCTTCCGTAGATAAGGAGGAAGCGGCCCGCGGCGCGCATGCAAAGGTACGTGGCCGTCGCGGCGAGCACGGTTCCGAGAAGGCGAAGAGGAGAATCGAGGAAGAGCGCGATGTAGCCGGGAACCACGAAGCCGCCCGCGGCGAACCCGACCGCCTCCACGAAGAAGAGGCTCGCGACGAGCCCGAGACCGATCGCTTCGGCGATCAACATGCTTCCCGCCTCCTTCGGTAGACGTATTGCAGGATGTCGTGTCCGATCCCGCCGATGTTGCCGATCGCTCCGACCCGGAGAGTCCCCTCGCCGATCGCGGTGAGACGGTCGAAGACGTCGCCGGGGGACATCTTGCCGAGCGCGTGGAGGCGCCCCTCGGGGACACGCCGCGCGAAGCGGCGCAGCACGCGGTCGCTCGTGTCCCCCACGATCGCGTAGTGGTCGGCGCGAATCATCTGTTCGACCGCTTCCGCGAACTGGATCGATCGGTCGACACGGTCCGCGCGAAGATTGAGGAGCGCGACCGCCGGCCCCTCGCCGCTCCGATCAAGCCCGAGACGCTTCCAGATTGAGGCGGTCGACTCCAGATCGTTCGCGGCGAAAATATTGTGGAACTCGATCGTACGGCCCGCGTGCGCGATCGTCCAGCTCGTGCAGGCGCCCGGATCCGGGATCACGCGGTACATGCCGCGGAGAGCGGCCTCGTCGGGAATGCCGAGCTTCCTCGTGACCGCGAGGCAGGTCGCGACGTTCTCCTCGTGCTCGAGATACGCGAAGCCGCTCATCGCGCCTTCCGGAAGGCTCCTGGGATCGGCCACCTCGAGGCGCGTCCTGCGCGCGTCGGCCTGTTCCTGCAAGACATCGAGATGGTGCGTGGGCGGGACGACGGCGAACCCCTTGCGCGGAAGCGTGGCGGAGAGGGCGTAGGCCACATCCGCGACCGTCGGCCCCATCACGTCCAGGTGGTCGGCGCGCACGTTCGTGATCACGCCGATCGTCGAGTGCACGATGCCGTCCTCCGCGATCACTTGGATGTCCGGGCGAACCGCCATGCACTCGATCACGATCGCCTCCGCTTTCTCGCGGCGCGCCCGGTCGAGGACCCCGACCTGCTCGCAGATGTTCGGAGAGCCGAGCCGAATGAGCGGTTCCTCGCTCCCGTCCGGAAGGATGTAGCGCGCCTTGCTCCCCGTCGTCTTCGCGGCCGTCCGCATCCCCGACTCGCGGAGAGCGGCCGCGAGAAGGCGCGTCACCGACGATTTCCCCCGGCTTCCGTTCACGTGGATGCGAATCGGAATCGCGCGAAGGGCACGATGGAGTCGAACCGCCTCGATCCCCCAGTAGACGAGGACGACCGCGATGAGGAGGAGGAGGACCCACATGGCGCTTTCCGTCGAGCCGCCCGATGCATCGTTCCAAGGCCCCCGCGTGTCGCTCCGGCTGAAACGGTAGGCGCGGGGGATCGGGCGTCTATTCCTTTCGTCGTACCTCGAACGTCTTCTCTGCGATGAGCTCGCGAAAGAGGTAGACACGAAGAGTGTAGATTCCCGGCTCCCGTTTGTCAGGCGGAATCGAAATCGAGCCCTCCAGGGGGTCGGGCGGGTCGCCGGAGGGGTGGTCGATGCGCTTCGTGTAGATCGACTTCCCCTTCGGGTCGAGCCATACGACGTGGAAGAGAAGGGGAGCATCGCCGCGCGCGCGGCCGTTCTCGATCTCCACGAGCGCGCGCACCTTCGCGTCCTCGCCCATCGTGAAGAGGCGGCCTTCCCCGAGGAGCTTCCCGCTCTTGGTCGACTTCTTCTCGTAGAGCGTGATCCGCGCCTCGACTCCGCCCGCCTTCAGCGACGGATAGACGAACGTGGAATCCTCCCGCACCGTCGGCGTCTCCTCTCGAGAAGCGCAGGAGAAGACGAACGCCGCGGCGAGGAGCGCGAGGATTCCGATCGCCGTCCTTCCTCTTCGCATATTCGCGTTCCTTCTCTCCATCAGATCAGCCGGATGATGTAGTTCTTGCTCCGCCTCTTCACGCCGCCGAACCAGGAGGCGAGAGGGAGCATCACGACGAGCATCAGCGCGAATCCGAGGAGCGAGGCGGCCACTCCTCCCTCGCGGTAGTAGATCCCGATGCGCTTCGAAAAGATCCCGAGGATCCCGATGTGCACGCAGTAGAAGAAAAGGGGGACGCGCCCCACGATCCCGAGGAAAGCGGGGAGCTTCGGCGCCCATCTCCCGATCGCCGTGATCGCCGCCACCCCGAGCGCGACCGAACCGAAAAACCACAGGTTGTGATAGAGGCTCGGCGGGTATTTCTGGTCGATGAAGAACGAGTACGCGCCGAGCTCGGTGAACGGGAAGAGGTTCCCGTAGCCCCGCCCGAGGCGGACAAGGGTCGCGAGGACGATCGCGGCGATCCCGATTCCGAGCCCCACGAGCACGCGGCGGTCCGCCGTCTTCCAGCCGCGAATCCACCCCTCGGCCATCACCGATCCCATCGTGGCGAGGCCGAGCCAGGGAAGGACCGGGTACTTGTTGAACTCGCCGGAATCGATGAAGGTTTGCATAAGAATCGTTTGGATGTTCATGATCGAGGGATCGTACGGGATGCGGAGGAGGAGGGGGTGAGCGGCGAAAAGCCCGAGCGCGACGGCGAGACGGAACGGCCAGGGGCGATCCACGAAGACCGTGAGAAAGACCATCGCGAGCCCGATGCACGCGATGATGCCGAGATGCCCCGGCTTGAACTCCGCGAAGCCTCCCCACGAGGAATTCACCCACGTCATCTGCACAAGAACGAGGAAGAGGCCGCGCTGGATGAGGTGCCAGCGCGCGCTCCAATCGGCGTCCCCCGCCTCGCGCCGCTTCGTGTACGAGTACCAGACCATCGCGCCGTTCATCATGAGGAAGCCCGGCGCGCAGATATATCCGATGTAGCGGAGCGCGAACTGCGGCCAGTTGTCGAAGACCGGATCGATCGGGTCGAGGTACCTCCAAACCGCGTTGAAATAGTACGAGCTGTGCCCGAGGAGCATGAGGACACCGACGAGCCCGCGGAATTGATCGATGAAGTGAAACCGCTCGCTCCGACTCAAGGCTCAGTCCTCGACCACGGTGCGGACCACGCGGAACCCGACGACGTCGTCCCGCGAGTTCGGCCAATACGGCGCGCGCGCCGCGGACCGGCAATCGCGCGCGAAGTAGTACCAGGATCCGCCGCGGACGACCTTCTGCGAACCGGTTTCCGGTCCCTTCGGGTCGATGGCGATGCTTGTCCCGAGATTGGTTTGGTACCAGTCCCAGCACCACTCCCAGACGTTTCCGTGCATGTCGTAGAGACCCCAAGCGTTCGGCTGCTTGCCGCGGACCGGATGGGGGGCGCGCGCGGAGTTCCCGCAATACCAGCCGATCGGGTCGAGGACCGGATCGAACCCGCACGCTTCGTTCGTGAGATCGCCGCCGAAGAACGCGGTGCTCGTGCCCGCGCGGCACGCGCGTTCCCACTCCGCTTCCGTCGGGAGCCGGTAGCCGTCCGCGCTCTCGTTCCAGACGACGCTCGCCCCTTGGATCGAATAGCACTCAGTGAGACCCTCGGCTCGCGAGCGCGCGTTGCAGTAGAGAACTGCGTCGTACCAGCTCACGTTCTCCACCGGGAAGTCGCCGCCGCGGAACCGGGAGGGGTTCGTCCCCATCGCCGATTCGTACTCCGCCTGCGTCACCTCGTGGTCGGAGAACCACACGTCGCTGGTAAGCGCGACGTCATGAAGCACCTCGTCCGTGTCTCGTCCGCGCTCGTCCGCGGGGCTCCCCATCGTGAACACGTACCCGACTCCGGGGCCCGCGATCGCGCCGGTCACGACCGGCGGATGGCGGCCGTCGCTGAACCGATAGAAGTGCTCGTGCTGTCCCCAATCGTCGAGGACGGCGGCGAAGCGGTACAAGGCGCCGTCGCGAATGCTCCCGCTCACGTAGTCGAGGTCGTGGGCGATTCCGTCGAGGACGATCGTCGCCTCCACGGGCGGATCGCCGTCCCAGTCCGTGTAGGTTACTTCAAACGTAAACATCGTGCCGGGCGAGCCGACGCCGGGTGTCACCTTCCACCCGGTCACCGCGCAAGGAACGTTCGTGAGCGTGGTCGCCTTCTCTGCCGTGTTCGAGATCGGGGACCAGTTCCCCGCCTCGTCGCCGGTGCGGAGAGCAAAGCGATACTCGGTGCCGAGGGCAAGACCGTCCACCCAGAACCGCTCCTTCGTCCCGTGCTTCGAGGGATAGGGTTCTCCCGTGCACGCGGTGGCCGAATCCCAATCCTCCGCCGAAGCGATCGGGCCGGTGCGGAAGCGGATGTCATACTCCGAAGCGTTTCCGGAAAGGCCGTCGTCTCCCGGAGCGGTCCATTCGAGGCGGATCGCGTTCGAGGCGGCGGCGGCGGCGGCGAGTGTCCAGACTTTCGACGGCGCCGTCACGTCGTCGAACTCGCCGAGGCCCCCGAGAACGAGAAGCCCCTCGTCGCGATCGCTCACGACCACGAGGCCGTGCTCGGCAAGGGCGACGCCATTCGCCCAGCGGGTGATGACGGTCCCGAGGTACTCGGGCGAGGAGGGGATCGACACGTCGACGACATGCACGCCTCCGTCCTGCGCGGCGAGGAACGCGAGGCCGTCACGAACGACGATCGATTGGCTCCGTCCGCCGAGGGCGAGCGTCGCGGCGAGGACGGGGACGGGGATCCTCTCTCCCGACGCGTTCGTCCCCTCGATGAGCTCCACCACGACGAGCCCTCCGTGGTAGTCCGCGAGGAAGACATAACCTTCCTCGATCGCCACACCGCGGGCGTATCCGTCCGTGTCGCACGACGAGACGACCTGGACCGACCCAAGGAACCGCGTGCGGACATCGAGGACCGCGAGACCCATCTCGTCGTCCGCCACGTAGGCGAAGCCGTCCTGAACCGCCACCGCGCGCGCGAAGCCCCGCGTGTCGGCAAAGACGCCGTTGTACGCGAGAAGACCCGGCGTCGCCGGGCTCGACTCGAAGATGCGGACCCCTTTCCAGCTTTCAGCAAGGTAAACCACGTACGGCTCCGACGGATCGTCCGGAAGCTCGATGAACATCCCGTTTCCGTCGACCGCGGTCGTTCCCTGGTTGAACGAAAAAGGGTTCGAAGGATCGGACACGTCGTAGGTCGTGATCCCTTCGGTCCCTTCGACGACGAACGCGATGTCCACCACGCTCCCGCCGAACGCGGTGCTCGCCGCCTTCACCGCCTCCGCGAACTTCACGGTGTCGATGGTCTTGAGAAAGACCGGCTGCCGGGGGTCCGAGAGATCGACGATGTGGAGCCCCGCCTGCCCGCCGGCGACGAATGCCGTCTCTCCGAGCACCGAGACGTCCTGCGCCTCGCTCGGGAGCTTGAGCCGGCCGATCACATGGATCGGTGCGGTCGGAGGCCTGTAGAGCTTCTGCTCGCCGCAGCCGGCGAGGAGAAGGAGGACCGCCGCCGGCGCTCCCCACCTCTTCCATCCCGGCGTCCGTCGACCCTGATTCTTCATGAGCGAAGTTCCTCCTAGAACGGTATCTCGATGCCGAACCACATTCGGTTGTCGGTGTAGTCTTTCTCTTCTCCGATGTCCATGCCGACCGAGACCTCGACCGCGGTGGAGGAGCGCTTCGAGTAGCGATAGCCTCCCTCGAGGGAGGCGGCCCCCACGACCGGGACGGTTCGGAACGTGAGCTCGGCTCGGCGGACCTCGTCTCTTCGTCCGACATGGAGAGGATCCTGATCCGGCCGCTTCCGGCTCGTGAAATAGAAAGCCTGATACTCGCCGCCGAGCGTGAGGTCGTTCACGCGGAGGAATCCCTTGCGGGAGGAGAGAGAGAAGTCGAGCCCGTAGGTGTCTCTCGCGAAGGACGGATCGCTGTTGTCCGACGTGTCGATGATCTCATCCACGGAATCGGCCCCCCGCCCCTTCGCGTCGGTGTAGTCGTACGAGCCGGCGATCTTGAGAGGGCCGATCGCGCGCCACGTGAGAGAACCGCTGGTCCGCCACTCCCACGTATCGTTCTCCATGAAAGCTTGATTGAAGAAGCGCCAGGAGCGCTTCACGTCGAGCTTCCCCTCGAGGACGGAGGCGAGGCGGCGCCAATAGCCCAGCGTAACGGAAGTCGAGGTGTAGGAAAAATCGGTGTACGCGAGCGGCACGACCTTCGATGTGAACGGCGGCCGATCGCGGAAGTTTCGAATGTACGAAGTCGGCGCATGATAGAACGTGACCTGGAAGTTGTCCTTCCCGAACCCGGGGTGCTTCAGTCGGAGCTGATACGATTCGTTGCTCTTGAGGGTGTTCTCGACGTAGCGCCAGCTCGTGAGGCGAAGCTGCGCCTCGAGGTCCCGGCCGGTGAGCGCCTTGGATCGCGCGGTGAGATCGAGTCTCGGCCGGATGATCCAATCTCCCGCCTGCGTGATCGAGTACTTGCCGTAGCTCGGCTGGGTGGAAAAGACCACGAGGTCCACGTCCGAGTAGTGGATGATGTTATCGTCGTACTCGAAGCGGAGAGCGAAGAGCCCCGAGACGCGGAGATCGCGTCCCTTCTTCGTCTGGTTGGCGCTCTTTCCGGGCGCGGCTTTCTTCGGCGGGGCCGCGGCCGGATCCTCCTCGTCCCCCATGCGTCCCGCGGTCGCGAGTGAAACCGCCGCCGGTCTGCCCTCCGCGGCATCGATTGAGTCCGCTTCGGCCTGCGCGGCGAGCGCGAGGAGGAAGCCGATGGAAAATAGACCCCCCCGGTCGAAGAATGCTCGAAGACGGCGCGATCCGTTCACTGCGATTCCCTAACGAAGAAGAAGTAGTTTCACGGCGCGCCGTTCGCGTTCCGTTTCCAGCCGGGCGAAGTAGACCCCGCTCGGCGCCTCGCGTCCGAGGTCGTCCCTCCCGTCCCAGACGGCCGTTCCGCTTCCGGCGCCCGTCTCGCCGTCGATCAGCGTCCTCACGAGCCGGCCGGAGATCGTATAGATACGAAGCTTGATGCTCTCCTTGGAGGGGAGCATGTAGCGCACGATCGAGGAGCCGCGCGACGGGTTCGGCCCGAGCGAGAAGAGCGCGAGCGCCGGCGTCTCGCCTCTTCCCGAGTAGGAGAACGGACCGAGGAGTGTCTCGTTCCCCACCGGATCGAGCGATCCGATCCAGTAAACGGCGGAGGAGTCGGGGTGCGTCTCCTGGTCGAGGAACCCGCGGGCGGAAGCGGGGAGCACTCCCCCCGGCAGCGCCTCGCGCGCGCCTTCCGCGTCCGCCCGATAGACGATGGTGGATCCTCTCGGGCGATCGTCGCACGGCTCCCACTCGATCCGCACGCCGTTCTCGCCCCGCTCCGCGCGGAACTTCTCCAGCCGGAACGGCCGGTAGCGGGGCGGGGTTGTCGTGAACTCGATCGCGAGACCCGCGGAGAGAGGGGCCGCGGCGGTCGGATAGAGATTCGTGTAGCTGTATTCGAGGCCGACCGCCTCGCTCCGGTCCTCGATGCCGACGCTCGCGTACATCCGATCGAAATCATTGTTCACGATCTGCTTGTACTGGAATCGGATCGGGCCGTCCCCCGTCGGCGTCGGATAGTGGACCGGATCGAAGAGGATCAGTTGGAAGGTCTGTATCTCGTCGTAGTCGGTCCGGTTGCCGTGATGCGGTCGGAGATTGCCGAGGCGGCTCCACTCGACGACGAAGCGATCGTTCGTGGTGTCGGAGAAGACGTACACGCCGTCCCCGACGCGCGCGCCTTCGTACGTCTTGTCCGGATCGAGGTTGTCCCAGAACGGCGCGATCATCGCGGCGGGGCCGTACCGGTTCGGCAGGCTCCAGTTGTAGAAATCGTACGAGGGGATCGTGTCGAACGCGGCCCAGCCGTTGTCCGAGATGAGAATTCTCCGGTAGGTCTCCCCGTAGTACGTGAACGGGAAGGGGAGCGTCTCCATCGCGAAGTCGTTGTCGCCGAGGTTCAGGTTCCTTCCGGTCCCTCCGTACTCCGAGGAGCACTCGATCCACTCGTAGAGAGGCGCCGCATCGGGATAGTCGGTGTCCGAGTTGTCGTAGGCGTAGTAGCCGTAGGCGTCCGGGCCGAGCGGCGCGCGGTGGCTCGCCGTGCCGACGGCGATCGTGAAGCTCGTCGTCCGCACGATCCCTCCGGCGGTCGTCGCGGCGAGCGTGAAGACCGCTCCTTGTCCGACGGCGGCGCTGTCCGTCGCATGAACCGTAAAGGGAATCGCGACGGTTCCGGCCGCGCCGATGCCGAGGGGGCCGAGGCTCGATGCGGAATCGAGAACGATCGCGAGGTCCGCGGTCTCGCTCCGGAGCACGAGGCTCGTCGCGGGCGCCGCTGCCGATCCCGCGTTCCGCACGGTCACGGAGAGGGCGAGCGTGTTGCCCGGATCGAGAACGCCGTCCCCGCCGAGAATGTGCGCCTCGTACCGGAAGTCGTGCGATCGGACCTTGAGATCGAAAGCATTGTCCGTCTCGACGCCTCCCGCGGAGGCCCGGATGAGAAGACGAAGGACGCGGCCGTCCTCGACATCTCCGTTCACGCGAACGACCCAGGGGGCGATCGGAGCGGCCGTCGCTCCGGGCGCGATGTCCGGATAGGCGGCGAGCGCGGTTTCGACGACCGATCCGGTCGAGAGGGAGGCGAGCGACGCCTGCACCCCGGTCGCCGCGGAGGAGCCGAGGTTCCGAAGCGTCGCGCGGATCTCCAGCGTCTCTCCCGGATTCGGGTTTCCGTCCCCGTTCCCGACGCTCGCGCCCGTTCCGTCGTCGCGGATCGCAACGGCGGCGAGCCCGAGATGCGTTCGGTTGGCGACGACCGTCGCCTGATCCCGGAGGGGAAGGAGGCCTGTTCCGGTCACGGTGATCACGACCGGAGCGGCGTCGTCGACGAAGTCCGCGAGGAACCGCGCCTCGCCGGCCGCATCGGTGAAGGCCGAGGCGAGCCGATTTCCCGCCTGCGAGAGGCCGACCCTTGCTCCTGCGATCGGAACGGCCCCGCCCGCGTCGGTCACGCGGACGAAATAGGTGTTGCTCCCCTTGACGATCGTGTCCGGCCTCGCGATCGCGATCTCCCTCTGGGTCCCGAGACGGAGCTCCAGCGAGGGATCGCCGAGGAGGCTGTAGATGTAGAAATAGAACTCGACCGAGTTGTCGGCGAACGGATTCCCATCGATTCCCAAACTGTCGTAGTAGACCATGTCGGGGAACTCCCGATAGATCTCGAACTTCGATGCATTGAGGATATCGCCGAGCCTGTGAATGCCCTCGCCGCCGATCGCGTCGAACGCGCCCATCGCCGCGGCGTCGTTGTGCCTCGTGTGCGACCAGTGTTCGCTGTTCCCGATGAACGCGACCGCCCCCTTCGGGACCTCGGGCGTTCCCGCGCGGATCCACGCCTCGCCGAAGCACTCCGCGACGGCGAAGTTCCCGTTTTCGCAGACGAAGCTGAAGACCGCGGGGAGCTTCCATCCGTTGGAGAGAGAGGGGATGTGGTCCACGGTGAACTTCGGAGGCTCCCAGCCTCGCCACCCGTACGCCCATCCGCGGTAGCTGACGAGAGAGACCCCCCGGTCGATCGAGGCGCGGATGAAGGGAGGCGCGGTCGCCCAATGGGGCGGAAAGAAGACCGTATCGACGGCGGCGAAACCGATTCCGTAGAGGAGCTCTCGGCACCAACGCGACACGGGGACCGGGGTCGAGGAGCTGAAATCCCCCGCGACGAGGAGCGCGCGCGAAAACCAGGACGGGTCCGTGCGGTACGGATCCTTTTCGTAGCCGATGATCTTCGCGACGATCGTGTGTGCCTGCTCGATCGTGCGCGCGGAGAGGCGTCCCACGTAGAGATCCGGAAGAAAGTCGTCTCCGTCGACGAGGGCGTAGGGATGATCGGACACGCTCTGGTGGTAATCCCAGCCGGAAACCTGCTCCACATCGCCGACGAGAAGGAGGTAGAGGGGCGGATGGTCCGAGGTCCGGTAGAGGTCGCGCACGTACGATTGGATCTGGGCGTTCCCCGCTCCGGTCTCGGCGGTCGAGACGACGATTACCTCGAAGCCCATCTCGCGCTTCCATCGCGCGAGCGGCTCGACCGCGGGGAGAAGCTCGGGGGCGGAGACGATGAGGTAGCTTCCTTCTTCCTCGGACGTGGCGAGCAGGGTCTCCCCGTCGACGAGGAGCTTCCCGAGCGAGGAGAGGGAGCCGCGCCCGAAACGCGCGGCGTTCGAGGAGTGCGTCTTGGTCGGATCCTGTCGATAGATGATGTCGAAAGCGATTTCCGGAAGATGCTTCGCCGCACCGCCCGGCGCGGGCCGAACGACGATCGGGAGGAGAACGGTTCCCCGCGCGATCATCGGCTCGCCGAGAGAGATGCCGCCCGCCGCCGCGTCTTCATGCGCGATCACGGGTTCGGACGCGCCCGGCGGGAGGGGAAGAAAACGAAGGATCGGACGTTCGACCTCGTCCGGGCGCGGCAGGATCTCCACGCGCGCGGATCCGGTCGTTCGGCCGGGGGAGAAGGCCGCCGGCTCACCCGCGAGAACAGGGGCGGCGATCGCGGCGGCGCAGAGGAATCCCAAGCATCTCGTGGCGGCAGACTGGCTCAGCATCGCTCTCCTCCAATAGGGCTTCGTTACGATACAACGCGGCGCCCGGAATCACCAAGTCCGGATCTTCCGGGAGATCGCCCTATCGGGTGAGAACGAGGCGTCCGGTTCTCGTTCGGCTCGCTTCCTCCAGACGGTAGAAGTAGACCCCGCTCGACGCCGGCCTTCCCGCATCGTCCCGTCCGTCCCATTCCGCTTGGTGCAGCCCCGCCGGCAGTTCGCCTCTCTGGATGAGACGCACGCGCCGCCCCGCGAGGTCGTACACCGCGAGCGACGCCGGGCCGCTCCGATCGATTCCGAAGTGGATCGTCGTGCCCGCCCCGAACGGATTCGGCTCCGCACGCGCGGAAAGCGAAACGCCCGCTTCGGATGTGCCGCCCCCGACACCCGAGTTGCACGGCCCGAGACCGAGCGCGCCGATGAGCCCGCACGAGGCGCCGTTCGGGTGGTTTCCGGGAAGGCACGGAGAGCCGAACCGCAGCGTGAAGTCCCCCGATCCCGCGTCGCAGAAGAGGGGATCGGCGGAGAAGTTGCCGCCGGCGTCGTTGCCGCACACGGCGTTTCCTCCACTGTTTCCATAGATGTCGGTGCAGCTCACGTTCGGCGTTGAGTCGCTGCAGTACATCCCGTGGCCGTTCGTGTTGAAGGCGATGATCGTTTTGTCGATCGTCGCGTTCGCGTAGAAGAGATACATCCCGGCGCCGAGCCCGCCCGTCTTCGTTGTGTTGTCCGCGATCGTGCACCCGCGGATCGTCACCGGGTAGCTCTCGTCCGCGAAGAAGATGAAGAGGCCGCCCCCGTCCGACAGCTCATCGGTGCCGGGGGTGTGGTTTCCCGCGATCGTGCTGTTCGTGAGCATGAGAGCGGAGAGCTCGCAGAAGAGCCCTCCGCCGGGCGCGTAGCCGCTTCCGGCCGTGTTGTCCAGGATCGCGCACGAATCGATCACGACGACCGCCTCGTCGCGGATGTCAAACCCGCCTCCCGGGCCGGTCGACGTGTTCCGCGTGATCTGGCACCGGCGGAAGGTCGGGGACGCCCCCCGAATGCCGACGCCGCCCCCGCTCCCGTTGATGGTCGTGAGGAAGTTGCTGTCGATCACGCAGTCCTCGAAGACCGGAGCCGACTGGGAGCGGATGAAGACCCCTCCCCCCGAAGGCGCGGAGTTCCCGCGGATCGTGCAATGCCGAACGAGAGGCGATGAGCTGTCTTCCGTCACCAGCCCGCCGCCCTCCTTATAGACGTTGTCGATGATCGAGCAGTAGCTGATGTCGGGGCTCGAGCTGTACGTGCAGATGATCCCGCCGTCGCCGCAATCGACCACGCGGCACTCGGTGATCGCCGGCGAGGAGCCCTGCGTGCAGAAGATCCCCGCGCCGAAGAGCTGCGCGAACGAGTTTCGGATCGTGAATCCCTGGATCCTCCCGGTCGCGACGCCGTAGCAGTGAATCCCGCGTCCCTGATTCTGCGCGTCGATGATCGTTTGCCCGATCCCCGCCCCGAGAAGGGTTACCCCGGATTTCATGTACGCCACGCAGCGGGTCGTGTCCGCCCCCGGCGGGTAGAAGAGGGAATCGTAGGTTCCCGCGGCGACCATCACCGTATCGCCCGGGTTCGCCGCGTTGATCCCCGCCTGAAGGAGCGTGTAATCGCCGGGCACGTGAATGACGGCCGCGTGAAGGGATGAGGAAACGAGAAGCGCGAGCGAGAGTCCGAGCCAACATCTCATCGGAGGATCTCCCAAGTTAGGGTTGGTTTCGCGAGGGAGCGCGTTCCGCTGAAACGGGCGCCGGGCAACTCAAAGAATCGTAACGGGATACAAGGCCTCACATCCGACCCCGCCCGCTGGGCGACAGGGATCCCGCCGGGATCCCGCCTGGCGTCCATCTCAGTAAGTGGCATTATAGCATAGCCTTCCTCGATAAGGGAAGCGGGTTCTTGTCGCGGGCGGGACCGAGCAAGAGACCTCAAAGTTATTCTGTTATGCTTCATGGCCTTATGCTATAATCACACCGACCGGTGATCGGTCGAGCGCTGTCTCCCCCCTTGCCCGGTCGTCGCCGTCCATGCGGGAGGCGATTTGTCTCCTGTTCAACTATTGCTGGGTTCGAGGGTTTGTGCGGGTGCGGAACGTGCGCGCACATCGCTGGAGGTGTCCATGCGTCGCGTTGCGGTAGGAGTGCTCATCGCCGTCGGTCTCATCGCTTCTCTCGCCGTCGGAGCGCCGGTCGATCCGCTCGAGGAACCGATCGGAAGAGGTCCCGAGATTCGGTTGACTTCCGCCGACGGGGGGGAGGTTCGCTTCGTCGTCGACGTTCCCGAAATCGGAAGGATGGACGTCGACTTCGGCCTCCGTTCGTTCCAGGCGATCGAGATCCCCGGTTGCGGCTACGAAGGACGCGAGGGAGAGCCCGCGATCCCCGTCTTCTCGCGCTTGATCGCGGTTCCGGAGGGAGCGACGGTGCGCGTCCGCTCGACCCGCCTCGACGAGGAGACGCACACGGGCGTTCTTCTTCTTCCCGTGCAACCCGGTTCCGAGAGCGAACCGTCCGCGTTCGCGTACGACGCCGATGCGTACGCGCGCGAGGTTCCCGACGACGGCGTCGACGTGCTCGTCGGCGAGGCGGCGATGCTCCGCGATCTCCGCGTCGTCCCCCTCACGTTTCGTCCGATCCGCTACGATCCCGCGTCGCGCACGTTGAAGATCGCGCGACGCCTCGATGTCGAGGTCTCGATCGAGGGGGGCGCTCCGTCGAAGGTGGCGTTCCTCGCGAAACCGATTCCGCCTTCCTTCGACGCGGCATACGAGGAGCTCGTCCTGAACTACGAAACGCTCTTTCCCCAGCGGGACGTGGCGCCGGGGACGATCCTCGCGATCGCCGCGAACAATCAGGCGGTCCTCGACACGCTCGCCTCCTGGGTCGAGTGGAGGCAGCGGAAGGGATGGCCGGTCACGCTCGTGACGACCGCACAGACCGGAACCACCTCGAGCCAGATCAAGAGCTACATCCAGGGCGTGTACAACGATCCGAACGTTTCGCTCGAGTACGTCGTGCTCGTCGGCGACGTCGACGTGATGCCGACGTGGTACGAGTCGCTGAGCGGATACAATGGCTGCGGGGATCTCCCCTACGCGCAGCTCGCGGGAGGAGATTACCTCCCCGACGTTCACGTCGGGCGCCTCTCCTACAGCACGATGGCCGAGCTTTCGATCATCGTCCGCAAGATCGTCGGCTACGAACGCGATCCCTACATGACCGACACCACCTGGTTCCCGCGCGGCGCGGTCGTCGGCGACCCGACCACATCCGGCCCGAGCTGCGTCGAGACCGGACGGAGCGTCCGGAACATGGCGTTCCAAGAGGGCTACACCGCGGTGGATACCGTCTTCCAGTCGCCGTGGGTCAGCGGCATGTCGACCGCCCTGAACCGCGGCGACACCTTCTTCGGCTACCGCGGCTATTACCAGATGAGCCAGTGGTCGAACTCGAACACCTACGCCCTCTCGAACGGGTGGAAGCTCCCCTTCGTCGTCATCGTCACGTGTGACACGGGAACCTTCGCCTCAGGAACGTCTCGATCGGAAGGCTTCCTCCGCGCCGGCTCGCTCGGCCCTCCGATCACGATGAGGGGAGGGATCGGCGCGATCGGGATGGCGACGATCGGCACCCACACGCGCTACAACAACTGCCTCTACTACGGGACCTTTCATGGTCTTCTCCGCCAGAATCTCTACACGATGGGCGCCGCGCTCGACCGCGGGCGCCTCGAGCTGTACCTGAACTACAACAGCTCGCAGCCGAACACCGCGCACTGGTTCTCTCACTGGATGAACCTGATGGGCGATCCGGCGGTGGACATCTGGACCGGAGTTCCCGCGACGGTCGACGTCGCGCACTCCTCGTCGCTCGCGATCGGCGCGAACTCGATCATTGTCTCGGTGACCCAGGGAGGCTCGCCGGTGGCGGACGCCGTCGTGTGCGCCTGGAAGGGGAGCGAGACGTACGCCGTCGGCTACACCGAAGAGAACGGGACCATCGAGCTCCCGCTCTCCAACACGACCTCCGGCAGCATGCTCCTCACGGTGACGAAACACAACGTGAAGGCGTATCTCGGGACGGTGACGATCTCCGGGAACAGCCACGTCGGAGCGGTCGCCGTGGCCGTGGACGACGACGCCTCGGGCGGGAGCTCGGGGAACGGCGACGGCATCATCAACCCGAACGAGACGATCGAGCTCAAGGTGCAGCTCCGGAACTACGCCGCCTCTTCCGCCACGTCGGTGACGGCCGTTCTCACGGAAAACGACCCGTTCGTCACGATCCTCGACAATAGCGAGGACTTCGGGACGATTCCCGCCGCCGGCACCGCGTGGTGCGCGGAGGACTTCGACTTCGCCGTCGCGCCCGGATGTCCGCACGGCCACGTGATCCAATTCGGGCTCGACGCGTCGTCGCCGCAAGGGAACTGGCACTCGCTCATCGAGATCGATGTCGTCGCTCCCGCGTTGGCCGCGGAGAGCTGGACCTTCTTCAACGACGGAGGGAACGGGCCCGATCCGGGCGAGACCGTCCAGCTCCAGGTCACCCTCCGGAACAACGGCGGCGCGACGGCGACCGGAACTTCCGGAACCCTGATTTCCTTGAGTCCGAAAGTAACCGTGACTGACGCGAGCGGGACCTTCGGAACGATCACCGTCGGCAACACCGGGACCAACAGCGCGGATCGGTTCGCCTTCAGCGTCGCCTCCGACACGTACGACGGCTACCCGGCGAACTTTCTCCTCGTGACGAGCTTCAACGGCGGAGTGATCGACACCGCGACCTTCGGCTTCACGGTCGGACAGGTCTCGTCGGTCGATCCGACCGGCCCGGACCGATACGGCTATCTCGCGTTCGAGAACACCGACACGGGCTATCCGGAAGCCCCGACCTATTCGTGGATCGAGATCGATCCGTCGCAGGGCGGAGGCGGAACCCAGGTCGTGCTGAACGATACGGGAGACGGGATGGACGCAAAAGTTCTCGTCGATCTTCCGTTCCCGTTCCGCTACTACGGAGAGGAGTACTCGCAGGCGACGATCTGCTCGAACGGTTGGATCTCGATGGGGCCCTCGTTCAGCGTCGCGTATCGAAACTGGACGATCCCGGGCGCCGGAGGCCCGGACGCGATGCTCGCCGTCTTCTGGGATGATCTCTACGTGGACGCGTCGTCGCGCGTCTTCCAGAAGTACGACTCGGCGAACCACCGCTGGATCGTCGAGTGGAAGCAGATGCGGCAGTCCTACGGCAACTACGTCGAGACGTTCCAGGCGATCCTGTACGATCCCGCCCATCATCCGACCGGCAGCGGGGACGGGATCATCGTCTTCCAGTATCACACGATCACGAACTACGACCCGACCGACGGGTACGCGACCGTGGGGATCGAGAACCATGATCAATCGGACGGCGTTCTGATCACTTACTTCAACCGCTACTCCGGCGGCGCGACCACGTTGGCGGCCGGCCGCGCGATCAAGTTCCTTCCCTACCGGGACTCCACGACCGGAACGCTTCAGGGGACGATCTACAACGAGCTCAACGGAAACACCCCGCTCGGGGGGGCGCAGACCACGGTTCTGGGCGCGGGTCGTTCGTTCACCTCGGGCGAGAGCGGCTTCTACAGCGGTTCGGTGCCGCCGGGGACCTACACGGTCGTCGCGAGCCGCGACGGCTTCGCGCCGGACACGGTGACGAACGTGGTGATCGCGGAAGGGGGGACGACCGTCCGAGATTTCCATCTCGCCGACATCGCGGGCCCCGCGATCGTCACGACGCCGCACGCCTCGACCGACGACACGCTCGGGCCGTACGTCATCCCGGTGACGCTCTCGGATCCGTCGGGAATCGACCGAAAGATTCTTTACTGGCGAACGAATTGGGACGCGACCGAACACGAGGTCCCGCTCGTTTCGGTCGGGGGGGACGCGTACGAGGCGGAGATCCCCGGGCAGTCTTATCCGACGGTCGTGCAGTACTACGTCTACGCGACCGACGGTGTCGGGCTCGCCGCGGTCGATCCGTCGGGGGCGCCGGCTCTTGTGCATCAGTTCAGCGTCTTCCCGATCGAGACGGTGATGGACGATGAGTTCGAAACCCACGAGGGGTGGACAATCGGGGCGGTGGACGACGACGCCACGACCGGGATCTGGATCCGCGCGGTGCCGGTCGGCACGACCTACAACGGCTACACCGTGCAGCCGGACAGCGACTACACCGCTCCGCCCGGCGTGACGTGTTATGTCACGGGAAACGCGAACCCGGGAGACGCTGCAGGAACGAACGACGTGGACAACGGAAAGACGACCCTCTTCTCGCCGGTCTTCAACCTTCAGGGATACAGCAGCGCCACGGTGAGCTACGCGGTTTGGTACACGAACAACATCGGCTCGAACCCGAACGAGGACTCGTGGCTCGTTCAGGCGACCGATAACGGATCCACGTGGACGGATCTCGAGAACACGACGGCCAGCACGAACGCGTGGGTGGTGAGGAGCTTCCCGCTAGAGGGATTCATCGACCTCACGAGCGCCGTGCGCTTCCGGTTCGTCGCGTCCGACTACGGGAGCGGATCGCTCGTCGAGGCGGCGGTGGACGATTTCCTCCTCACCGCGTGGTCCGCGATCGAAACCGGCGTGGCCGATCGCGCGCCGGAAGTCGCGAGAACCGTACTCGAACCGTGCCGTCCGAACCCGTTCAATCCGGAGACCGCGGTCACCTTCCACATGGCGAGCGCGGGGATCGCGTCGCTCCGGATCTACGATGTCTCGGGCCGTCTCGTACGAGCGCTCTTCGACGGACATGCGGAGGCGGGTTCGCACGATTTCCGATGGGACGGTCGGAGCGATTCGGGGAGGAGCGTCAGCTCGGGGATCTACTTCGTCCGGCTCGAGGCGCCCGGCTTTCTCCAAGTCCGGCAGATGGCCTTGGTCCGCTGATCGGATACGCCGAAGGCCGGCTTGGCGAAAATGGAGGCTCCTTCCCGAGCATCGGGAAGGAGCTTCTCCTTTCTGCGGCGGGCATCTCCACTGTTTCTCCCTCGCGGAGCGATGCGTCCGAATGCAGGCTCGGCGGAATACCCGTTCGAGACGGACCGGAGCCGAGGCTTGAAGAACCTGCATCGACGCGATAGATCTACGGAAGAGGGGATGCGCAAACCGCCGCCGGAGGGATCAGACATGAGATGGTCTTGGAAGGTCGGAACCTACGCCGGAATCGGCGTCTTCATTCACGTCACGTTCTTTCTCCTTCTTGGTTGGCTCGCTCTGAGCTTCTGGTCGGCGAGCCGTTCACTCGCCGCGGTCGCGTCCGGGGTCGGCTTCTTCCTTCTTCTCTTTCTCAGCGTCGTGCTTCACGAGTACGGGCACGCGCTCACCGCGCGGCGCTACGGGATCCGCACCCGCGACATCATCCTTCTCCCCATCGGCGGCGTCGCCCGGCTCGAGCGGATCCCCGAGGATCCGAGGCAGGAGCTTTGGGTCGCGCTCGCGGGACCGGCGGTGAACGTGGGGATCGCCGTGCTCCTCGGCTTCGCTCTTTTCGCGACGGGCGGATGGGAGCCTTGGTCCGGCATCGGCACGACGCGCGGGCCGTTTCTCGAGCGCCTCCTTCTCGTGAACGTCTTTCTCGTTCTCTTCAACATGATCCCCGCCTTCCCGATGGACGGCGGCCGAGTTCTCCGCGCTCTTCTCGCCATGCGGATGGAGTACACGCGCGCCACGCAGACCGCCGCCTCGATCGGCCAAGCGCTCGCTCTCGTGTTCGGGTTCGTCGGACTCTTCACGAATCCGTTTCTCATCCTGATCGCGCTCTTCGTGTGGCTCGGAGCGTCGCAGGAGGCGAGCATGGTCCAAATGAAGAGTGCTCTCCACGGCATTCCGGTTCGCCGCGTGATGCTGAGCGACTTCCGCACGCTCTCGGCGGGCGATACGCTGGCCCTGGCGATCGAGGCGACGCTCGCCGGATCGCAGAAGGACTTTCCGGTGGTGGAGAACGGGCGCATCTCCGGCATCCTGACGCAGGACGTTCTTTTCAAGGCCCTCGCCGAGCGGGGAAAGGACGCGCCCGTCTCCGAGGTGATGGACCGCTCGTTTCAGACCGCCCATCCTTCGGACCTCATGCAATCGGTCTTCTTGCGGCTCCAGGAATGCCGGTGCCATTCACTGCCGATCGTGCAGGGGGAGACGCTCGTCGGGCTTCTCACGATGGAAAACGTCGGGGAGTTTCTCAGAATTCAGACCGCGCTCGCGCGCTGAGCGGGAGCCGGCGCCTCGTCTCAGTAAGAACGGATCTTCCAGATCTCGGCGGCGTACTCGCGCACCGTCCGGTCGCTGGAGAACCTGCCGATGCGGGCGACGTTCCGAATCGCCTTTTCCCGCCAGAGAGAGGGGGCGAGGTAGACCTTCTCCGCGTCCTTCTGCCGGTCGATGTAGGAGGGAAGATCGGCGAGGTGGAAGTAGTAGTCCCCCTGATCGACGATCCTCTGGAAGATCCACTTGAAGAGTCCCGGCTCGTGCGGCGAGAAGAGATCGGAGTTCAGCGCGTCCATCACCCGGCGCAGGAGGTGGTTGTACTGGTAATAGTGATAAGGGCTGTAGGACCGCTCCTCGCGCATCTTCCGGATCTCGTCCACGCGGAGCCCGAAGATGAAGATGTTTTCCGCCCCGACCTCCTCGAGGATCTCGATGTTCGCTCCATCGAGCGTGCCGATCGTGAGGGCGCCGTTCATCGCGAACTTCATGTTCCCGGTCCCGGAGGCTTCCATCCCCGCCGTCGAGATCTGCTCGCTGAGATCGGCCGCCGGGATGATCTTCTCCGCGAGCGAGACCCGGTAGTCGGGGATGAAGACGACTCGGAGGCGATCCCGAGTGCGCGGATCGTTGTTCACGACGCGACCGACGTTGTGGATCAGCTTGATGATCTGCTTCGCCGACCAATAACCCGGCGCGGCTTTCCCCGCGAAGATGTACGTTCGGGGCACCGGGATCTCCGCGCCGTCCTCGACGACGGTGAGGTACTGGTGGATGACGTGCATGACGCAGAGCAGCTGGCGTTTGTACTCGTGGATCCGCTTCACCTGGACATCGAAGAGCGAGTCGGGATCCACCGTCTCCCGCGTCGAGTCGTAGACGACCTTCGCAAGGCGCTCTTTGTTCTCCCGCTTGATCCGTCCGAACGATTCCTGGAAGGCGCTTTCCCGCGCGTGCGGCTCGAGACCGCGGAGATGATCGAGGTCGGTGATCCAAGAATCGCCGATTGTGTCCGTGATGAGCCGGGCGAGGGCGGGATTCGCCTTAAGAAGCCATCTTCGCTGGGTGACGCCGTTCGTTTTATTGTTGAAGCGTTCCGGCCAGAGGCGGTAGAAGTCTGAGGCGAGCGACGACTTGATCAGCTCCGTGTGAAGCTTCGCGACCCCGTTCACCGAGCGGCTTCCGACGATCGCCAGGTGCGCCATCCGGACGTGGGGCGAGCCGCCGTCCTCGAAGATCGACATGCGGGCGAGCCGCTCCCGATCGTCGGGCCAGACCTTCTCGATTTCGCGAAGGAACCTTCGATTGATCTCCTCGATGATCTGGAGGTGGCGCGGGACGACCCGCCGGAGAAGCTCCACGGGCCATTTCTCAAGCGCCTCGGGGAGAAGCGTGTGGTTCGTGTAGCCGAAAGTCGAGCGGGTGATCGACCAGGCCCGCTCCCAGCGAACCGCCTTCTCGTCGACGAGGATGCGCATCAGCTCCGCGATGGCGAGCGCGGGATGCGTGTCGTTCAGCTGGATCGCGACGCGCGAGGGGAAGTCGTCGAAAGCCGCGCGGCGCGTCTGGTACTTCTGGACGATGTCCCAGAGCGCGCACGCGACGAAGAAGTACTCTTGAAGGAGCCGAAGCTCCTTCCCGGCTTCCACGAGATCGGAAGGGTAGAGGACCTTCGAGATTGTCTCGGAGGCGACCTTCTGCTCCACGGCGAGAAGATAGTCGCCGCCGTTGAAGATCCCGACGTCGAATTCGTGCGAGGAACGGGCGGTATACAGACGAAGCGTGTTCACGGTCCGCCCGCCGTAGCCGACGATCGGCATGTCGTGGGGGACGCCGATGAGGATGCGCCAATCGCTCCAGACCGGCTGCTTTCGTCCCGCCGCGTCGGGGATCGTCTCCATCCGCCCGTAGACAGGGACAATGCACGCCTCGTCGGGGCGCTCGATCAGCCACGGCGTTCCGTACGACCGCCAATGATCCGGCCTCTCTCTCTGGTGTCCGTCCGAGATCTGCTGTCGGAAGAGGCCGTATTCGTAGTTGATGCCGTATCCGAATCCCGGCATCCCGAGCGTCGCCAACGAATCGAGCAAACAGGCCGCCAGTCGGCCGAGACCGCCGTTCCCGAGAGCGGCGTCCGTTTCCGCCTCGCGCACTTCCTCGATATCGAGGCCCATGTGTTCGAGCGCTTCTCGACAGAGGTCATAGATGCCGAGGTTCGTGAGGTTATTGCCGAGCGAGCGCCCGATGAGATACTCCATAGATAGATAATAGAGACGTTTCGCATCCGCTTCCCGGTAGCGCGTCTCGGTCTCGAAGAGGTGATCAACGAGGCGGTCCCTCACGGCGAGGGCGACCGCGTTGAAGATCTCGCGCCCGGCGAGGTGCTTCCATTCCCGCCCGAGCGAATAGCGGATGTGCCTTCGGATGGACTCTTGGAACTCCCCCGCGGAATCGGAGAGAGGGTTCTTAGGCGAGGCTTCCATCGGGTACGCGTTCTCCTCAAGCGATCGCACGGCTGATCGACGCGGCGTTCGTCCTTCGGGGAGATCTGGCCGGCGGCGCTTTCTCCCCCTTCTCCTTCTTGTCGGGCGAGAGCGGGAAGAAGTTGAGCCGAACCGGGTTCCGCGGGGGCGGGGGATCGCGCGCGAGCGCGCGGGGGAGGGGTCCGAGACGGTTGGTTCCGGATGCCTCCCACCTCGCGCGCAGCCCGCCGGCGTGGAAGCGGCACTACCCGTTCCGCTGGCCGAGCTCCCGATCGATCATGAAGATCCCGGGAACCATGTCGCCGATCATCTTCAGCTTCTGGACGACCTCGTCCGCCGACGCTTCCTCCTCGACCTGCTCGGTGACGAACCACTGAAGGAACGCGTGCGTGGGATGGTCCCCTTCCTTTGTCGCGAGGTCCACCAGCTTGTGAATCCCGGCGGTGACCTTCTGCTCGTGCGCGTAGACCGCCTGGAACGCATCAAGAGGCGACTTCCACGTCGAGGGCGGCGCTCCGATCTCATCGAGAATCGGCTTCCCGCCCCGGTCGAGAATGTAGTGGAAGAACTTCATCCCGTGCTCGGTTTCCTCTTTGGTCTGGGCGTGCATCCAGTGCGCGAGGCCCTTCAGATTGCGATCTTCGAAGTAGGATGCCATTGAGAGATAAAGATACGCGGATGCGAACTCGTCGTTCATCTGCTTGTTGAGCGCCTTCTCCATTGATTTCTTCAACATCGACATCTCCTTCGCCCTTTCGGGCGCCGTGCGCGAATCGGGTTCCGTTCCTCGACTCGCGCGCTTGTCATCGCGAAACGCCCGGAGCGGGCGGCTACTCGATCGTTTCTTTCGACGATTCCCGGAGAAACGGGTTCGATCGTCTCTCGCGGCCGATCGTCGTATCGGGTCCGTGCCCGCAGTGGGCGATCACTTCGTCCGGCAGCGCGAAGAGGCGGCCGCGGATCGAGCGAAGCAAGGTCTCGTGCGAACCTCCCGGGAGATCGGTTCTGCCGATCGATCCCTCGAAGAGCGTGTCCCCGACGAAGACGCGTCCGCCGGCGACGAGGCTGACGCTTCCGGGCGAGTGGCCCGGAGTGTGCAACACCTCGAGGCGAATCCCGCCGAAGTCGAGCACGTCTCCGTCGGCGAGACGGCGGTCCACGGCGGGGACGCTCGGCTCCGCCACGCCGAAGAAGCGCGCGTGCGTATGCGCCGAGCCAAGAAGCGGTTCGTCCGCCGCGTGAAGGAAGAGCGGGATACCGTATTTCTCCTTGAGCTCTTGAATGCCGCCGATGTGATCGAGATGGGCGTGCGTGTTCACGATCGCGACCGGCTTCCATCCGCTCGCATCGATCCGGTCCGCGATCCGGTCCGCTTCGTCGCCCGGATCGATGACGACGCATTCCGGGCCCCCGGCCGCCCGCAACAGAAAGCAGTTCTCCTGGAAGGGGCCGACCACGATTCGCGCGACCTCGATCCGATTGCCCGGTGTTTCCCGCGATCTGCTCGGCATCCCCCGCTCCTCTCGATGCGCCGTTCTTCCGTGTCCCTTCGCAGATGGGTGCGAAGGGGGTCGTCTCGTCGCCTCCGCGTCAGAGAAGCGGCTTTCTCCCTCGGGATGCGCTCGCTCCCTGTTGAATCTATGGCAAGCCAAGGGCTCCGTCAAGAAACGGCCAAGGCTCTCTCGCCTAGATTATGCACGCGTTTTCGTCGCGAGGATGCGGAGCGCGTGCCGAGAGGCCGACCGGTACGAGCCGCTCCCGGAATCGTAGTCTCGGCCCTCCCGGCGCGCTAGGACTTGTCGCTCCTGGTCGTCGCGACAAGATCCAAGCGCGCCACGGGTCCCTGATGGGGAAGCGGCGACGGAAGGGAGGCCTCGTAGGCCGCGATCCGCAGCCGCAGCAGGAAACGCGTGCATAGTCTAGGCTAGACCTCGAGAATCTTGGGAGCGCGAGTAAGGTTCCGGTTCCCCTGAGGCGTGACGAGAACCACGTCCTCGAGGCGAACCCCGCCGTGTCCCTTGTAATAGAGACCCGGCTCCACCGTCACCACGTTCCCCGCCTGAAGCTGGAGCTCCACCTTCGACACGCGCGGAGGCTCGTGGATTTCGAGGCCCAGCCCGTGGCCGGTTCCGTGAATAAACCCTTGCAGCTTGCCTCCCTGAATACCGGTCTTGAAACCTTCCGACTGAAAGTACTCGACGATCGCCCCGTGAACCTTGTCGGCGCGCACGCCGGGCCGGATCATCGAGAAGGCGATCCGCTGCCCTTCGCGCACCGTGCGGAACATCTTCTTCACCGTCTCCGAGGCCTTCCCTTTGACGACCGTCCTCGTGATGTCGGCGAAGTAGTAAGTGGCTTGCGAGCGCGGGAAGATGTCGATCACGATCGGGGTGTTCGCCTTGAGCGGTCCGTTTCCGATGTTGTGCGGGTCGACGGCCTGGTCGCCGCAGGCGACGATCGTCGAGGCGCCGAGGCAATCCTCTTCCATCAGGTCGAGATGGATCCGCTTGCGCACCATCTCGGCGGTGAGGGGGCGGCCGCCCACGTAGAGGGTTCCGCGGCGGACCGACGCGGAGGCGATCCAGTGGATCGCCGTCTCCATCGCCTTCTCGGTCTTCCTTTGCACGTCCGTGATCATGCGTACTTCACGCGAGGTCTTCCTCTGCCGCCCGGGGATGAACGGGTCGGGCTTCACGCGGATCTTCACCCCGAGCTTGCGGAGCTCTTCGGCCGCGCCGATCGCGAACTGCGAGGGGACTTCGACCAGGCGGATCTTCTTCCATTTGAGAAGGGCCGCGGCGGCGGAGAGGAGATCGGCTTTCCCCGCCATCTCGTGGAGGCGGGAGAAAGGGAGGACCTCGTCGGCGATCGATTCGGAGGAGGCGCGGCCGACCTCGAAATCGGTCACCGCGATCGTCGTCTTGTTCCCGGAATGCAAGTAGATGAACGGGTCGCCGCTCGGGAACCGGGTCAGGTAGAGGAGGTCGGCGCTCGTCATGCTGTCGGCGATGTGGAGAACCGCGGGTTTCTTCTTCGCGCTCATCTTTGTATCCGCCTTCGTGTCTTGGGTCCTCTTCGCGGACGATCCGTGGCCGGGTCGCCGCGATCTTCGTCCGCTTGTGCCGCCCGCCGTGGCTCAGTCGTCGGACGGCGGGTCCTGCCCGCGGCTGTCCGCTCGATGCTCGCC
>JAGUYC010000282.1 GCA_020061515.1 Gemmatimonadota bacterium
CTGCCGAAGGAATCGACCCGCGCGCATCAAAAGGTCATCCCGATCGACGCGTTCCCGTGGAACGCCTCGCGAACGGGCGAATCGGTGAGAGGACGCGCGACGTCCAAGCCGAGCCACCCGATCCAAGGCACGCGGAGACGAAGTCCGTAGCCGGCGCCGACGGAGACGTCGTTCAGAGTCACCGCCTCGTCGACCCTCCACGAGTCCCCCGCGTCGACGAAGAACACCCCGGCGAGACGCGGGTTCGCCGCGCTCCCGACAAGAGGGGCGCGAAGCTCCGCCGAGGCGGACCAGAAACGCGTCTCGCCTTCCGGGGCGGACAACGATTGACTGGGGAAACCTCGAACCGTATAGAGTCCGCCGAGGTAGAAGCGGTCGTACCACGGCGCGGAGCCGCCGGTCGCTCCCCCGCGAAGACGCGCCGCGAGAGCGGCGCTTCCGACGCCGCGGTAGGCGCGAAGATCCGCATGCAGGGAGGGGAAGTCGTCCCCTTGCTCGCGGGAGAACGTGCCGGTCGCGCGCAGGCGTCCCCAGAAGCCGGAGACCGGCGTCCCCGAAACGCGGAGCGGGCTCCGCGAGTCCCACGTGAGATCGACGCGAAGAAGCGCGCGCTTCGCCTCGCCGAGGTCCGAGGCGATCCCCGCGGGAAGGTCCGCGAACGGAAGCTCGTCCCCGCGTTCGATCTCTCGGATCTCATCGTCCTCGCCCGCCTCGGCCGACGAATCGGCCTCGATCGTCTCGAATCCGGCGCCCGCCTCGATCGCGAGCCCGGGGAAGAACTCCCGCCCGATGTGCGCCTCGAGGCCGGCGCGGGTTACGTTGTGACGACACTCGACCCCCTCCACGAAGTAGACGCGCGCGCCCCCGGTCCCGAAGAAGCTCGCTCCCCAGCGGTTCCTTCCGTCGCCGAAGCGCGGCTCTTCATAGAACAGATGCACGCCCGCGAGGCGATAGCCGAGCTTCGCGTGGGCGCGGGCGATCTCTCCCCGCCCGAGACGGTTGTCGAAGCGGAGCTCCGCGGGGATCAGGTACCAGCCCGAGAGATCTTGGTACCCGGCGCCGAAGCGGAACTCGACCGGTTTTTCTTCAACCGTCAAGTGAAGGACGATGCGCCCGCGCTCCGAGCCCGCGCGCGATTCGTAGGCGACGCTTCGAAAGAGATCGCTCGCGCGGAGCCCCTCCATCGCCTCGAGAAGGGAATCGGGCTCCGTGGCGTCCCCCGGCCGGATTCCGAGATAGCGAAGAACGGTTCCCTCGGGAGTCCGCGTGTTTCCTTCGATCTCGATTCGCTCGACGATGAGAGGTCGCTCGGAAGCCCGCGCTTCGCCGCCGGGAAAGAAAGCCGTCGGACCGAGTGTCGCAAGGAGAGGCAGAAAGACGCGAAGCATCCCCGACCCGAGAAGCGAGACGACAACCCGGCGAAGGACGGCGAGGAAACTCCTGGCCGAAATGATGCCGACCGCAACGAGCGCGAACGTCCGCACGGCGATCGGGAGCGCCGCGCGGACCTCCGGTCCCTCGATCATCTCCATCACGCGTCGGGATATCTTCTTCCGCCTCACGGTGAGCCCCCTCGCCGGGATGCCCGCAATCCGCATGCCCGCCGGCCTGGATTGCCGCGGTCCCACACCATCTCCATAACGCGTTTCCTCATAGCGTCTTGCACGTGAGGCGGCAGAGAAGACACGCTCGCCCTCCGCTTCAGATGATCGACACCTGTGAACAATCGCAACAGCGGTTGTCGGCCGTGAGTTCGAGAGGGATCGCGGCCCGGGTGTGGATTCGGGTGACGGATCCTGTCCGACATCCGTCATTTCCCTGCGTCCTTGGGCCCCCTCTCGTCCGTCTATCATGCAGAACCGGGTGGAAGGAACCTCCCGCGCCGGGGCGAGGAATCGAGAGATAACGATGGAACGTGAGAAGGCCGACTGGACGCGACTTCTGAATCTTCTCTCGCCGGTCCACGACGAGGTCCGGATCTTCGCTCGGCGGCTTGCCCGATCGGCGGCGGACGGGGACGACCTCTTTCAGGAATCGCTTCTTCGAGCCCTCGACAGGCTGGCCGGCCTGCGCGACGAAGCGTCTTTCCGATCCTGGTTCTATGCGGTCCTCCTCTCGGTGCACCGGTCCCGATGCCGGCGCGACTTCTGGCGGCGGTTCCTCTCGCTCGAGGAGCTGCGCGGCCGGGGGCGCGAGCCGGCGGGGGAGGAAGGCGAAGGGCTCTCGGAAGAGGAGATGCGGGCGCGGCGGGTTTCGAGAGCCCTCGCGCGGCTGCCCGCGCTCCAACGCGAGGCTGTGGTTCTCTTCGAGCTCGAGGACTTCCCGGTCGAGGAGATCGCGGTTCTTCAACGAGCCTCCGTGTCGGCGGTGAAGTCTCGGATCGCGCGCGGTCGCGGGAAGCTCCGCCGGTATTACGAGAGGCTCGGGTTTCACGAGGAAGGGACGGGTCCCGTTCGGCGAAAACGAAAGCTCGCTCGGCGCGCGCCGGTGCGGGACGATTCGCGCCGGCCGGCCTGGAATGCCGCCGAGAGCTTTCCTCCACTGGAGACACACGATGGATGAACGAGTTCGGTATCAAGAGACGGACGTCCGGCGGACCGGCGCGGTCCGGATGGATGCTTACTCCGCGGACATCGAGGCGCTTCGCTCGGCGAGCCGGCGCGCCCTTCCGCCTTTCTCGAAAACGTCGAGGTCCTGTGTCGAAATGCTCGCAAGTCGCAAGAAAAGAGGTGTGTTCATGGGACTCAAGCGGGGAATCATCGAGCGGCCGAGACTCGCCACCGGCTTGGCCGGAGGCGCGCTCGCCGCGGTCTTGCTGTTCGTTCCGATCTCGTACGAGAGAACAGTCGGGCACGACGTGGCCTTCACGCTCTCGGGGATCCGCCCGGGAGCGCGGGCCGTCTCGGAGATCGCCAACGAGATGAAGGACGCGGTCGGGGCGGAGCGGGTCGAGGTCCGGCTGATGGGCGGAGCTTCGGGGATCGAGCACACGCTCACCGCACGCGTCCCGGACGGATCGCACGGCCGGGTGGAACGTCTCGCCGCCTCCTACGCGGGCGCGCTCGCGAAGCGCGGGACGGACGCCGCCTTCTCGGTGTCGCCGGTCCGCGCAAGGGCGAGGAGCAATGTGTACCTCGCCGCCGCGCACTCGATCATCAACATCCGCGTCGGGGATCGCTCGGCGGAGGAGATCGCCGACGACATCCGCCGGCAGCTCGAGAGCGCCGGAGTGACGGGGGCGGATGTCGACGTCTCCCGAGACGAAGACCGCGCACGGATCTGCGTGCGCGTCGGCGCGGATGGGAACAACGAGCTTCCTGAGATTCGATGCGAGACGGACGGAGACGGCGAAGAGAAGACCGTGAAGCTGGAGATCCGCCGCACCCCGGAGACGACCGATGCCGACGTGATCGCCGACATCGAGCGGCAGCTCGCCGAGCAGGGGCTCTCCGGAACCGTCACGCTCGATGGGGCCGGTTGTCCGAAGATCGAGCTGAACGAGTAAAGATCTTTCGTGCTTCTCTCGGGGGCGCGGTTCCGCGCGCACGACGGCGCACATGCGGAACCGCGCCCCCAATCCGCGAAGAATCTGCGCGATCTTGCCAAGAATGGTTGACATCTCGCGGTCTTTGTGATAGGTTCCTTCACAAGAGAAACATCCCCGGGTGCC
>JAGUYC010000276.1 GCA_020061515.1 Gemmatimonadota bacterium
GAAGTTGGGGACGGTCTTGGTCCGGAGACGGGGGGTAGGGCTCAGCGGCGAGTTGCCGCGCGCCGCGCGCGGCATGTTTGAGCAAGCGAGCCCTGCCCCTCGGCTCCGGACATCGTTTGGCATACCCGCTCGGTCACCCGTGTGGCGGCAAGGGAACGGCCGGAACGACGTCTCCTCCGGATTCTATTCCTTGACGCTCCCCGCGCCGCCGGGTACCTTCCGCACAAAGGCGGCGTTCCGTGGTTTCTCTCAGAAATGTCTCCAAGTCGTACGGCGACCTCGTTGCCGTCGAGGATGTTAGTCTCAAGATCGAGAGGGGGGAGTACGCCTTCCTCATCGGTCCGAGCGGCGCCGGAAAGACGACCCTCCTTGGTCTCATTCACCACGACGAGCTTCCCTCGTCCGGGGTCGTCGAGGTCGGCTCTTTCCGCACCGACCGTCTTCGCCGGGCGCACATACCCAAGCTCCGCAGGCACGTCGGCTTCGTCTACCAGGATTTTCGGCTGATCGCGGACCGGAGCGTGTACGAAAACGTCGCGCTCCCTCTTCGAGTGGCCGGCGCGCCGAACCGGTCGATTGCTCGACGTGTAAACGAAGTGCTTCTCCAAGTCGGCCTTTTCGGAAGGCTGCGCGACCGGGCGAGCGATCTTTCGGGGGGCGAGATGCAGCGCGTCGCGATCGCGCGCGCCCTCGTGAACCAACCCCTCCTTCTCCTCGCCGACGAGCCGACCGGCAACCTGGATCCGGAAACGGCCGCGGGGATCTATCGGGTCCTCGAGCGGGTCAACGTCGGGGGGACGGCCGTTCTCGTCGCGACGCACGATCGGGCGGCGGCGCGGGCGAGCGGGCGCCGCGTCCTCCACTTGGAAAGAGGACGCATTCTTCCGGACACCGACGACCGCCGGGCCTTATCCGACGGCGCGGGCGAGCGGGGAGAAAGGGGAGATGAGTGATTCCGACTCGGATCGACTACGCCGCGCGGGAGCTCGGCTATGGGTTCCGGCGGAGCCTTCGGAGCCATCTCGCTCCGGTCGTGCTCATGGCGGTCGCTCTCTTCGTCTTCGGGCTCTTTCTTCTCGGAACGAAGAACCTCCAGAAGGTGGTCCGGCTCGCGCAGGAGAAAATTGGCATCACGGTCTATCTTCGGGACGGGACCGGCGAGGAGGATCTCGCGCGGCTCGCCGACCTCTTCTCGCGGCTCGGCGGCGTCCGGAGCGCGCGCTACCTCTCGCCGGACGATGCTCTCGAGGAGTTTCGACGGACCCTCGGTCCGCGGGAGTACCTCCTCGAAGGTGTGGATGGAAACCCGCTCCCCGCGTCATTCGATCTCGAGCTGTACGACGACTGGAAAACGCTCGACCGGATCCGCGCGCTCGTCTCCGAACTGGAAGCGGAGAGCGGCGTCGAATCGGTCGTCTACGGGGAAAACTGGGTGGGGAAGCTTGAGACGTGGATCTACTTCTTCGTCGCGGTCGATCTCTTCCTCGGCATCGTGCTCGGGGTCGCGACGCTGCTTGTCGTCGAGAACACGATGAAGCTCGCCGTCGCCGATCGGCGCGATACGATCGAGGTTCTCCGTCTCGTCGGCGCGACCCCGACGCAGATCCGCATCCCCTACCTGCTGGAAGGAGCGATTCTCGGGCTCGCCGCTGCGGTTCTCGCGCTCCTTCTCTTGCGGGAAAGCCATTCGTTCGCCGCCTCGCGCCTGCCGGGGGTTCTCTTCCTTGAGCCCTTCGGCGTCTTCTTGTTTCTCTTGGCCGGCGGGGCGCTCGGGGCGGCGGGAACGCTCCTCTCACTGAACCGTTACTTGAGGTATAAGAAAGCGTGACCGCGCGTCTTGTCCTGGCGGCTCTTCTCGTTCTCGCGTCCGGCATCTCTGCGGGCGAGGAAGAGGATCTCAACGCTCTCCGCGCGCGGATCGGGAAGACGCGCGAGGAGGCGAAACGGCTGCGCGGGGAGGAGACGGGAATCCTGAAGAACCTGATGAAGATCGACGAAGACCTCACGCTCACGAACCGCCTTCTCAACGGTCTGGAGTCGAAGAGGAGAAAGGTCGAGCAGAACCTCGGCGCGGTCACGGGGGAAGCGAGGGACGCGGAGAGCGAGCTCGCGCGGCGGCGGGAGATGCTCCGTCGGCGGCTCTGCGCCCTCTATCAGTTCGGCGGGTATCACGAGCTCGAGATCCTGCTCGGGTCGGAGTCGGTGGTCGATCTGGTCGGGCGATTCGGCCGGCTCCTCCGAGTGGTGGAGAGGGACGACGCGCTCTATCGTTCGGTGCTCGCCGAGCGCGCGCGGCTTCACACGGCGCGCGAGGATCTGGCCGCGCGGGAGCGGGAGATCCGCCAGATCGAGAACGAACGGTCGCGCGAGAAAGCGGCTCTCTTGCAGCGGAAGAAGGAACGGAAGGGCTTTCTCGACGACGTGAAGCGGCGCCGCGAGCGCCACGAGAAGCTCGTGGCGGAGCTCGAGGAGGCCTCGCGTGAGCTCGAACGGATTCTCGCGGAGCGCGCGCGGGAAGGCGCTCCGTACGAACCTTCCGGTCCCTCGCTCTTCGAGGGCGGAAGCGCGAAGCTCCCGTGGCCGGCCGAGGGGAAGATCGTGAGGCGATTCGGGAAGAGCCGTCATCCGGAGTTCGGAACGGAGATCACGAGCAAAGGAATCGACATCGCCGCGCCGCACGGCGCCGAGATCCGCTCGGTCGCGCCCGGGCGCGTCGAGTACGTGAGCACGCTTCCCGGTTACGGAAACTGCATCATCCTCCGGCACGGCGGCGGCTACTATACTCTCTATGCCCATGCGTCGGAGGTCCGTGTCTCCGCCGGGGACCGAGTGGAACAGGGGGACGTCATCGGAACGGTGGGGAACACCGGTTCCGTCTCCGGAAGCTCGCTGCACTTCGAGATCCGGAAGGGGACCGAGCCGATCGATCCGCTCCGCTGGCTGAGGTGAATCGAGAATGAGCGAAGCTCTCGTCGAGGTGCGCTTCAAGGGAGCGCGCCAGGAGATTTATAGGAACCCGCGCGCGATCCCGCTCCGGATCGGCGACTCCTGCATCGTGAGCGCGGACCGCGGAGAGGACATGGGGGAGGTCGCGCACTTCCCTCCGCCCGACTTCGCCCCTCCCTCGGGGGAGACGGCTCGCGAGGTGATCCGGCGCGCGGAGGCGCGCGACATGGAGAACCTTCTCCGAAACCGATCGCGCGAAGAGGAAGCGCACGCGGTCTGCATCGGCCGGATCGAGGCGCGCAAGCTCGAGATGAAGCTCGTCGACGTGGAGATGCAGTACGACGGGAACAAGATCACGTTCTACTTCACGGCGGAGAAGCGGATCGATTTTCGCGAGCTCGTGAAAGATCTCGCGTCAGCCTTCAAGACCCGCATCGAGCTTCGCCAGATCGGCGTGCGCGACGAAGCGAAGCGCCTCGACGGCATCGGGCCGTGCGGGAGGACTCTCTGCTGCTCCACGTTCCTCAGGGATTTCGCGCCCGTCACGCTCCGCATGGCCCGCGACCAGCAGCTCGCCCTCTCGCCGAACAAGATCTCCGGCGTGTGCGGCCGGCTCATGTGCTGCCTCGCTTACGAGAGAAGCGAGTACCTCCAGGCGCTTCGCGCGTTCCCCCGCGTCGGGGCGCGCGTGCGGACGGCGAACATGGAGGGGAAGGTGACCAAGGCGGACATCTTCTCCCGCACCGTCACGATCCGGGCCGGCGAGGAGAGGGAGATCCGCGTTCTTCTGGAGGAGATCACGGAGGAGTTTCATAGGGATCGTTGGGTACCCAGGAACCGCGGGGAGGCATGAGACGGCGCGCGGGCCCGCCCCGTCGGGGAATCCGCCGCCGGCCGGAACACGAAGATGGACTCCTACTATCTGACGACCGCGATCGACTACGTGAACAGCAAGCCGCACATCGGCACCGCGTTCGAAAAGATCGCCGCCGATTGCGTCGCGCGCTACAAGAGGCTTCGAGGCTTCGACACGTTCTTTTCGATGGGGAACGACGAGCACAGCCTCAATGTCGAGCGGGAAGCGCGCGCGCAGGGGCTCGACCCGATCGCCTACTGCGACCGGATGGCGGTTGAGTTCGAGGCGATCTGGCAGATGCTCCATCTCTCCTACGACCGCTTCGTCCGGACGACGGAAGCCGCCCACGAGCGTTCGGTGCGGGAGGTGTTTCGACGGATCGAAGAGAGAGGGGACATCTACAAGGGTCTCTACCGAGGGCTCTACTGTGTTTCCTGTGAGAACTTTCTACAGGAGAAGGATCTCGTCGACGGGAAATGCCCGGTGCACCTCCGCGAACCGGACCGGATCGAGGAGGAGAACTTCTTCTTCCGCCTGACGCGCTATCGGGAGAAGCTTCTCGCCCATATCGCGGCGAACCCTTCCTTTGCTCTGCCGGAGATCCGTCGAAACGAGATCGTGAACGTGCTCGAGGCGGGGCTTGTGGACGTTTCCGTGTCGCGGTCGAGCCAGGGGTGGGGGATCCCTCTCCCGGCCGACCCGTCGCATGTGGTCTATGTTTGGTTCGACGCGCTGATCAACTACTTGACGTCCGTCGGATTTCCCGGGCCGAGCGATTCGTTCGATCGCTACTGGCCCGCCGATCTCCACGTCATCGGGAAGGACATCACGCGCTTTCATTGCATCATCTGGCCGGCGATGCTCCTCTCCGCCGGCATCGAGCTCCCGAAGAGCGTGTACGCGCACGGCTTCATCTCCGTCGAGGGGAAGAAGCTCTCCAAGTCGCTCGGGAACGTCGTCGATCCACGGGCGATGGTGGAGCGGTTCGGCGCCGACACGGTCCGTTACTACCTTCTGCGGGAGGTTTCCTTCGAGAGGGACGGCGATTTCTCCGTCGGCCAGCTCGTTGGAAGACACAACGCGGATCTCGCGAACGACCTCGGCAACCTGCTGAACCGAACGGCGGGGATGACGCGCAAGTATCTCGGCGATGCGTTCCCTTCGCCGCGCCCGGGGGAGGACGGCGGGGAGCTCCGCGATCTCGCCGCGGATGCGGCGGCCCGCTACGCCGCCGCGATGGACCGCTTCGAGTTTCACAACGCGCTCGCCGCCGTATGGGACCTCGTGCGGCGCGCAAACCGGTACATCGAGGAGAACGCTCCCTGGACGCTCGCGAAGGATCCCTCGCGAAAGGCGAAGCTCGAGACGGTTCTCTACAACGTCTTCGAATCGCTCCGCATCGTGTCCATCCTCATCTCCCCCGTGATGCCGGCCAAGGCGGAGGAGCTCGCCCTGGCGATCGGAATCGACCGGAAGGCCGCGGATTTTCGTTTCGACGCCGATCGTGCCTGGCGCGACGCACCGGGGGACGGACGGTCGCTCCGCCTCGACAAGCCCCTGTTCCCGAGGATCGAGGAGGAGGGGGCGGCGAGTTGATCGACAGCCACGCCCATCTCACGCACCCCGACTTTGCGAGCGGGTCTCCCTCCGACCTTGTGCGCCGCGCCGCCGCCGCGGGTGTCGAGCGGATCGTTTGCGTCGCGTATGATGTTCCCTCGTGCGAGGACGTCGTCCGTCTCGCCGCCTCGGAGCCGGCCGTGCGCGCGGTCATCGGCATCCATCCCCACGAGGCGGACCGCGCCACGGCCGAGGATCTCGCCC
>JAGUYC010000088.1 GCA_020061515.1 Gemmatimonadota bacterium
CCGAAGGCGTGAACGATTGGTGACAGACACCTAGAGTCGGGGACGTAGTTCCGTTCCTTCCGTTCCGAACGGTTCCGGAACGAACGGAACTACGTCCCCCCGAGTTCCGAGTTCGACGCGCGCGCGCGTCTTTCTTATGTTATGGTGAGGCTCGGCCGGCCGGAAGAACCGGCAGGCCCCGGAGCGCGCGAAGACCTAAACCCACTATCAGGTAACGAGTTATGCGAGACGACCACCGAGACCGATCGATCGACGCCGCCGCGAAACGGGTCGTGACCCGCCGCGGCTTCATCAAGGGGGTGGCCGGCGGGATCGCCGCCGCGAGCATCGGGTTTCCGCTCGCCTCCTGCACTTCCACGAAGTCCGCGACCAACCGGAGGGTGATCGTCCTCGGGCTCGACGGGCTCGACCCGGGCCTCATGCAGCGGCTCATCGACACCGGGCGCGCACCGAACTTCAAGAAGCTCCAGGAAACGGGGACGTTCGGCAGGCTCGGCACCACGATGCCGGCCCTCTCGCCGGTCGCTTGGTCGAGCTTCATCACCGGGCTCACCCCGGGCGGGCACGGGATCGCCGACTTCATCGCGCGCGACCCGAAGACCTACATGCCGGTCTTCTCGATCTACGTCGCCGACGACCCGGGGCGGATCCTCTCGCTCGGCGACTTCCGGCTCCCACTCTCCGGGGGCGACGTCAAGAACCTCCGCAAGGGGAAGCCGTTTTGGGCGTACCTCACCGAGCAGGGGATCCCCGCGGTCGTCGTTCGAATCCCGACCAACTTCCCCGTCGACGAGACGGCGACCCGCGCGGTGAGCGGAATGGGAACGCCGGACCTCGTCGATTCGTACGGAATGTTCAACTACTACACGACCGATACGTTCGAGGACTACCCGAACATTTCAGGCGGCAACGTCCACTACCTCGAGAAAAAGAACCACAGGGTCGACGCGTTTCTTCCAGGCCCCGTGAACGCGATGCGGGCGCCGAAGGACACGCGGCGCGACAAGTTCGCGAACCACGCGAAGGTCCCCTTCGCCGTGCATGTCGATCCCGACCGCGATCTCGCGCGCATCGACATCGAGGGCCGGAGCCTCCTCCTCAAGAAAGGCGAGTACAGCGATTGGGTGCGCGTCACGTATGACATGCTCCCCGTCGTGAGCAGCGTGAGCGGGATCGCGCGGTTCCTTCTCAAGGAAGCGCACCCGCATCTCAAGCTCTACGTCACCCCGATCAACATCGACCCGGAGAACCAGGCGATGCCGGTGACGCACCCGAAGAGCTACGGCTCCGACCTCGCCCGCGCGACAGGGCCGTTTTGGACGAAGGGGCTTCCCGCCGACACGAAGGCGTTCGACTACCGGATCATCAACGACGAGGAGTACGTCGGCCAGGCGGAGCTTCTTCTCAAAGAGCAGATCGCGCAGTTCGATTACGAATGGTCGCGCTTCCGCTCGGGATTCCTGTTCTATTACATCTCGAACACCGACCAGGACGCGCACATGCTCTGGCGAAACATGGACGAGACGCATCCGATGCACGAGGCGAGCGACAAGCGGTTCGCCGGTTACATCCCGCATCTCTACGAGGAGATGGACAAGCTCGTCGGCAAGGTCCTCCCCGCGCTTGACGAGAACACCCTCCTTCTCGTCTGCTCGGACCACGGCTTCGCGCCGTTCGGCCGCCAGTTCCATTTGAACTCATGGCTCCGCGACAACGGCTACCTCAAGCTGAAGCCGGACGCCGAACGGGCGCGCGAATCGACGATCCTCGACGTCGATTGGAAGGAGACACTCCTCTACGGCGTCGGTTTCAACGGCCTCTACGTGAACCGGAAGGGACGCGAGAGAGATGGGTTCGTGGACGACGCGAAGGCGGCAGAGATCGTCTCGCGCGTCTCTGGCGAGCTCGAGGCGATCGCCGATCCGGAGACCGGGATTCGCCCGATCCACAAGGTGTATCGCCGCGAGGAGATGTACAGCGGAGACGAGACCCCGATGATGCCCGAGATGCTCGTGGGTTACACGCCCGGCTACCGTTCGTCGTCGCCGTCGGTCCTCGGCGAGACCGGCAAGGCGATCCTCGACTTGAACCCCTGGGCATGGAGCGGGGACCACTCGATGGCGCGCGACCTCATTCCGGGGTCGCTCGTGTCGAACCGTGCGCTTCCGGGGCGCGACCCGAACATCCTGGATCTTCCGGTGACGATCCTCGACTTCTTCGGGATCCCGAAACCGCCGCAGATGGTCGGCAAGAGCCTTCTTCGAAACGCGTGACCTTCGCGATCGCTTACTGCACGTAGCCGAGCGAGCGGAGCTGCTCGAGCGTCTCCGCGCCGACCGCCGCCGAGTCGCCCCCCTCGAAGGAGAAGAGCTCCACCTTCTCCTCCCACGAGCGCAGGTGCCGCAGCATCACCTCGGACCGATCCGGCTCATCGCCCGCGATGTCCTTGAGCTCCAAAGGATCTTCCATCAAGTTGTAGAGCCTCGTCGCGTGGAGATCCTTGCTGAGGATCATGCGGTACCCGCCGAGCGCGACCGCCCGCTGCTCCCCGAGAAGCGGCGATTCGCTGAAGGCGATGTAGGGAGGCCGCCCTTCCCCGCGAATGAGAGGGATCAGGCTCTCCCCCTGCACATGCGCCGGAAGGGGCGCCCCCGCGAGATCGAGAAGGGTCGGCATGAGATCGATCATCTCGACGATCGGCTCGACTCGGCCCGCCGACGCTCCGCCGGGCAGACGAACGAGAAGCGGCACGCGGGTCACCGTCGTGTGGAGCTTCTCGTGAACGACCGATCCGTGCTCCTGGAACTCCTCGCCGTGATCGGAGAAGAGGACGATCGTGGCGCGCTTGGCGAGGCCGGTCTCGCGAAGAACATCGAGAAACTCCCCGATCCAGGCGTCCACGTAATGGATCCCGCCGTCGTAGAGCGCCTTCGCGTACTCGAGGTCGGCCGCGGCGAGCGGCCGCGGCGTCCCCGAGTGAAACGACTCGCGCACCGCCTCCATCGCCTCCGCGGTCGGCTCGAATCCTTCCGTCGCCGCCGCCAGCCCCTGCAAGAAAAGGCTCCGATGCGGCTCCGGCGGATCGTAGGGCGTGTGAACATCATAGGTGTGAATCAAAAGGAGGAAGTTGCCCGACGCGTTCTTCCGCATCCACTCGAGCGCCTTCGGCCCGATCGCCGCGAGCCCCCCGCCCTGGTTGTTGTCGTAGAACGCGAAGCCCTGCTCGAGGCCGAATCCCGGGCTCAGGTACCCGCCGTCGACGAACGCGGCGGTCGCGTAGCCGCGTTCGGCGAGAGCCTCGGCGAGCGTGGTCGCCTCGTCAACGAGGCGGCTCCCCTCCTCGATCATGCGGTGGCTGCTCGGGTAGATGCCGGTGAAGATCGAAGCCTGCGAAGGGGCGGTCGTCGGCGCCTGGCTGAACGCCCACTCGAAAAGAACGGACTCCGATGCCAGGCGATCGATGTTCGGGCTCGTCGGGCGGGAGTACCCGTACGCTCCGAGATGGTCCGCGCGGAGCGTCCCAATGTCGAGAAGGATGATCGGGTGCGGACCGGCGGGGATGGACGCCGTCTTTTCGGCTTCCCCGCCTCCTCCTCCGCAGCCGAACGAGAGGAGCAGCGATGCCGCGAGAAGCGAAGCGAGGATGAGCGGGTTCCTCATCGTATGTCCTCCTTGTCGCGAGGAGAGAAGAGCCGTCCGCGGCCGTTTCGGACCGAGCGCACGGCCTTTCGTTATGAACGGGAAGACCATAGCACGGATGATCCTCGTTGAGAACCGCGCACGCGCGACCGGAGCCGAGCGATCGGCCTTGCCGAGCCCGTCGCGCGTGCCTAGACTGAACCCCCGCAGGCAACGGGCGGTCCGGGGCCGATTCCGCGAGGCTGCGCGATCCCATGCGGCGAACGATCTTCGTTCTCTTCCTCGTCGCTTTCACTCTTCGAATGGGAGCGGTGCTCGCGATCCGCGAGTACGAGCGCCCGAACACATGGGAATCCGGTCTCGTCGCCGACGCGCTCCTCGAGGGGAAAGGGTTCGCCCTCGATTGGCGAACGATGCTCGGGAAGCCTCCGGAGCCGGACGCCGCCTCGACCTGGTGGTCGCCCGCGTATCCCCTCCTCCTCGCGGCGTGCCGGATCGTCGCGCCGGGCGCGCCCTACCTCCTGGTCAGCATCATCCAGGCCCTCCTCCTCGCGGCGGTTCCCGTCTTGATCTTTCATATGGGAAGGATCGTGTTCGACGAAAGGGCGGCCTGGATCGGCGCGCTGCTCGCGGTCTTCCATCCGCCTCTCCTCGGCTACGCGGCCCTCATGCAGACGGCGGCGCTCGAGATCTTCTCGCTCACCCTTGCCCTCGCCCTGGCGGTGCGGGTTCTCCGGGAGGTTCCCGCGATCGACGAGGCCGGCGGCCGTCCCCCGCGAGCGGGCCGCGAC
>JAGUYC010000026.1 GCA_020061515.1 Gemmatimonadota bacterium
GCGTGGCTCGGTCGTTGGACGCGCGGGTCCCACACGACGAGGTCTGTCTTGCTCTGGAGACGGGGGGTAGGGCAGAGCGGCGAGTTGCCGCGCGCCGCGCGCGGCATGTCTGAGCAAGCGAGCCCTGCCCCCCGGCTCCGGAGCCTTCGGTTCCCACTGGTTCGGATCCGGCTTCTCCTACCGCCGCCGCTCGCCAATCACTTCTTCGATCAAGCGATCGTACCGCTCGATCATCGCATCGAGAGAAAATCGCTCTCGGGCGGCGCGGGCGATCTCGGGGAATGGGCCCCCGAAGCGGACGCCGCGTTCGAGCGCGCGAGCGATTGCGTTCCGGTCGGTCGGATCGACACGAAGGATCGCTCGTTCGATATCGTCCTCGTGGCTGAAGTGAAGACGTTCGGATATGACCACGGGGCAGCCGACGGCGAGACTCTCCATGACGACCAGCGGGAGCCCCGCCTCCGGAATGGTTCCGATCTGAACCACGAGATCCGCCGCCCGCATCGCCTCAAGGATCTTCTCCCTTGGAAGGGCTCCCGCGATCAAGACCCTCGAGAGCGCGCGCCTGCGGCAGTATTTTCGGATGCGTTTCTCGTCGCGCCCGCCGCCGGCGATGAGAAGCGCTGTTGCTTCACATCCGGCCATTCTCTCGTACGCCCGGACGAGATCGAAAACTCCCTTCTGCGGGATCAGGCGACAGGCGCTCACGATGAGCCGTTCGAAGGGCCCAAGGCCGAGCTGTTCGCGGATTTCCTTTCTTGATTCGGCGGAGATGGGCTCGCGAGGGATCCCGCCGACTCCATTCGGAATCGCGACGACCTTGTCCCGGTTCAGAAAGCCGTACGGGAAGGTGTTCAGGTACGCGTACACCGCCGGACCGACGGCGACGATTCTGTCGTAAAGGGGCAGCGTTCGTCTTTCCTGGTCGATGTGAAGCCAAAGCCTGTACAGGCCGCGCGGGTCGAGTCGGAGAAGTTTCGTCGCGGCTTCTCTCCAAGCGCTTCCGTGCATCTGGCAGATCGAGGGGATCTCGGGCCGCGCCCGCACGATCGGCCCGGCGGAGAAGCTGATCGAGAGAAGCGCATCCGGCGGTTCCCGCTTCTCCGCCCACCGGGCGAGCGCGCGGCGAAAGCGGATCGAATGAACACCCGGAGGCGCATCAAGCGAATGCACTCGAACGGCGGTCGGCAGGCCGGGATCCCGCTCCAACCGGGTTGTCGCCAGATCGATCGTCCAACCTCGAGCTGCGAGCCCCGCGCACGTTTCGAAAGCGATCCGCTCCATGCCGCCCGCGAAGTGGACCGGAAGCGATCGGGCGGCGACCCAGAGACGCCCCTTCATCGTTCGCCGCCTCCGACCTGATCCCGAACGAGCCGGCGAAGATCCTTGAAGTATCCATAGACAATCGTCCAATAGAGAAAGAAGAAGGCGGATTGAAGTCCCAGAGGGCCGAGTCCTCGTCCGAGCCAGCGAGTGCCCGCCCAGGACGCGATCAGATAGACGGGCGCCGCGGAAATCCCGACCGCAAGGCTCTTCTTTGTGAGGGGAAGCGGGAGCTTCAACGCGAGGAGATACGCGGAAAGAGAGACCAGCGATCCGATCGTCACTGCGAGCCCGATCACGAAGACCCCGAGGCGTTGATAGAAGAGAAGGAGAAAGGCGATGTTCGCCGCGATCCCCAGCGTTTCGGCGAGGAGGACGAGGGAGTTCCGCATGCGGGCGTTCAAGATCCGCTGGAGCGTATAGCTCGCGCTGAACGCGAAGAGCCCGAGGCTGAATCCCCAGAGGGCGCTTTCCGTGAGATGAAGCGAGGTCTCGTCGAAGCGGCCCCGCATGTAGAGAACGGCGAGCACGTCTCTCCCGTTCACGATGAGAAAAGCGGAAAGCGGAAGGAGAGAGATCGCGAGCAGAGAAAGGATGCGGTCGATCTTCGGCCGCATCTCCTCCTCGGAGAGGTTCGCGAAGAGCGAGAGCCCGATGATCCCGATCGGCACCGCCAGTAGAAAATGCACAGTCTCCGTAACGTAGCGCGCGTAGTCGACCGCCGCGACGCGTCCCGGCCCGAGGAGCGAGGCAACGGCGCGCTCGATGAGGACGCCCGCCTCGAAGAGAAAAGAGAGAAGGACAAGCGGACGAAGAAGCGCCCAGAGCTTCGCCCATACCTCCCGAACGAGCTCGCGATCGAGCGAGGGGCGGATCGGCAAGAGCCGTCGCCTGAGGAGGTGGACCGTCGCGTAGACGGAGAGAAGCGCGTACGCCCCCGAGAAGCCGAACGCCGCGAGCGCCGGCTTCCCCGCCGTCGCCGCGGCGACGATCATGATAAGCATCCCGAGGTTCTGGATGCCGGGACGGAGCGCGGGGATCGTGAAGTCTCTCTCGGCGGATCCGAGAGCGCCGAGCACGGAGCTATAGATGTAAAAGGGAACGCCGATCGCCATGATTCGGAGCATCCGAACAGCAAGGGCACTACGGTCGGCGTCGAACCCGCGAAGGACCGCCGCGACGATCGGATCCGCGAAGAAGAGAAGAAGAGCGCCGAGGAGAAGGCCGAGAACGAGGAACACGAGAAGGAGAGACTGGAAGAGCGCCCGTCCCTTCTCTCTTTCGTCGGCCGAGTAGCGCGCGTAGAGCGGGATGAAACAAGTTTGGATTACGCGGGTGGTGACGAGGTGAGCCGGAGAAAGCGTGAGCGACAAGGAAGCCCGATAGGCGTCGGCGACCTGTCCGGTCCCGAAGTACCGGGCGAGCAGGATCTCCCGAACACCGCCGAGGATCTTGCTCGCGAGGCCTCCGAAGCCGAGCTGCGCGTAGTCCCGTCTCATCGCCGATCCGTTCGCCCCGCGTGTGGCCGGGTCCGCCGCGGCGCGCCGGTCGAGCCGCGCAGGTCCATCATACGTGCGCGGCTTCGCGTGTGTCGAGGAGCAACCTGTGCCGCGTCGACGGATGTTGACGGCCACCTTCCTTTGCGCGAATCTCGCTACCGGATACCCTTGGAATCGGGAGGAGTCATGATCGAAAAGAACCTCAACGAACTCGCGAGGAAGCGTCCCGAATCGTTCTTCGCCGCGCTCTACTCCTTACCGGAGCTTCGTTCTCTCTTCCTCTCCGTGATGGGAGAGGATCGCGAGGAGCCGTGGGGGAACCGTCCTCCCGCCGCGTTCACGAAGAGGATCGGGCGCGACGCGAAGAAGGCCCTCGTCGCGAAGATCGCGGAGTTCCTCGCGGGTCTCGATCCCGACTCGCGCGGAAGGACGATGCACACTCTCACTTCCTGGTGCGACGCCGACGCGCTCGTTCAGTTCGCGATGACGAAGTGCGCTTCCCACCAAAAGAAGTTCGAGGCGCTTTTCTCGGCGGCGGCCACGCGCCGGATCTTCGATCCGCTACCGGAAGAAAGACGGCGGTCCGCCCAGTCGGTCGGCGACACGCTTTCCCCCGCGGAGAGGGCCCGCTTTCACCTGGAGGCCATCAACGAGATCGCGGAGATGAGCGAACGGGGACAGCTCGCCTATTTCAGCGAGCTCTTCGGATACTGGTCGGATCGCGAATCGAAGTAGGCGGCGTCAGGCATCTCGGAGAGGTTTCGACTATCTTCCCCGGTGCGGGCGATTCGCGCCGCAGAGAGGGATCCACATGAAGAGAGCAGACCTCTCTCGCGAAGAGGAGGTCGAATCGGGAAGCGGGCCGCTCGCCGAGGACGAACAACCGCCGCGCGCGGCGCAGGGATCGGCCGAGGACGAGAAGGTGGCGCGGGTTCGGCTCTCCGTGCGAGGGATGACCTGCGCCGCTTGCGCGCTCGCGGTGGAGAAAGCGCTTCGCTCCGTCCCGGGCGTGAAGAGCGCGGTGGTGAACGCCGCCGCGGAAGCGGCCGCGGTCCGGTTCGACGCCGCGCGCGCGAATCTCCCGGCGTTCCTCGATGCGGTGAGGAAGTCCGGCTATCGAGCCTCGCCGAGCGCCGATGAGGACGAACCGAGCCCCGACAGGGAACGCCTCGGCCTTTTCTGGACCGCTCTTCTCGCCGTTCCCATTCTATTGATTCATCAAGGAATCGCGCGCATCCCCTCTCCGGGAATCGTCCTTCTCGTCCTCGCCACGCTTCTCCAATTCACGGCCGGGCTCCGGTTCTACCGCGGGGCCTACTACTCTCTCCGGAGCGGAAACGCAGGGATGGATGTGCTCGTTTCGCTCGGGATCACCGCCGCGTGGGGCTACAGCCTTCTCGTCGTGATCTTCCCCTCGTTCTTTCCCGACAAGCACACCTTCTTCGACACGGCGGCTCTGCTCATTCTCTTCATTCGGTTCGGCAAGATGCTCGAGGCGAGGGCGAAAGGGAAGGCGGGAGACGCCATGCGCGCTCTCCTTCGAGCCGCGCCGGAAAACGCTCTTCTCGTTGCGGGCGGATCCGAGAGAAGCGTCTCGATCGAATCCCTTCAGGTGGGAAACATATTCCGAGTGCGGGCCGGGGACCGCGTTCCGGTGGACGGCGAGGTCGTGGAAGGGGAAGCGGCGGTCGACGAGGCAGCGGTCACCGGGGAGTCGGTCCCCGTTCGAAGGAGTCCCGGAGATCGGGTTGTCGGCGGCACGATGATGGCGAACGGAGCTCTTCTCGTTCGAGCGACGGCGGTGGGAGAGGAAACCTTCCTCGGCCGCATGGTCCGCATGGTCGAGGAAGCGCAGCTCGACCGCGCTCCGATTCAGCGCTTCGCGGACCGCGTTTCGAATCGTTTCGTCCCCGCGGTCGTCGCGATCGCGCTCGCCGCGTTTCTCGTCTGGCTGCTGGTTCTTCGGATGCCGTTCTCGTTCGCGCTCGCCCGCGCGGTCGCGGTCGTCGTCGTCGCCTGTCCGTGCGCCCTTGGGCTCGCCACGCCGACGGCGATTCTCGTCGGATCCGGCATCGGGCTCCGGCGCGGGATCCTCTTCAAGAGGGCGTCGGCCTTGGAGGCAATCGCGGGGGTGCGCACCGTTCTCTTCGATAAGACCGGAACGATCACGCGGGGAGAGCCGGCGGTCACGGACATCCGTGCTTCGGGAGGGAGAAGCGAAGCGCAAACCCTTTCCCTCGCCGCCTCGGGGGCTTCCCTTTCCGGACATCCTCTCTCTCGGGCGGTGGTTCGCGCAGCGCGGGAAAGAGGGGCTTCGTTCGACGCGCCGAGCCGAATCGAGGAAGACCCGGGCCGCGGGATTCATTTCACGATGAAGGAAACACTCTATCTTCTAGGAAGCGAGGAGCTGCTCGAACGTCGATCGATCGATCGGGTCGATTTCCGCGCCGAGGCGGATCGTCTCGCAGACGAGGGGAAGACTGTTCTCTGGATCGCCGAAGGGGATCGCGTTGCGGGGATCCTCGCCCTTCGGGATGAACCGAAGCCGGGCGTGACGGATGTGATCGCGCGGATCCGGTCTCTCGGGATCTCGACTGCGCTCGTCACGGGCGATCGCCGGCGAACCGCAGAGGGGATCGCCGCTCACATCGGGATCGGCGACGTCTATGCCGAGGTTCTTCCGGATCGAAAGGCGGAGATCGTGCGCGCGGCGAAAAGGGGAGGGCGCGCGGTAGCGATGGTCGGCGACGGCATCAACGACGCGCCCGCTCTCGCGGCGGCCGACGTCGGGATCGCGATCGGCGCCGGAACGGATGTCGCCAAGGAGACAGGAGATGTCGTTCTCGTGCACGGCGACCCTGCGGACGTGGCCGTGGCGGTCGAGCTCGGGCGCGCGACCCTTCGAAAGGTGAAGCAGAACCTCTTCTTCGCGTTCTTCTACAACGTGCTCGCGATTCCGTTCGCGGCCGGCGCGTTCGCGCGGTGGGGAGTCCTTCTTCCCCCCGAGATCGCGGGGCTCGCGATGGCCCTCTCCTCGGTTTCTGTTGTTCTCAACTCGGTCGATCTCAGGCGCTGGCGTCCGGTGGGCGATTGAACCTCGGAGGACACGCGCCGATCTCAGGAGCGCGGGGACGCGGGCCATCTTCCGAAGCCGAGCGCATGTTCATGAGATGAATAATCAATGGTCAAGATGATTGAGAGCCGTTATGGATCCGCGGGAAGCGGTTCTACGCCTCGAGCGTCACGATCTCGACGTCGCTTCTTCCGAGGCCGAGCTCCTCCGCGTAGCGGATCTGCGCCCAACCGTCGTGATGCGGATACGACATCGACTCGAGCGTGCGACCGGTCCTTTCCCGAAAGAGCCGGAGCGCCGCGGCGTCGATCGCGACCGGGTCGCGCGAGGCGAGGATCCCGATATCCTCGCAAAGCGGTTCCTGGGGCGCATCGAGACAGTCGCAGTCCTTCGTGATCGAGAGTGCGGACGTCACGTAGGCAATCCGACCCGGCTTCTCGCGGACAAGCGCCGCTGCATGCTCCACGATCCTCTCCTGAAGCTCCGCTCCCGAAATCGTCCAGTCGAACCGGACTGCCCCCTCGAGGCACCGCGCGATGCACGCGCCGCAACCGATGCATCGATCCGCATCGATCGCCGCGGTCTTCTCGACCGTGATCGCGTCTTCCGGACATCCTCTCGCGCAGTCGGCGCATCCGTTGCAGAGCTTCGGGTCGATTCGCGGCTGCTGGCCGAAGTGCTGCCGGAGCTTCGCCTTTCTCGACGAACATCCCATCCCGAGGTTCTTGAGAGCCCCTCCGAACCCCGTCCCTAAATGTCCGGTCGCGTGGGAGAGGACGAGCATGCTCCGCGCGCGCGCGGCCGCCGCCGCGATCGAGACGGTTTCGAAGCGGCGTCCGTTCACCGGAAGCTCGACCTCGTCGCTCCCGTCGATTCCGTCCGCCGGAAGAAAGGGAGCTCCGACCGCCTCGAGCGTGAAACCGTGATCCGCGGCGACTTGCGCGTGATCGATCCCGTTGTTGCGGGGGCTTCGATAAAGGACCGCCGAGTCGGTGAGGAACGGCCGAGCCCCGGAGGCGCGCATGCACCGCACGAGGGCGGCCGCAAACGCCGGCGGAACGAAGGTCGTCTTCCCCGGCTCTCCCACGTGGAGCTTGAGCGCCGCGAGATCGTGCACGCGAAAGCAGCTCTCGAGCCCCGCCGCTTCCCACAGGATCTCGATCTTCCGAGCGATCGCCGTGCTCGACTCGCTCGCACGCGCGGAAATCAAGAAGACCTTCTCCGGCATTCGAAGCATCTTTCGTAAGTAAAGGAATAGGGCCGGGCTTTCCGCGCCGCCCCGGACACTCCTCGCGCGAGACTGTTTTCGGGGACCCCGCAGATCACAATCTCTCGATGATCGCCTCGCCGAAACCGGAGCTCGAGAGCTCGCGAACGTCCTTGCGTCCCTCGCGCTCCATGAGGCGCGCGAGATCGTACGTCACGCGGCCATCCTGAATGGCCTGTTCCATCCCCCGCAGAATCCGATCGGCCGCTTCGTTCCAGCCCATATGGTTCAGCATCATGACGGCGGAGAGGATGATCGAGCCCGGATTCACCTTGTCCATCCCCGTGTACTTGGGCGCCGTCCCGTGCGTCGCCTCGAAGAGCGCGACCTCCTCGGACATGTTGGCGCCGGGCCCGAGGCCGAGGCCGCCGACGAGAGCGATCGCCGCGTCGCTCAAGTAGTCCCCGTTCAGGTTCGGCAGGGCGAACACGCTGTATTCGTCCGGCCTCGTCTGAATCTGCTGGAAGATCGAGTCCGCGATCCGGTCCTTCACGAGGATCTTCCCCGCGGGCATCTTGCCGCCGAGCTTCTCCCACAGCTCTTTCTCGGAAACCGTGATGTCGCCGAACTCCCGTCTTGCGAGCTCGTAGCCCCACTTCACGAACGACCCTTCCGTGAACTTCATGATGTTCCCCTTGTGCACGAGGGTCACGGAGGGGAGCTTCTGCTGGACGGCCCACTGAAGGGCCTTCCGCACGATGCGCTCGGTTCCGAAGACGGAGATCGGCTTCACACCGATGCCGGAATCGAGTCGAATCTGTCGCCCGGTCTTTTCCTTGATGAGCGAAATGATCGCCCGCGCGGTCTCGCTTCCCGATTCGAAGTCGTGGCCCGCGTAAACGTCCTCCGTGTTTTCCCGGAAGAGGATGAAGTCCACCTTGTCCGCGTATTTGTTCGGAGCGGGAACGCCCTTGAAGTAGCGGACCGGGCGGACGCAGGCGAAGAGGTCGAGCGCCTGGCGGAAGCGGACGTTGATCGAGCGGAATCGCTCGGTCACGCCGTCGTCCTTCCCGCACTTCTCGCACTTGCCGGCGCGGTTCTGCTGGTGCGCGCAGTGAAGACAAACGTGCGTCTCCTCGCCGACAGGGGTCGTGAACGGACCCTTGATGGCGACCTTGAGGTGGCGGATCGCCTCGATGGTCTCGTCGGGGAACTCGCTGCCGTAGCGCTGAAGGCCTTCGAGGCCGGCGTAGAGAGGGCACCAGGCGATCGCGCGCTTATCCCGATAAACTCTTTCGACGGCGGCGTCGACGACCTTGCGCATGACCGGCGTGATATCGAGCCCGATCCCGTCGCCGCGGAGAACGCCGACGATCGGACGGTCTCCGACGACGAGCTTCCCGTCTTTGGATTCGATACGATCGCCCTCGGGGATCTTGACCTCTTTGAATTGCATCGTCTTTTCCTCGGGTGGGAGTTGCGCTCCGATGGATCCCGACCATCATAGGAAATCGGCGGCGTCCTTTCAAGACTCGACGAGCCTCGCCGCGCGCGGCAACCCGCCGGATCCGCGGAGCCGGACGAGCATACCGATTCGAGGAGAGAAGGCCCGGCCTCTGCCGCCGGTCCGGAATCTCTGGGGCGCCCGAAGCCGCTCGGGACGGGATCTAAGCCTCTTGGAGGCGTAACTTACCTAATATTATGCCATTATGAGTTGACGGCGCGTGCGGGCTCTGGTACAATGCAACCAGAATTAGGCGAGATCTCCCCGATCGAAAAAGCTGGGAAACAGGGATGTCGTTCCTAAAGGGAACTTGTCTTGTAATAGCCGTCTTCTTGACGGTCGGAGTCGGGCTCTTGGCATTCGTCGGTTGCGGGGCGGACTGCAATGAGCCGTGCGGGCCGGGTGTTCCCAAGGGCGCGCTCCGGGTTTCGTCGGAGCCGCCGGGCGCTTCGATCGCTCTGGACGGAACCCCCACCGGGAAGACGACCGACGCGACGCTGACCGGCGTCCGCGAGGGGACCCATGTCGTGCGCGTGAACCTCAGCGGATACGATGCCGCCCCCGAGACGCTGCTCGTCGACGTGGTCGCCGGCGACACCGCGGACGCGGCGTTCACGCTGACCTTGTCGGGGACCGGCGCGATCGCGGTCTTCTCCGAGCCGGCAGGCGCCGCGATCTTCCTCGACGGCGCGCCGACCGAACGCGCGACTCCCGATACGCTCGAGGAGGTGCCGAAGGGAGAACATGTGGTCCGCGTCGCCCTCGACGGCTATTGTTCCCTCCCCGAGTCTCTTCTCGTGACGGTCGCCGAGGACTCGATCGCGGTCGCCTCGTTCATGCTTTCCGAGATCATCCCGCGGGTCGTCTTCATCGAGCACTTCTCGAACACCTCGTGTCCTCCGTGTCCTGAGGTCGACGGGAACGTGGAGCTTGCGGTCACGCAGCTCGGGCACGCTCTCGTCGTCTCCATCGGGAACCATGTGAACTGGCCCGCGCCGAACGATCCTTTCTATCTCGCGAATCCCATCCAATTCCAGGAGCGCATGCGGCAGTTCAACGTGGCGATCGTTCCGCATGTGCGGATCGACGGGAATCGGTTCGACGACGCGGCCGACTACGGCGCGCTACTCGCGGCAATCGGCTCGGCGGCGGTGGCCGAACCTTTCTTCCGGATCGACGTGAACGGAGAGATCGTCGCCGACTCGTTCGTGATCTCCGGCTCGATCGGGAAGGTCGCCGCCACGGCGGAGGGGGACGAGGTCTTTCTCGCCGTGATCATCGAGACGGATATTTATTATGAAGCCGCGAACGGCTCCACTCACTTCGACGACGTCGTGCGCCGATTCCTCCCGGGGACGACCGGCGCGCCTCTGTCTCTCGGCGTGGGCGAGTCGTCCGACTATCGGTTTGCGGCAGCTCTTTCGGGCGTGTGGAACGCGGAGAACCTGGAGGCGGTCGTCTTCGTGGAATCGCGCTCCACGCGCAAGGTCTATCAGGCTGGAAGTACGCGCACACTCGGCAAGCCTTGAGGCTGGGAAGGAAGGAAGGTCGGAGATGAAGCGCGCAGCGATCTTGGTGCTCGCGATGCTCGTGCCGTCGGCGGTCCCGGCGGTGAACTTCACGCTCGTGCCGGTGGAACCGGTGAGGATCGGTCCCCTCAACGATCAGTTCGAGCTGGACGCTTACCTCACCAACCTCGAGGCGACCGATCAGGATTTTCTCCTCATCAAGTCGCAGGATCTCCCTTCGGAAGGCTGGCAGGCGTCGATCTGCGTGAACGGCCTCTGCTACGCTCCCTTCTTTGACACGATCCAGGTGACGGTCTCCGCCGGCGCCCGCGATACGATCGGCGTCTACATCTCCGCTTATCTGGACCACGGAAGCGGAGAGGCGATCCTCCGCGTGCACCCGCTGGAGGAACCGGAGAACGAAAAGTCTCAGGTCTTCGCGGCGATCACGAACGGGGTGGACGTTCTCGTGGTGGACGACGACGGTGGAGAGGCGTACCAGAGCTACTACACCGGCGCGCTTCCTGGCGGTTTGATCCCCGGGCGGTGGCCGCGGATCGCGCAAGCTCCGACGGCGGCGAACCTCTCGCAGTTCGGCGAGGTGATCTGGTTCACCGGCGAAGCCGACCCGAGCCTCGACGCGAACGACCGGGCGGCGCTCTCGGCCTTTCTGGACGACGGCGGCAAGCTCTTTCTCTCGGGACAGGACATCGCCTACTCGCTCTGCGACACGGGAAGCCCCGAGTACTCGTCCGCGGCGCGCGACTTCGTCGAGGAATACTTGGCGTCCGTCTACGTTTCGAACAATAGCGGCGCAGCGAGCGTCGAGGGAATCTCGAAGTCGCTCGGCCAGGGGCTCTCTTTCTCGATCGCGGGAGGGGTCTCCAATCAGTCGAGTCCGGATGTCGTTCGGCCCGGAACCAACTTCTCGGGCAAGACGGGCGTGAGCTGTTTCGCCTACGCCGGCGTGGCCTACGCCGCGGGAATCCAGTCGTTCAGCGACGATGCGCGCGTCGTCTTCCTCTCCTTCGGTCTCGAGGGGATCACCAGCCTCGCGACGCGGCAGGCGATCCTGCAGCGCGTGTTCGACTTCTTCGGCGCGGAGGTCGGCGTCGAAGGGGGCGTGATTCCCCGTCTGGAAATCCTCTCGGCGAGCCGCCCGAACCCCTTCAACCCGAGCACGAGCCTCACCGTGCGGCTCGACAAGGCGGAGGCCGGGAGCGTCTCGGTTTTCGACGCGGGCGGACGCTTCGTGCGAACACTTTCCGGCGGCGTTCTCCCCGCGGGCGAGACGGAAGTGGTCTGGGACGGAACCGACGATCGCGGGTCGCCGGTCCGTAGCGGGATCTACTTCGTCCGCCTCGACGCGGGCGACCGGACCTTGACCCGTAAAGTGTCACTCGTTCGATAGGGGCTTGCTTTCGATCGCCCCCGGTCATCCCGGGAAAAACGATCGGCATCGGGCGCAGCGCCGGCCCGGTCGGGACGACCGATGCCGGCTGGAGGAAATCACCCTATGAGACTCGCGCTTTCGACGAACCTTTTTCTTGTCTTCTCTATTCTTCTCTTCATGTCCGGAGGGGCGGCCGCCCAGGGGAGCGGTGTCTTTGTCGGAAACGCCGCGCCCGACTTCACGCTCCAAAACCTCGACGGGAAGCCGATGAGCCTCGCGAAGGCGCTCGAGAAGGGACCGGTCATCCTCGACTTCTGGGCCCTCTGGTGCAAGCCGTGTCTCCAAGCGCTTCCCGGAACCGACGAGCTCGCCCGGCGCTTCGCGGACCGGGGGCTCACCGTATTCGCGATCAACACAGACTCTCCCCGCTCGATCGCGAAGGTTCGTTCATACGCAAAGAGCATGGGTTTCTCCTTCGAAGTGCTTCTCGATCCGAACAGCGACATGCTGCGCCTCTATCGCTTCAGCAGGATTCCGCAGCTCTTCCTCATCGCGCCCGACGGGAAGATCGCCTTCTCGAAGCTCGGGTACTCTCCTGGACAGGAGAAGCTTCTGGCTCACGAGATCGAAAAGGTCCTTCCGGCGGAACCGGAGGCCGAGGGGAGCGACGCGGCCAAAGAGGCGGAAGCGCCCGCCGCCGGTGAAGAGGAGTAAGAGCATGCGTCTCCCCGGGATCGCTCTCCTTGTCGGCTTCGCCGTCTTCGCTCCGCGCGCGGAGGCATCGGGCGTCGTCTCCGTCCAGGGACAGAACCAGCTCGAGTACTCGCTGAGCAGCGAGGCGGATCGGGACAGCACGGTCCCAAGGGAGATCTTCGAGAACTGGCTTGACGCCGACATCCGATTCGATCGCTTTCTCGCCGGCTTCCGATACGAAGCGTTCCTTCCGCACGAGCTTCGCCCCGACTCGCTCCGCCAGGGGATCGTGCAGCGTTACGCGCAGGCGGAGTATCCGTTCGGCGGCATTCGGGCGGGGAACTTCTACGGAATCTTTGGGCGCGGTCTCCTCTTTCGCTCCTACGAGGACCGCTCGATCCGAATCGACGGAAACATGGACGGCGTTCTCCTCTGGGGTGAGAAGGGACGCTTCAAGGCGAAAGCGTTCAGCGGGAGGATTCGCGAGATCGAAACCGACGAGCGGACCGCGGTTCTCCGGGGCGCGGACCTCGGGGTCGACGCGGGGATGGGACTCGGCTTTGGGGGAAGCTATCTCATCCAATCAGCCCCAAACCCGAACCCGGCGGGATACGTCGTGCCGCCGGCGCCGCGCCATACCGAGGCGATCGGCGGGCGTCTTTCCTTCATTCATCAATGGTTCGACGTCTACTACGAAGGGGGGCGCATCAATCGGCTGTTTCTCACTTCTTCCGACCGGGCGCGCGGGACCACCTATGACGATCTCCGGGGAACCGGGCACTACGCCGCCCTCTCGGTCTTCCCCTTCGGCGGGCTCTCGATCACGGCCGAATACAAGGAGTACGAGCGGTTCCGTTTCCAGCCGGCGGGATCCCGCGGGACCGACTACAACAACCCTCCGGCGGCGACGCGCGAAACCTCCTACGCGCTCATCTCCCGCCACCCCCATCAGCTCGACCCGAACAACGAGAAGGGATTCCAGATCGAGGCGGTCGCAGCCCCGATCGCGGGTTCAACGGTCACGCTGAGCCGCGCCGAATCGAACCGGCTGAACGGCAAACCGTTCTTCCACGAGTGGTACGCCGAGTGGAGGCAGGAGCTCGGAGGGAAGTATTCGGCCGCCGTGGTCTACGACTACATACGGGACGAGGAGACGGGGAGCAAGAACCACACGCCGATCGTCGAGTTCGGCTACCACCCCGGCGGCGAATGGAGCATTCGAAGCGAGTACCAGTACCAGCAATCGGAGGTGACGCTCGGGACCGAGAGAAACCAACTCGCCCTCGTCGAGTTCCACGCCACGTACGACCTCGTCTTCTCCGTCGTGGGCGAGCACACCGCCTCGCTCGTGCCGTCCTTCGATCCGGACAACGTCCCCTGCGCGAGGGAGAAGCGGGACGACTTCTTCTACGGGCAAGTGGATTGGTTCTTCTCGCAGCAGCACCACCTCTCGCTGATGGCGGGGAAGCGCCGCGCAGGTTTCATTTGCGTCGGCGGTGTGTGCCGCTTCGAGCCCGAGTTCGAGGGGATCGAGTGTAAGCTCGTCTCCACCTTCTGATCGCCGCGGCTATTCGGTCCGTCTCTCTTCCTTCGGCGACACGAAACGGCGGGCAATCATCCGCTCGGAGATCACAAGCCCGATGCCGAGCGCGCTGGCGACAAAGGCAGGCGACGCTTCCCTGAACCCTTCCTGCATGCCGATTCCGACGAACGCCCCGACGCCGGTCACGATCATGAAGACGCCGGAGATGAGGAGCACGATGCGCGTCGTGCGATAATCGCTCGGTCTCTTCTCTTCAATACCGTACAGCTCCCTCGGGATCTCCAGCCCTTTCTCGGCAAGGAACATCCTTTCTCTGTGCAGTCGCTCTCTTTCGCGCGACTTGAGAACCATCGCCGCGATCCCGACGGAGAACGCGCCGAGGATCGCGAGAGAGGGAACGAGATAGGGCGCAAGGCTTGCCGCGACGGAAGCCGCCCAGCACGTTTCGTTCATGTTCTACCTCCATTCGAGGGCCCGTGGGCCCGAGCAGGGATTCTTCGCGTCTCCTCCCCGGCAGACTCCCGGGGTCCTGTTTTTGTTTCACAGCTGGCGCGGGGAAGAAGTTGAAACAGGACCGCCGGTTTCGGAGTCTGTACACTGCGGAGCGGGGCGCCTCTCCGCCGCATCCGCCCGAGCGGGAGTTCCCCCGGGGGCGAGGCCGGACGGCGGCCGCGTCCTATGACAGGACCGGATGTGAACGAGACCGTGCTCCCGACGCGCGATGACGATGAAGAGCTGGTCCGGAAATGCCGCGCGGGAGACCCGGAGGCGTTCGCGGCTCTCGTGGACCGGTACAAGCACGGGATCTACTGGCTGGTTGCGAGGATGGCCGGGAGGGAAGAAGCGGAGGATCTCACGCAGGAGGTGTTCGTGCGCGCGTATCAGGCGCTTCCCCGCTTCCGAGGCGAGAGCTCGTTTCGCACGTGGGTTTTCAAGATCGCGCGAAACCTCTCGCTCTCCGCGCTTCGAAGGCGCGGCAGGAGGCCCGATCCGGTCTCCTGGGAGGAAGAAGGGTATGAGCAGTTCCGGCTTCTGCCGGAGGGGCGTCCCGATCTCGAGGAGGAGATCGAGAGGATGGACTTGGCGGAGAGGGTTCGCGCTCTTCTCGGCCGGCTTCCCGATTCCCATCGAACCGCTCTTACTCTCTTTTATCTCAATCAATTGAAATACGAAGAGATTGCGGCGGTTATGGAGGTCCCACTCGGAACGGTGAAGACACTGATTCATCGCGGTCGTTCGCGGCTTCGCGATCTTCTCGTCGCCGAGATGAGCTTCGCGCCGCGGCGGGCGGGAGACGAACAAGAGCCGGAGTGATAAGCGCCGTGCGTTGCCGCGATGCGACAGATCGAATCGAACGCGAACTTGAGGGAGCGCTTCCGCCGGATCTCGCGCGCGAGCTGGAACGTCATCTCGTCGGATGTCCGCGTTGCCGCGCCGAACGCATCCTCCGGGCGCGCCTGATGGAAACGCTTCGGACGCCGCCGCCGGACCGGCTCCCCGGCGATTTCACCGAGCGGGTCGTGCGAAAAGCGTGTGCGGGGTCTCTCGGTCGCGAGGCGGTTTCTCGCCGGGGAGATCTCGTTCGGGTACTCGCCCTTGCAGCGACGGCGGTTTCGCTCTTCATCGTCGTTCCGGAGATCTTCCGCTTGTCGGGAGCCGTGGGAGAGGCGGCGCGACGTCCGGCGGTCGAGCTGGCGGCTTTCTTCGTGCGAAGCGCCGGCATCTTCTTCGAGAGCCTCGCCGGTCTCGTTCGAGCCCTCGACGGTTCCGGCGCGATCCTATTTCGTTCGATCTTCCTCGCTCTTCTCTCCGCCGGGGTCGCCGTCTGGGGATTTCGCGAGATCCTCGGCTTTCTTCGCGAGTAGCCCGGTTCGCTCCACGGCGAATGTCTTGGCGATCGAAAGGTGAACGCGGACGAGGGCGCTTGTCCCCTCGCGTTTCCGGAGTATAGTTGTCTGGAGTCCAGATCCTCTCTCGGAATGGAGGCGTTCATGATCCGATCGTTCTTCCTTCTTCTCTTGTTCGCTGCGTGCGCCGTCCCGGCGCGCGGCCAAGGGGAGAGCGGGGAACCGCACCCGAGAGAGGACCGCTTCTTCGTCGCCGTTCTTTCCGCCGAGGAGCGGGCGGCGTACGAGTCTTTCGACGACGATCGGAAAGCGGCGTTTCGGAGGAAACACTGGGGCCGACTCGATCCGACGCCCGCGAGCGAAGAGAACGAGCGGGAGATGGAGCATCAGCGGCGCGTGGTGGAGGCGATCGATCGATTCCGCGATCGGTCCGGCCGCTTCGTTTGGGATGATCGCGCAAAGGCATGGATTCGTTTCGGAAGCCCCGCGCGCATCGAGTTTCTTCGCGGGGCCTTGGAGGGCGACTCCTTCCTTCCTCCCCGCGAGGTTTGGCAATACGAAGGCGCGCTCTTCTGGTTCGAGGACCGCGATCTCTCCAGCGCTTATCGGCTCGGCGAGGGAGAGGGGGCGCTCCCCGCGACGGCGGATATCCGGCGGCGCGTCGAAACCGGCGAGGGGTTCGCGTGGGACGTGATGGGAGAGGAAGATCCGGAGGCCGCGCGTGGTCGCGTGCTCGCTGCGTTCTCGCTCGACTCGAAAGAGGCGGCGCTCCGGACGCGCACGGGGCTGGGATGGTGGGAGCGCGTTCCCGAGAGGAACGAGCACGCTTCGTTCCCGAGCGAGCTTGTCCTCGAATCCTCCGTCTCCGTTCTCGCGCGCCCCGATAGTCTCGCGTGCATTCTTGTTGGCGTCGGAATCCCTGCTGGGCCGCTCGGGCGCGCCCGCGAGGTCGATGCCGGAAAGGCGACCATCCGAATCGAGTTGCGAACCGCGGTGCGCGACTCCGGTTACTCGGTCGCCGCGAGCGGACGGAAAGAGATCGTCCGCGAGATCGCTCCCGGCAAGGAACCGCCTCTCCGGTTGGTCGCGATCGATTCGCTCGTCGTGGAACCGGGCACTTATCGGCTTGCGGTCGCCGTCGAGGATCTGGCGGGCGGCGGCGGCGGGATCTTCGAGACGGACATCGAGGTGCCCGATTTCAAGGACGGTTCGATGCGGATCAGCGATCTTCTCTTCGCGGAGAAGGCGGCGACGGACTTCCGCGAGAAGGGATCGGTGCGGCGCGGCGACTACAAGATTGATCCCCGTCCGGATCGGACGTTTCGGAAGGGGGAGAGAGTTCACGTCTATTTTGAGCTACACGGCGTGAAGCCGGACCGCGATGGACGCTTCTACACCGAGATCGCGTTCTCACTCTCGAGCGAGAATGGGGCGCCGTTTTCGGCGCGGTTCGGGGGGACCGAGAAAGGGCGCTTGTCGGAAGGGAGCGCGGCGGAGATCGGAAGCGTGAGCCGGGCGTCCTCCTCCGTCCACGCGATCGCGATCGAGACGTCGGGGCTCTCGCCGGGCGCGTATGCGCTCGTCATCGAGGCGAGGGACCTCTCGTCGGGCAGAGAAGCGCGCGGCGCCGGACGGTTCATAATGCAAGAGTAGGTCCGGCCGTCCTCCTTGATCGTAATCGGAGCGGCCGGTCCCTTCGGGATGCGTTCCACGATGAATCGAACGGTTCTCGCCCTCTTCCTTCTTTTCGCCGGATTCGGATGCGCCTTCGCCGAGGAACCTCATCCGTCTGAGGATCGTTTCTTCACGATCATCCTCACCGACGAGGATCGCGCGGCGTACGAGTCCTTGTCCGAGCAGGAACGTCCCGAATGGCGCCGCCGCTATTGGGCGAGCGTCGATCCGATCCCGACGACCGACGAGAATCACCGAGAGAGGGAGCACCAACAGCGGATCACGGAGGCGATTCGTGTCTTTCGCGACAAGCACGGACAGTTCGTCTTCGACGACCGCGCGCGCGCGTACATCCGCTTCGGGAAACCGACACGGCGCGAAAGACTCGAAGGAGAGGTCCTCCTCCACGAAGGGATCCGGGCTCCTCACGAGTTCTGGCTCTACGGCGACATGATCCTCTGGTTCGAGGATCGGCGGCTGAGCGGCTACTTCGAGGAGGGGCTCACGAGGGTCGCCTCGGGAATCGGCGCGACGGACCAGTATCTTCGCGAGGACACCGGATGGCAGGTGGACGAAGAGCTGCTCTTCGAGGAGAGCTTCGATCGATTTCTTGAGGTACGCAATATCGAGGTCGATCCGGTTCTTGCTCGAAGGTATACGGACAGGGGGCGGCATCGCTGGCGAGAAGTTCCCGAGATCAACGAGTATGACTTCGAGGAGGGGAAAGAGCTTCGGTTCATCTTCGACGTCTCGCACCTTGCGGGCTCGGCCGGAAGAACCGTTCTTCTGATCGGCTTCCTGATTCCGCTCAAGGACGTCGCGTTCGAGATGCGGGAGGGGATCGAGTCGGCGGTTCTACAGAGGCAGGCGGTGCTCTACACGCAGGACTACATTCCGGTGGATGCGAGATCCGTGAACCTCGCCCACGTTCGCGATCCGGTCTCCGGCTCGAACTGGATCGCGACGTCCGATTCGTTCGAGGCGGATCCGGGATCGTATGTGCTCGCCCTTCGCGTGATCGATCCGGTTTCGAAGAACCAGGGCCTGTTCAAGACCGGCGTGAACGTTCCGAGCTTCGAGGGGGATTCGATTCGCATCAGCGATCTGGTGTTCGCGGGAGCGGTCACGGCTGAAGGGGCGAGGGAAGGAACCTTTGCGCGGGGCGAATACCGGATCGTGCCGCGGCCGATTCGGATCTACGGGCCTGAAGAGGATGTCACGATCTACTTCGAGATCTACCATATCGAGACCGGGGCGGGCGGGAGAGGACTCTACGAGGTCGAGTACACGCTCTTCGGCACGAAGGCCGAGCGTTTCGTCAGCTTCTTCGGCGGGAGCAGCGAGGGGAAGCTGGAACAGGGGATCGGACAGGCGTTTCAGACGCAGAGCCCGGGACCGACCGCGCGCCGGCACATTCGCCTCGACACGACGTCTCTTCCCGACGACCGCTACACGCTCACGATCGACGTCACCGATCTCGCGAACGGCTCGACCGATCGGGCGAGCGCGCAGTTCGTCGTGAAGCGATAGTTCTTTCTTCTTTTCCCCAATCCGCGAAGAATCTGCGCGATCTTGCCAAGAATGGTTGACATCTCGCGGTCTTTGTGATAGGTTCCTTCACAAGAGAAACATCCCCGGGTGCC
>JAGUYC010000321.1 GCA_020061515.1 Gemmatimonadota bacterium
AGGCGGCGGGGGAATGGGCGGTCCCTCGGCGGGCGGCCCCAGCGGCTTCTGTGTCTGTCCGAAGTGCGGGGAGCGCGAGCCGCACGAACGAGGCGTGCCGTGCGCGGACCGCAAGTGTCCGAAGTGCGGGATTCCGATGGCGAGAGAATGACGGAGGACGGAGAAAGAGGAGGGAACGATCATGCCGGGAGGCGATCGAACGGGACCGATGGGAATGGGAGCGAGGACAGGGCGGGGAGCCGGCTACTGCGGGGGTTTCGGGATGCCGGGGTACGCGAATCCGGGCCCCGGGCTCGGCGGGGGAATCGGATTTGGCCGCGGTCGGGTTGCGAGGGGGCGTGGCTTCGGCGGCCGCGGCCGGCGCTACGGATTTTTCGCCACCGGGATGCCCGGCTGGACGCGGCCCGAAGGATGGGCCGCTCCCTACGGGTACACGCCGGCAGGTGCGCTCGATCCCGAGACGGAGAAGCGAATGCTCGAGGGGCGGGCCGAAGCGCTCCGGTCGGAGTTGAAGCTCCTTGAGAAGCGTCTCTCGGAGATCGGCGCCGAAAGACCTACGGAAGGGTAGACGGCGAGCATCCGCCCGCGGCGCAGTCCGGCGGGGATCTCTCCCCGCGCCGCTCCGGCGGATCCGTCCGAGGGAGGAGATCCACCGATGAAGATCGCGTTCTCATCGTCCGGGGACGACGTCCACTCTCCCCTGGACCCCAGGTTCGGGCGTGCGCCGAAGTTTCTCGTCTACGATCTGGAGACCGATCGCTACGAGGTCGTCGACAACCGCCGAAGCCTGGACGCGGCCCAGGGGGCGGGCATTCAGTCGGCCGAGACGGTGGCCCGCTCGGGCGCGGGGAGCGTGGTGACCGGTCATTGCGGGCCGAACGCCTTCCGCGCTCTCTCCGGTGCCGGGATCAAGGTCTACCACACGGATGCGCCGACCGTGGCCGCCGCTCTCGATCTCTATCGATCCGGAAAGCTCCTCGAAGCGCGGTCCGAAGACGTTCGAGGGCACTGGGCGTGAGGCGGGAGCCCGTAGACGAAAGGGGAGGCGCCTCTTGATTCTCGCGGTCGCCTCGGGGAAGGGGGGGACGGGGAAGACGACGGTCGCGGTCAACCTCGCTCGCGTGGTCGGTTCGCCGATTCTCCTCGTCGACTGCGACGTGGAGGAGCCGAATGCCCATCTCTTTCTCGAAGGCGAGTTCGGGGAAGAGGAGGTCGTCGGCATCCCGATCCCGGAGGTCGACAAGTCCCTTTGCGACGGATGCGGCGAGTGCGGCCGTTTCTGCGAGTACCGCGCGATCGTCTCGTTCGGCGAGGCGCCCCTCGTCTTCCCCGAACTCTGCCACGGCTGCGGCGGATGCGCGCTCGTTTGCCCGAAGCGCGCCATCCGCGAGGTCGAGCGGCGGATCGGCGTCGTTCGAACGATGCGCGCGGGCCCCGTCACGCTGATTCAAGGAGTGTTGGACGTCGGCTCCCCGATGGCTCCTCCGCTCATTCGCGCCGTGAAGACCTCTCTTCGAAACGGCGAGCCCGCGATCCTCGACGCGCCCCCCGGCACCTCCTGCCCCGTGGTGGCGGCGGTTCGGGACGCGGATTCCGTCCTTCTCGTCGCGGAGCCGACCCCCTTCGGCCTTCACGACCTCGCGCTCGCCGTCGAGATGATGAGGGAGACCGGGGTCCCGTTGGGCGTGGTGATCAACAGGTGCGGGATCGGCGACGATCGGGTCCACGCGTTCTGCGCGCGCGAGGGGATCCCCGTACTTCTGGAGATTCCCGACGACCGGCGGATCGCCGAGGCCTACTCGCGGGGACGGCTGATCGTCGACGCGCTTCCGGAATACCGGAGGCTCTTCGAGGTCCTCGCGGAGAAGACCCTCCGAAGCGTGCGGGAAGGGGTGGGGGAGTGAAGGAGATCGTCGTCCTTAGCGGCAAAGGGGGAACGGGAAAGACGAGCCTGACCGCGGCGTTTGCCGTGCTGGCCGTGCGGTCGGCGATCATCGATTGCGACGTGGACGCCGCGGATCTTCATCTCGTTCTCGCTCCCCGCATCATCGAGCGGCGCACGTTTTGGAGCGGCCGCGCGGCGGTCGTTCGCACGGAGAAGTGCCGCGGTTGCGGGACATGCCTCGATCGTTGCCGCTTCGACGCGGTTCGAACGAACGATGGTCGCCAAGACGGGAAGCTCTTCCGGATCGATCCGATCTTCTGCGAAGGATGCGGCGTCTGCGTCCGATTCTGTCCGGAAGAAGCGATCGATTTCCCGGAGCGCGTCTCCGGCGAGTGGATGATTTCGGAGACGCGGTGCGGGCCGATGGTCCACGCGCGTCTCGCCGCGGCCGCCGAGAACTCCGGCAAGCTTGTCTCGACGGTTCGCCGGGAGGCGCGGCGGATCGCGGAGGAGCGGAACCTCCCGCTCGTTCTCGCGGACGGTCCCCCGGGGATCGGATGCCCGGTCATCGCCTCGTTGACGGGAGCCTCGCTCGTGATGATCGTGGCGGAACCGACGGTGTCGGGCGTGCACGATCTCAAGAGAATCCTCGCGCTGGCGAGACACTTCGAAGTTCCGGCGGCGGTGTGCGTGAACAAATGGGATCTCAATCCGGAAAAGACGAGGCAGATCGAGAGAGAGGCGGAACAAGAGGGAGCTCGCTCGATCGGGCGCATTCGGTATGATTCTTCGTTCACGCGGGCTCAGCTCGCCGAACGATCGGTTGTGGAGATCGATGCTCCGTGCGCCGCGGAAGTCCGGCGGGTGTGGGAGCGCGCCTGCTCGTAACCGCCGCGGTCGCGGCGCGGCCGGATCGGCCCCGACAACGGATCGAACGCGGCCGCTTCAATGGGAAGAGGAGGACCAAAGGATGCGAATCGCGATTCCTCTTGCGAATGGGGAGCTGGCCCCGCACTTCGGGCATTGCGAGTGCTTCGCTCTCTTCGACGTGGATCTCGGGGCGAGGAAGATCGTGACGAGAGAGGACGTCGAGTCGCCTCCGCATCAGCCGGGGCTGCTCCCCGCCTGGCTGGCGGAGCGGCGGGCGAACGTGATCCTCGCGGGCGGCATGGGCCGCCGCGCCCAGGAGCTCTTCGCCGACCAGGGGATCGAGGTGGTGGTAGGGGCTCCGTCCGCTCCGCCCGAGAGGCTGGTGTCCGACTACTTGGAAGGAAGACTCCGCTCGGGCGAGAACCTCTGCGACCACTGACGGCCCGCGGACATCGGAGAGAAGACCGGACGCGAAGCCGTCGGGCCCGGTTCTCCCGCCGAACCTTGAGTCCCCTCGCGCCCCGTGATAGGCTCTCCGGCGAACGCAACGAGGCGGAGACGAGACCCCTGCCGAGGACCGCTCGAGGTCCCGAGAGGAGCCACGCATGCGCGGCACGTTTCAGAACGAGCCCTTGACCGATTTCTCCGTTGAGGCGAACCGGAAGAAGATGGAGGAGGCGATTCGGGAGTTCTCCTCGACCTTCGGCAAGGAATACGACTGCTTCATCGGCGGAAAGCCGGTTCGTTTTCAGGAGACGTTCGTCTCGCGGAACCCATCGAAGCCTTCCGAGATCGTGGGCATCTTCCCGAAGGCGAGAAACGAGGACGCGGAGAAGGCGCTTCTCGCCGCGGAGAAGGCGTTCGAGTCGTGGAAGCGCGTTCCCGCGAAGGAGCGCGCCGATCTCCTCTTCCTGGCGGCGGATGGAATGCGCGAGCGCCGATTCCTTCACAATGCAAGCATGGTGCTCGAGGCGGGGAAGACTTGGCCCGAGGCGGACGGCGACACCGCCGAAGCGATCGACTTCCTCGAGTTCTACGGGCGCGAGGCGCTCCGCTACGCCGGCGAGCAGCCGGTGACCCCTTTCCCGGGAGAGAAGCCGGAGCTTCGCTACATTCCGCTCGGGGTCGGCCTCGTGATCCCGCCGTGGAACTTTCCGCTCGCGATCCTCTGCGGGATGGCCTCGGCGGCGATCGCGACGGGGAACACGGTCATTCTCAAGCCGTCGAGCGAAACCCCCGCGATCGGCGCGCTCTTCAACGACCTCATGCGGAGCGTCGGCGTTCCGGACGGCGTCCTCAACTTCGTCACCGGGCCGGGCGCGGTGGGAGGCGACTACCTCGTGCGGCATCCGCGCACGCGCTTCATCTCGTTCACCGGATCGAAGGAGGTCGGCCTCGGCATCATCGAGAAGGCCGGCAAGAACGCTCCGGGCCAGATCTGGGTTAAGCGCGTCGTCGCCGAGATGGGCGGAAAGGACGCGATCGTCGTCGATTCGGAAGCGGATCTCGACGCCGCGGCGGTTGCCGTCTCCGCCTCCGCCTTCGGCCTCCAGGGGCAAAAATGCTCCGCGTGCTCGCGCGCGATCGTCGTTGCCGACGTGTACGACGCGTTTCTCGAGAAGCTCCTTCCGATCGTTCGAAAGATCAGGGTCGGCGATCCGCGCGACTTCTCGAACACGATGGGGCCGGTCGTGAGCGAGAAAGCGATGAACACGATTCTCTCCTACATCGACAAGGGGAAGAGCGAAGGGAAGCTCGTCCACGGCGGGAATCGGATCGGGAGCGAGGGCTACTACCTCGAGCCGACCGTGATCGCGGACGTCGCACCGCGCGCCGTCATCGCGCAGGAGGAGATCTTCGGGCCGGTTCTCGCGGTGATCCGCGCGAAGGACTATGACGACGCGCTCCGCATCGCGAACGACACCGAGTACGGCCTCACGGGATCCGTCTACACGAGGAACCGGGCCAAGATCGAGCGGGCGAAGGAGGAGTTCCACGTGGGGAACCTCTACATCAATCGCAAATGCACCGGCGCGCTCGTCGGCGTCCACCCGTTCGGCGGGTTCAACATGTCGGGAACCGACTCGAAGGCGGGGGGACGGGATTACCTCCTCCTCTTCCTTCAAGCGAAGTCGATTTCGGAGAAGGTCTAGCCAACCTTCAAGAGGAGTAAGGGGAACATGAGAACCCGATCGAACGGAATCCGGAGCGTCGTCATCTGTCTCGCGCTTCTTCTCCTCGCGGCGCCCGGTTGCGGGAAGAAGGGGGAGAGGGAGGCGGAAGGGACTGCGGGGTTGCCGGACACTCTGATGACTTTTCGCGAGAAGATCGACTGGCTCGTCCCCCGCTCCTTCGCGTCGCTGGAGTACGCGTCCCGGAACCGGGCGGACGAGGAGATCGACGCGGCGATCAACCTGCAAGCGTACGTTCCCGCCGGGAGATTCGTTTCTCTCTTCGAAGGAATTGATGTCGAGTTTCGAAAGTTCTACTACGGGTGGGAGGGCTTCAGCTCGATCTTCCTGGCCGATCCGACGCTTCCGATCGACTCCACGCTGGCGCTTCTTCAGCTGGAGGCGAAGAGCCGTCTCGCCGAGCAAGTCCGTTTCGCCGAGGAACAGCTCCGGAACGTGACCGACAGCCTCCAACAGGAGAGCGCGACTCTCGAGCTCGACGGGATGCGGAAAGGCCTCGCGCACGTCGACTCGGTCGGAGTTTCTCTCTACGGCGCGGAGGTGCGGGCGTTCCCGCAGGATCTCATGGGGCTGATGCTCCGTTCGGATGGGATGATCCGCGTCATCTTCCCGGGTGTCCCCGGGGAGGGGAGCTGGGTTCGCGTCTCTCCGTTCCACTTCAACAGGATGCTGCGGGCCGATCAGGCAGCGGCGGACTCGCGCGCGCCGACGAGATAGCGGACCGCCGGCGGAGGGGATCCCCGGCGAGCCTAGATTCTGCACGCGTTTTCGTCGCGAGGGCGCGGCGCCTCTTCGATCGTTTCGGCGCCGCGGCCGGGAGTGCGGGACGAGTTGACCGGGAATCGGAGTGCGGGCCGGGCGGGGCCGCTTCTCCTCGCCCTCTTCCTCGCCGCGTACGGCCTCGACTTCGCGCGCGACATCGCGGAGAGAGACTGCTTCTCCTGGATGGATCCCGAACAGTACTACTCCTTCGCGCTCTCGATCGTCGAGGGGGGCGCGGAACCGGCCCGGGGCTTCGATGTCGCTTCGGCGTTCCCCTTCTTCGTCGCTCCGTTCCTCGCGCTCGGCGGGAAGACGATCCCGGCGGCCCTCGCGGCGAACCTCCTCTTCGCGCTTCTCCTCGCCTACGCGGTCGCCGCCCTCGCGCGCGGGATCGGTTTCCGCTCTCCCGCGGCGGTCCCTGCTCTCCTTGTCCTTGGTTCTCCTCTCCTCATCGGCCTCTCGCGGGAGCTGTACGTCGAGTTTGCCCTGACCGCTCTCGTGGCGATCGGATACGTTCTCTGGTTTCGGGCCGAGGGGCTTCGAAAGAGAGGATCGGCGGTTCTTCTCGCTCTCTCCTTCGTTCTCGGCCTTCTCATGAAGATGACGTTTCTCCTCTTCTTCGCCGGCCCCTTCGCGCTCGAGGCGGCGCGCGCGTTTCGGTCGCGCGACGCGCGGCGGCTCGCCGCTCTCGCTGCGGTCTTCTTCCTCCCCGCGATCGCCGTGTTCGCCGGGATCCGGATCTTCTTTCCCGACTCGTTCGCGTACTACGCGTCGCTCGGAAACACCCGGATCCCGATCATGCGGCTGATCGGCCCCCCCGATCTCTTCTCGCTCGAATCGTTCTCCTATACCTTCGTGCAAGTCGCGCGCCTCGGGCTCGGCCTTCTCTCCGTGTTCCTGATCCTGCCGGTCTGGCACCGGAAGCGTCTCTTCGATCCGGAAGATCCCGCGGGCGACCGCTTTCGGGTTCTCGCTCTCTGGCTCCTCGTTCCGCTCGTTCTCTTCACATTTCAAGTGGTGAAGGAGCCCCGGCACGCGGCTCCTGTCGTGGTGCCGGCGGCGCTCCTCCTCCTCGGGGCCATCGAGAGGATGCGCCGGCCGCGCGCGAGGAGCATCCTTCTCGCGGCGGCGGTCCTCGCATCGATGGGGCAGTACCTCGCCTTGACGCGCGGAGCGGTCTTCTGTCCGTATCGGCTCACGGGGGCGCTCGACCTTCGAGGAGTCGAGGAGGCGATGGTGCGCGCGGATCCGGAAAGGGCTCCGATGCAGACGCCGGACGGACGGCTCGACATCAACCGCTGGCGGTTCACGAGGAGCCTCGCGCTTGCAGGGTTCGATCCGAACGAAGCGCTCGCGCTCGCCTGGCGCTTCGGTCCGGCGGTGGTCTACGATCTCGACCTTCCCCAATGGAGCGGCGGGGACGAGCGAGCCTACGAGCGCTTCGAGGATCTCTTCTATTTTTCGGCGCTCAACATCTACAACGCGCGCGCCGGATGGCCCCGCTTTCTCTTCACGCTCGATCGCGAGGCGGTCGTGTGCCACGCGGACTTCATTCTGGCGCGGATGGACGAGGAGGCCGCGCGCGCGTCGTTCGAAGGAGCGGAGATCGTCGGGAGCGCCGGAGCGGACGGATCGATTCGGATTCTCGCGCCGCGCGAGCCGTCGCCGCTCTCGTATCGCGATCTCTATGCGCGCGAGTTCTTGAGCCGCGCCCCTCCGAACGATTCCAAGGAGCTCAACACGATCTACTTCTCGCTCTTCATGGGGGATCGCCTCAGCGGAAGGAGCTCGCCCGCGGAGGCGCTCCTGGACGGCTTCCCCCCGTCGTTTCGCCCGGGGCGGGAGCGGCGAAACATCTTCTGGATCGCCCGCGACGCGCCCCTTCGAGCGTTCGCGGAGAGGCAGTATGGGGCTCACCTCGAAGGCGACCGATCGATCCGACCGGCTCCTTCCCCTTGATCTTCCGCCGGCGCCATTCTCTATAACCTATTATAAAGAAAAGACTTGCCATGTCCGTTCGGCCGGAGAAAAAAATGGAAGTCGCCGGTCCGATTTTGGTTGACGGTCCTTTCGGTCGATGGTACCATAGCCTCACCTTAACGATAGGGTTAAGGTTTTAGGGGGCCGAACGTGGAACATATGCTCAAGGTCGGCGATCTGGCTCGCGAGGCCGGGAAGACGGTCCGAGCGATCCACATCTACGAGCAGATGGGTCTCATCCGGAGCCGGGGGCGGACGAAGGGGCGCTATCGTCTGTTCGACGAGAGCACCCTCGAGCGCATGAATTGGATCAACCGGCTCCACCACTTCGGTCTTTCCCTCACGCAGATCCGCGATCTCATCGGCACCGTGAACCGGTGCGAGGTGGGATGCGATGCGATGGGGGTGGTGCGGGATCTCTACCACGAGAGGTTGGGAAGGCTTCGCGAAACGCTGGAGACGCTTCGCGGTCTCGAGGCCGAGCTGGAGAAGTCGCTTCTCTACCTCGAGACCTGCAAGGAGTGCGCGCCCGCGAAGCCGAAGGAAGCGTGCGTGGACTGCCGCCGCGAACGGCCGATCGAGAAACCCGCTCTTGTGCGCGGCCTTCATGCGGACGCCGCGTGGAGACCGGCGCGGGAGATGTCGTCGCCGACCGCGGAGGCCCCCGTGGAGGAAACCGGATCCTCCCAGGCGGGGTGAGTTCTGGAAACCGATGGGATCCGGAAGAACAGATAACAGCCCCTGCCGCGCAAGCGGCGAGTCGAATACGAAACGGAGCGTGACATGAAGGCCAACTACTCGACCAAGTTCTCCCCGGCGCAGGAAGACAAGGCGATGACCCTCTACCTCAGGGAGATCCAGAAGATCCCGACCGTTCCGGAGAAGGAGAAGGGGGATCTCGCTCGAAGAGCGCGCGAGGGGGACGAAGAGGCGATGCACGCGCTCGTCCTCTCGCACCTCCGGTTTGTGGTCTACGTGGCGAAGAAGTACATGAACCGCGGGCTTCCTCTCTCCGATCTGGTCAACGAGGGGAACATCGGCCTCATCAAGGCGGTCAAGAAGTTCGACGAGACGCGCAACTTCAAGTTCACCACCTATGCGGTGTGGTGGATCAAGCAGCGCATGCAGCAGGCCGTGATCGAGAACTCGCACGCGATTCGGCTTCCGATGAACAAGGAAATCCTGCTGCAGAAGATGTCGAAGTACATGAACCACTACTGGAAGACCTTCCATCAGGAGCCGACGGTGGCGGAGCTGGCCGAGGTTCTTGGGCTCTCCGAGTACGAGGTCTACAACCTGATGGGAATCAGCAGCCGCTTCCTCTCGCTCGAGGGGCCGGAGGACTTCGACGGAGAGAACAGCCTTGGCGATTACGTGTCCGACGAGAACGCGCTTTCGCCGGAAACGGAGCTTGTCGAGGGGCACATGCGGGAGCATGTTCGAGAGGTGATCGAGAGCCTGGCCGACCGAGAGGCGGAGGTCGTTCGTCTCTATTTCGGCATCGACTTGGATCGAGCCTACAACCTTGAGGAGATCGGTTCGGTGATGAACCTCTCGCGAGAGAGGGTTCGGCAGATCAAGAAGAAGGCGCTGGAGAAGCTCGCCGCCGGCTCGCGGGGTGAGTTGCTGCGCGCCTATCTTTCGTAACACGGAGCGGGGGGAGACCGGGAGCGAACGTCCCGGCCCTGCGACGCGCGCCCGGCGGTCCGGAGATCGCCGGGCGCATTCTCTTCGGGGAAGCGGCGGGCGGTTTCCCCGTCGGGCTTTTCAAGAACGTGCCGCTCATCGAAGCGCGTTCGTCAAGAGGAGCGGCCGTTAATCTCCCTTTTCGGAGCCGGGTTCGCCGGCCTCGGGCTCCTCCGGCTCCGCGTCGCCGTAGACGTCCTTGCGGAACTCCTCGCGGCATGCTTCACAGCAGAACGAGTGATCGGCGAGCCGGACTCCCTCTCCGCGGAAGTCGTCCCCGCACCATTCGCATTCCTTCATGATTCCCGCGATTCCTTTCTCGTGAAACGGCCCGGCTTCCGCGGGCCTCTTCGGTTTCGCCGTGCGAGCGCGCCGCCGAGCGGCGGGCGCCAGCGCCGCAGCGGGATGATGGCATCGGAGGAGGCGGGAGGTCAACTCCGAATCCGGACGGATCAGGCGGTCGGAGTGGTTTCGGTGAGGGCGAGATCCGGATCGACGAGGACGACGCGGTCCTCGGGAACCTCGGTCCAATCCTCTCCGGAGATCGGCTCGGTGGCGAAGGCCACGCAGCGGTAGGGAGCGCCGGCCGTCATCACCGTGTGCGATTCGCCGCACACCGCGCAAACCGCCGCGCGGTCTCGCTCGAGGCGAAAGAGCTTCCCGCCCTGGCGGCAGGCGAGCATCACGCGGCGGTTCGTCGCGAGAAGCAGAAGACGGGAACGGATCTTCGATCCGGAACGGCCCGTCATCTCGTTCAGCATCGCGACGGTCTTGAGGAACGAGTCGTGGATGCGGTGGATCGGCGCGTCGCCGCCGATGGAACCGGCGGAGCGCTTGAGATAAGAAAGAAACAGGAAGAAAGCGTGTTCGGAGTCGGTGCTCCCTTGAATCGCGCGGCGGAACTCCGGATTGAGCTCGCCCATCAACTCCCGCCGGAGCGTGAGAAAGTTCTCGATCGTTCCGGAATGGGCGAATACCCAGCCTTGGAACTCGAACGGCTGCGTGTTTCGCCGATCCGCCCTGCCGGACGAGCCGGCGCGCACGTGGGCGACGAACGCATGGGTAGGCGTCGCGGCGGCCTCCGAATCGAAGGAGAAGCTCTCCTGGTTCCCGAGGGGTCTCCGGTAGACGACCGCTTCGTCCGACCGGAAGACCGCCGCGCCCCAGCCGGTCACGGGAGTGCGGTTTCTTCCTCCCGTTCCTTGCTCGCGCACGAGCGCCTGCTGCGAGCGTACGAGCGCGCATTCGACACGGGTCGGCTGCGAGGCGAGGAAACCGTACAGACGGCACAAGGTGCGCGGCTCTCCAGAACGATTCGTCAGGGACGGGTCCCGGTGTCTCCGAGACCGCCGTGGAACGTCCCCAGGGCTCTTCTCACACGGTCGTCCTCCGGGTGACGCGCCAGCCAATCTTGCAGATAACGGACCATCTCCTCTTCCCTCGAGGTCCCGGTGAGGGTGCGGACGAGGGCTCCAAGGACCATGCGATCGTCGGGCAGCATCTCGTACGCGCGGATGATCGCGTCCGCGGCCTCCTCCTTCCGCCCGAGCGCCTCCAGATACTCCGCCTCCTTCACGTAGCTCAAGGCGTCGTCCGGCTCGAAGTTTGAACACCTGCGGATGTGGTGGAGGGCGGCCTCCCAGTCGCCCGTCCCTTCCGACAAGAGCGCGAGCATCCGATGCCCCGCCAGATTGTCGTGCGGGAAGGATCGGATCATCTCCGTGTACTTCCTTGCCTTTTCGAGCTCGCCCGATCTCTGGAAGAGCTGGGCGAGGTTGTAGAGGCAGGCGTTGTAGTTCGTGAGGAGCCGAACCGTGTCGGAGTCCTTGTAGACGGTCGGGTCGTCGAGCCCGCGGAAGCGATAGACCCCCTCGCCGAAGTTCCTCTCCATCGCCTTCACATCGATCGATTCCTGATCGAGGCTCATGTCGATCCGCTTCACGAGCCCCTCCTGGATCAGCTTGTCCTTGACCCCTTCTTGGTCCGAGGTCGTGACGGTGATCGCGTAGTAGACCGGACGGTCGGCGATGTTGTCGCGGATGATGATCGGCATCACGACATCCTTGATCGTCACGATCGTGCCGTCGGGCCGATAGTATCCTCGCAGGTTCTCGATTTCGTCGTCGGAAAGAGAGATCTTGATCTTGGGCTCATCGTGTTTCAGCTGCTTGATGTACCAGGGCGTATTGAGAAGGGACAGGTTGACGATACGGACGTCCTTTCGGAAGTTGCGGACTTCCTGGATATACCAAAGCGGGAACGTGTCGTTGTCTCCTCCGGTGAAGAGGATGCCTCGCTCGCCGAGCGCGACGAGCATATTGTAGGCGAGATCCTCGGCCACCCAAAACCTCGACCGGTCATGCGTGGAATAATTCGTCCGGACGGCGCCGATCGGAACGGCGAGGGAGAGGATTGCCAGCGCGGCAACGATGGTTTCGCGGAGCTCGCGGCGCGCGAAGGGGCGCGCAAGCAGGAAGCCGAGGAGCGTTCCGAAGCCGATTCCCATCAGCCAGCCGATCGCGACGAAACCGGGCGTGTAGAAGTAGTCGCGGTCTCGGACCTCGAGCTTCACTCCCCTGGTTCCGTCGGAGAAGTTGAGGTAGAGCGTCATCGCGATCGTGAACAAGAGGAAGATCGAGAGGAAGTAGAGCCCGAGCTTTCGGTCGCGCTTCCAGATCGCGAAGAGCCCGAGGAGAGTGAGGGCGGAGAGGAGAATCGTGAGACCGGAGAGACGCTCGGGAAGCCATTGAGTCTTCAAGTGATACCAGAACCCGATGCGATGGAAATCTCCGAACTGGTTCGCCCAGCTTCCCTTGCGGGTGAACATCAGCTCGAACATCGACTTGTCCGAGTACTGCTTTCGCTCGAGGAACATCTTGAAGCTGGTCCAGTCGTCCGGTTCGTTCTCGTTGATGGCGGGTCGGAGCGCCGCTCGGATCGGCACGTATCCGTAGAGGGAGTAGCCGAGAACCGCCGCGAAGAGAAGGAACCCCGCGAGCGTGAACGTCTTCTTCCGCTCCGGCCGCGTCGAGAGGTAGGCCGCGAGAAAGAAGACGGCGGCGCCGATCGGAGCGGCCCAAAGGAAGAAATCGAGAAGAGAAATCACCGAGACAAGGATCAAGAAAACGGCCCAGAAGACCGGGTTCTTGAGACGCGCGCGGTCGGCGAGGAAGAAGAGGAGGAAGATCGGCAGGATCGGAAGAAAAGCCTGCATGTGGTTCGTCGCCGCGAGGAAGAGGAGAAGCACCTGCAGGACGAGAATCCGATTCCCCTCGGGGGTGCGCGGGCGCTCGATCCAGACGAGCGTGAGCCAAACGAGGATCGCGATGAGGAGAAGCGCGAGCCCGTAGACCTCGGCCTCCACGGCGTTGAACCAGTAGGTCGATCCGAACGCCACCGCCAGGGAGCCGAGGACGACTCCCGCGTAGATCGCGACCGCGTCGATCGCCGTCTTCTCGTGTCCGTTGATGCGGCGGAGGACCCGCGCGAGCGCGAGCGCGAAGAAGCCGACCGCCAGGGCGCTCGCGACCGACGAGAAGAGGTTCAGCAAGAACGCGGTGTCCCCGAACGGGATGAGGGAGACCACGCGCCCCATCATCACGAAGAGCGCGGCTCCCGGCGGATGCGGAATCCCGAGGATGTACGCGCACGCGATGAACTCCCCGCAGTCCCAGAAGGGCGCGCCTCGCCCGGTCGTCAGGACGTAGATCGCTCCCGACACCAGCGTGACGAGAAGGGCGACGAGGAAGTCGAGCCGCCGCCCGTAGGTGACCGTTCCGTCGAGGCGATCCTCGGCGGGGCGCGGCGTCTTGTCCTGTTCTTTGCGGGTCTCCCCGCGCGGGGCGCTCTCTTCACGCCCTCCGGCTTCGCGGCTGTCTCGTTTCACGGGTCTCCTGCTCGCTCCGTCGGGTGGACTCGGTTTTCTCGAACAACTTCCGCAATATACCACACGGAGGGCGCGCTCCCAATCGTTTCTCGCCTTTCCCCGGCCGTTCCTTGACACCCCGCGGGGACGAAACTAGACTCATCGGAACCGATCTTGGAACTCCCGAGCCCGCGCGAGGTTCACCGCCGAAAGGCGACCGCGCCTCGGGAGCAACACGCGGGCGCGCGGGAGAGGGCGATGAAGACGGATAAGGAAGAGATGCGACCGGTCTGCCCGCATTGCGAGAAGATGCTCGAGCGGCTGGTCGAGGTGAAGGGGAAGTGGCACGAGTCGGTGCGCGTCGTCTGCTGCCCCTTCTGCAAGAAGATCCTCGGCGTGTGGGGCTCTCATTAGCGTTGCTCGGCGAGACAAGACGATCGGGGTGGGGAGGCTCGAGGCCGAGGGAAGGGGGCGCCGGCTCAAACAGTCCTCGCGCACCGGGGCCTCGCGTTGGGAGAGATTCGGCGGGCCCCGGCGCGCTGCGGAACTCGCTGGGCAGCCCCCTTCCCCCGGCCTCGACCGAAGGATCGCCCGACCGCTCGGACGGGCCGACGTTCGCGCACGGAGATCGTATCGAGGAGATGGCGATCGTGATTCAGCTCTACAACACGATGACCCGGTCGATCGAGCCGTTCGAGCCGCTCGGGTCGGGGAAGGTCGGCCTCTATACGTGCGGCCCGACGGTGTATCAGTACGCCCACATCGGGAACCTGCGGACCTACGTCTTCGAGGACGTGCTGAAGCGCGTCCTGACCGAGGCCGGATACGAGGTTCAACACGTGATGAACGTGACCGACGTGGGACACCTCGTCTCCGACGCGGACACCGGCGACGACAAGATGGAGAGGAGCGCCGAGAAACAGGGGAAGACGATTCGCGAGATCGCCGACTTCTACTGGGAGGCGTTTCGCGAGGACATGCGGCGGCTTCATGTTCTCGAGCCGGATGTCTGGTGCAAGGCGACCGACCACATCGCGGAGCAGGTCGACCTTGTCCGCCGCCTCGAGGAACGAGGCTTCACCTATCGTCTCGAGGACGGGATCTACTTCGATACTTCTAAGTTAAATGATTATGGGCGGCTCGCGCGTCTTGATCGGGACGGTCTTCAGGCCGGAGCCCGCATTGAGATGGTCGAGGGGAAGCGGAGCCCGACCGATTTCGCGCTCTGGAAGTTCTCCCCGAAGGGGAAGAAGCGCCTGATGGAGTGGGAGAGCCCGTGGGGGACCGGGTTCCCCGGGTGGCACATCGAGTGCTCCGCGATGTCGGTCCGCTATCTCGGGGAGCGCTTCGACATCCACTGCGGCGGCGTGGATCACATCGCCATTCATCACACGAACGAGATCGCCCAGGTGGAGGCGGCCTTCGGACACGAATGGGTCCGCTGGTGGATGCACGGGGAGTTTCTCGTCCTCCCCTCGAAGGAGGGGGAGGAGGGAGAAACGACGAAGATGGCGAAGTCGGGCGGCAACTTCGTCACGCTCGACTCGGTGGCCGAAAGGGGGATCGATCCGCTCGCATATCGGCTTTTCTGTTTGAACGCGCACTACCGCGCGCCGCTCACCTTCACGTGGGACGGGCTCGCCGGCTGCGCGAACGCGCTCGACCGGATTCGGAACCGCGTCGCCGAGCTTCGGAAGTGCGGCGCCGGCGTCG
>JAGUYC010000232.1 GCA_020061515.1 Gemmatimonadota bacterium
ACGAGATCTTCGACGATCGGAGGGAGGAGTTCGACTTCACCGTGGAGGCCGGCAAGGAAGAGGGGCGCGTGGTGGCGTTCCGCGTGGCGGACGAGGCGGGGAACCTCGCCGTCGCGCAGGCGGTCGCGCGTTGAGCCGCCGCGCCTTCTCGCGGGTTCTCGAGCGGCGGCTGCCGAACGGCCTCACCGTTCTTCTCCGCCCGATCCGTTCGGCCCCCATCGTGAGCGTCTGGTGCTGGTACGCGGTCGGCTCCGCCGACGAGACGCCGGGCGCGACCGGAATCGCTCATTGGCTCGAACATATGAACTTCAAGGGAACCGCGCGCTTCTCGAAGCGGGAGATGAAGAACCTGATCGAGAGGCGCGGCGGCTACTGGAACGGCTACACCTGGATCGACCAGACGACCTACTTCGAAACGCTGCCGAAAGAGCATCTCGATCTCGCGCTCGCGCTCGAATCGGAACGGATGGCGCGGAGCCGGATCGATCCGGCCGAGTTCGAGTCGGAGCGGACCGTGATCGTCTCGGAGCTTCACGGCGGGGAGAACGACCCGGAGACGCTTCTTGACCGCGAGGTGACGGCGGCCGCCTTCCAGACGCACGGCTATCGCTGGCCGACGGTCGGCTGGGAAGCGGACGTTCGGCGGATCACGAGGCGCGAGATGGTCGCCTTCTACCGGGCGAACTACGTACCGTCGAACGCGACGCTCGTCATCGCCGGCGATTTCGATCCGGCCGAAGCGATGCGGAAGGTGCGGCGGCTGTTCGGGAGGCTTCCGAAGGGGAAGCCGCCCGCGAGAAGGCGGACGCCCGAGGGGCCGCAACGAGGAGAGAGGCGGGTCGCGATCGAGGGGGAAGGGAAGACCTCGTATCTCCAGGTCGTCCACAAGGCCCTTCCGGTGGGGGACGACGAGGCGGTTGTTCTCGTCGTGCTCGACGCGGTGCTCGGCGGCGCGAAGGGGATCAACCTCTGGAGCTTCGACAGCGAGGCGAGGCGGAGCTCGCCTCTCTACGACCGGCTCGTACGTTCGGGCCTCGCCGCCGGGGCGCGGTCGTTCTACCTTCCGACGCGCGATCCGTTTCTTCACGCGATCTCGCTCACCGCGCGCGAGGGCGTTTCGGTGCGCGCGCTCGAGGAGGCGCTTCTCGCGCTGCTCGGCGAGATCGCCGAGCGGAAGCGGTCCGACCGCGAGCTTCGCAAGGCGAAGAACCAGCTCCGCGCGGCCGCGGTCTTCCAGAGCGATTCGGTGACCGAGCTCGCGCATCAGATTGGGTACTTCCGCACGATCGGGGGGAGCGCGTTCTTCGAGAAGTTCTTGGGGCGCGTGGAGAAGGTGACGGCGGGAGAAGTGAGGGATCTCGCGGCGCGCATCTTCCGTCCGGCGAACCGGACGGTCGGAGCGTACACGGCCCGAGCGGCGGGAAGGGGGAGACGCCTGTGACGAGCGCAGGGTCCGAGCTTTCGAACGGAATGCGCCTCATCGTGCGGCGGAACGCGATCTCCCCGTCGGCGACGTTTCGTCTTTGTCTCCAGACCGGATCGGTGCACGACCCGGCGGGGAAGGAGGGGCTCGCGCTCGCCATGGGGCAGATGCTCGACGAGGGGACGCGCCGTCGGACCGGCAAGGAGATCGCGGAGCGGATCGACTTTCTCGGAGCGGAGACCGACGTCGCCGTGGACAAGCACTCGACGATCCTCATCGCTTCAATGCTCAAGGAACACCTCGAGGAGGTGCTCGCGCTCGCGGCGGAGACCGTTCTCGAACCTTCCTTTCCGCGGAGGGAGCTCGAACGGGTGAAGGGGGAGATGCTCGTCGGGATCCGCGAGGAGGAGCACGACACGCGTGCGGTCGCGATGAAGGCTCTCGCCGGCCTTCTCTATCCTCCGCGGCATCCGTACCGGCGGAGCGGCGGCGGAACGCGGGCGAGCGTCCTCATCCTCGAGCGGGCCGACCTCGTTCGCTTCCATCGCGCCCGTTTTCATCCGCGCGGGTCGATCCTCGTCGTCGCCGGCGACGTGAAGCCGGAGAACGTTCGGAGGCTCGCGGCGCGCCTCTTCGGAAGGTGGACGAAGGACGGCGACCCGGGACCGCCGCCGGTCCCCGACCCGCCGCCTCCGCGCGGCCCGAAAGCGCGGATGCTCTTCGTTCCCGAGAAGACGCAATGCGACATCGCGCTCGGATTTCTCGGGATTCGGCGGAACGACCCCGACTTTCCCCGCGTCACGGTGATGAACCAGATCCTCGGCGCGTTCGGGCTCGGCGGGCGTCTCGGGAACCGGATCCGCGAGAAGGAGGGGTTCGCGTACGGAGTCAGGAGCACGCTCGCCGCGTCGGTCGGAGCGGGGCCGCTCGTCGTTCACGCGGGCGTCCGCCCGGACCACGTCGCGCCCGCGATCCGCATCATGCGCGAGGAATGCGAGAGGATGCGGCGAGAACGGGTCCGCGCCTCCGAGCTTCAGGAGACGAAGGACTTCCTCATCGGGAGCCTTCCCCTTCGTCTCGAGACGAACGACGGAACGGCGGCGTTTCTTCTCGCCGAGGAGTACTACGGCCTCGGCCCGAACTATCTGGAGCGCTATCGGCGCGAGATCGCCGCGGTGACGAAGGACGATGTCCGCGATGCGGCCCGCCGCCTTCTCCGCACCGAGTCGATCCGCTTCGCGGTCGCCGGGCCGGCGCTCCCGGGGGCGGGGAAGCGCGCCTCGCGCGTTGACGGATCCTCATCGAGATGTTAAGATTCGACCCGAGTGATTGCTCTTACAGGGAGAGGGAGAGATCGGAGCTCGATGGGGGGCACCGTCTCTCCCCGGAAGGTTTCATGAAGATGCGGATGTTCACGAATCTCGCTTCGACCCGCCTCGTGGAGTGGGCGAGGGGGCACCGAGGAATATGCCAACGCATGTTCCCAGGAGGTGCTCCATGCTCACTCGTGTCGATCCAGATCCCCTCGCGGAGCTGATCCGGAGCGGGGAGGAGGACCGGATCGCTTGCGGTCTTCGCCCGATCGCGCTCCGGATGGCGCGCGCCATTCTCGGCGTCGCCGATCCTCATCTCGTCGCCACTGCCGCGAACGACGCCGTTCTCGCCGCATGCAGGAACGGCCGCCTCTTCAGCGGGAAAAGTCGCGTCACGACGTGGCTCTATACGATCACCCGCCGCGCCGCTCTTCGCTGTCGAGCGAAAGAAAACGGGTGGAAGTCGTGGGAGGAGATCGGCGGGGACAGCGTCCCGGTCGGATCGAACCCGCTCTCTTCCGGAGAGAGTCCCGTCGCTCGCACTCTCGCGATGGAACACCTCTCTGCCGTTGTCCCGAGCCCGGAGTGGAGGCGCATCTGGCTTCTCCGGAACGACCCGGAGAAGAGGCTCTCGCACGAGGAGGTCGCGCTCCTCACCGGATATACCCCCGGGTCGGTCGCGGCGATCTTGAGCAAGGTGAGGAGGCGAATCGAGGAGGCCGGAGAAGCGGCCCTCAACGTATGACGCGTTAAGAAACGCGCCGTACGGCGGCTCTCATGGGGAGAGATATGAATCGACTATCCCCAATTGGGAGAAGCTTCATGAGCTGGGATGATCTGCTGACGTGCCTCCACGAGGTCCGCCTTCCGGCGCGGCGCCTCCTCCTCGATGAGGCGCGGACACGGTGGGAGCGCTTGAACCTCGAACGGATCCGGGAAGGGCGTCTCCTCTTCGTCGACGTGAGGAAGAGGCGCGGGATCGAGGAGTTCGCGATCCTCCCCGGCGGGGGGAGCGAAGCGGACGTGTTGGACAGGAGCCGCTCGATCCGGCACCTTCTTCTCCGCGTCCGGACGCCGGAGAGCACGGGCCGCTTTCTCTTCGGCCACGACGAGCGGCACCTCTTCGTCCTCGGGCTTCCCGAAGGGCGCGTTCGCACGCTCCGTGATGCGTTCGAGATCCTGAAGCCGGAAGTCGTGCATCACGCGGAACGGGCCGGGGAACGAGTCCTCCGGCAGGGGGAGTGGTTCTTCGTGCCCGTGGGCGAGCCGGATCGGGAGGGGAAGGTTCTCGAGTATGCCAGGTACGACCTCGGTCGACGGCACATCGCCGATGAGGTCCTCTGGATCGGTCCTCCGGTGGGCGAGGCGCGCGTTTATGCGCGCGGGGCGGTTCGCCATCGCGATCACAAGACCCTCCGCCTCCGCACCTGGCACCGGGTCATGCCCAATCGGGAAGACCGGAAGTGGGCGGAGCCTTCCGGGCAACAAACGGGCATGGTTCTTGGTTTTCGGGACTAGCGGGAGATTGACGCATCGAACAACGTGTGGTAATCTTCCCGCGACTGCGATTCCTCCGTGGCCGAACCGGATGAGACCGTTCCGATGAGACGGCGGATCTTCCTCGCTTCCGATTTTCTCCCGCGTGGTGCGCCCCTTGCCGCCGACCAGGCGAGGTCCGCCCCCCTCGAACCGCTCGTGGAACGAGGGGCGTCGGCCTTCCGGCAACACGGGGCGGTTTCCGGTCGGGAGAAGGGCGTGAGTCCTCGTTCTTTCCCGCGACGCCCGCAACTTCCGCTCTCCCGCCCCAACGAACGGTCGGCAGGAGTAACGAGCGCGCGCGGAACGTCTTGTCGTCTTTTCGGGGACGCCCTCTCTCCAACGGTTGTTGGGATTCTTCGTCCCGAGGGGCTGAGGAGGAGATGCGCTTTTCCTCCGCAACTTGTCCCGGGGCCGGCACTTCGGCCGACGCCTCTCCCCGGCTCCGATCGTGGCACGAGGCTTGATGGAGAATTCAGGGGACGTTCTTGCATGCGTTGTGACGACCAAACGGAGGCAAAAACGTCCCGAATCGCCCGGGGAGTCGAGCTCGATGAGGAGGACTCTGTGATGCGAGCGTTTCGGGCACTCCTGCGCAAACGGTTTGCGAGGATCTTCCTCGTCCTCCCTCTCGTCGTTGTTCTCGGCAATCTCTCTTGCAACGACAAGAACCCGCAAGAACCTGACGACGGGGGACCTCCATCTGACCCGCCACTTGTAGCGCAGGACACGACCCGAGTGGCCGTGGACACCTCGGAGATCGGGGCGCCCAGCGTCCGCGTCCTCTCCGCCTGGGATGAAGAGAAAGTCATCACGGCGTCCCAAGGCGCCGATCTCTCCGTGTCCGAGGAGGGCGCCCAGCTCCTCTTCGCGCTCGATTCCTCGAACAAGCTTCGCGGTCTCGCTCTCTCGATTCCCGGTGTTCATGGCAAGGCACGCGGTGAGGAGATCCGTTTTGGCGCTCGATCGACCGCGCTCTCCCTCCTCATGCTGAGCCCCGGCATTCTGACGGTGGATCCGTTCGAGGCGGCAGCCAGGGTCTCCGAGCTTTCGTCCCTTCCGGAGTTCGAAAGCTTCGAAAGTGCGTTGGGGACCAGGCTCCGTTCGCAAGCCCTCTCCGATCTGCTCCGAGATCCCGAGGTGGATAGCCTCGGGGCCGCGGTGCTGCGCGCGTGGGTTGCCGAAGACTCGGCCCGCGCCCGGAAGCTCGGAATCCTGGCTCCGGCTGTCGGCGGCTTCTCTGTGCAGGTCACAAGCACCCAGAACCGCGCGAACACGCAGATGCTCCTTACGAACAGCGCGTGGCGCTTCGTCAACGTGTATCGAAGGGAGCTTCAGTGGGGTGGAGCGGAGAAGCAGGTCGTTCCGGTCGCCGACGGCCTGAACAGCATGATGGGCGCGAGGCCATTTAGCTGGGTTTCGCTTTTCACGAGTACTCTAAACACACCTGCAACCAGGCAGGACGCCATCGACTTCACGGCATCGCGGAACGTCGGATCCGCTCAGTATTGGATTACCGGGCCCGGGTTCGGGGCATCGGCGACACTTCCGCCAACAGTATCTAGCGACAACTTGGATGCCTGGGGGATGTCACTTGCGTATTATGCTGTGTTCCCAATCATCGATCTCATTCTAGGGACTTCGAATCTTCTCGGTAGAGCTGCAGACGTTGCATTTGCCTGGTCGACCACGCGCGCTGCAACTCCGGACGTGCAATCACTGATCGACTCCGACCCGCTCGGGCTTCCAACAGCAGCTGTGAATAGCATCATCCGAATCTCGACTTTGCTGGCCGGCGCGTTGAAGGTGGGGGGTGGGCTTGGACTTTCCGCTGCTGCGTGGACTTTCGTCTGGTTCGTTCTTGTCATCGTAGGGCTCCTACCGGCGGCCTTCAACGTCGGCTTCATGCTCGGTAACTGGCTCTGGTTGCCAAGTGCCGCTCTTATCCAAGTCCAGAGCCCATTCCTGAACACACCGCCTGTGGCTTCCTTCGTGGTCGAGCCGCAGTCCGGCCCGCCGAATACGGTCTTCCAGTTCGACGCGTCCGGATCGAGCGATGCCGAGACGCCCTGGGCCAACCTTCGCGTCCGCTGGGACTGGGAAGACAACGGGTCGTGGGATTATCCGGCCGACGGGGGGTACACGACGGCAAAGACGGCCGAGCACAGCTACGGTTCGGAGGGGCAGAAGGTCATCCGGCTTCAGGTGGCCGACGACGGTGGCCTGATCGGCTCGACTCTCCGGACGGTGATCGTGACTCAGGCCCCGGACGTCACGCCTCCTTCGGCGGTGACGAACCTCGCGGCGGAATCTCCGACGAGCACGAGCCTGAGGCTCACCTGGACGGCCCCTGGGGATGACGGGAACTCGGGGCAGGCGTCGCAGTACGACATCCGGTACTCGACGAGTTCGAGCGCCTCGTGGGATCAGATGACGCATGCGACGGGGGAACCCACGCCGAGGTCCACCGGGCAATTCGAGAGCTTCACGGTGGGAGGCCTATCCCCGAACACTTGGTACTACTTCCGCCTCAAGACGGCCGACGAGGTCCCGAACTGGTCGGGCGTCTCGAATCAGGCGAGCGGGAGGACGAGCGAGACACCCAACACCCCCCCGACCGCCTGTTTCACGGTGACGCCGAGTTCGGGGACGACGAGCACGGACTTCCAGTTCAACGCGTCGTGCTCTTCGGACAACGAGGATGCGCTTTCATCGCTTCAGGTTCGTTGGGATTGGGAGAACGACGGGACGTGGGACACGCCATATTCGACGACGAAGACGAACTCTCACCAGTATGCCTCGACCGGGACGAAGACGATTCGCCTCGAGGTGAAGGACACGGGAGGCCTCACGAACCAGACGATGCGGAGTGTGGAGGTGCAAGACGAGCCGCCTCCAACCTGCGGGATGGTCTACATCCCCGCGGGCACGTTCACGATGGGGAGCGATCCGGGCGAGGGATACTCGGACGAGCGTCCGGAGCACTATCCGTACATCAGCGGGTTCTACATGAGCGCCTGCGAGGTGACGAACGCGGAGTACGCGGCTGTGTTGAACTGGGCGATCGCGAACGGGAAGGCGTACTGGAACGGGTCGAACGTGGTGCAGTCTTCCACGAACAGCACGGTGTATCTCTATGTGTCGTCCAGGTACTGTCGGATCGACCGGTCGGGATCGACGTTCGTGGTGGAGTCGGGGTACGGGAGCCATCCGGTGGTGGAGGTGACTTGGTACGGAGCGGCGGCGTACTGCAACTGGAGGAGCGAGCAGGAGGGCCGGACCCCCTGCTACAACACGAGCACGTGGGAGTGCGCGTTCAGCGCGAGCGGGTATCGTTTGCCGACGGAGGCGGAGTGGGAGAAGGGGGCACGGGGATCTTCGGACGAGCGGACGTATCCGTGGGGGGACGAGGCGCCGACGTGCAGCCGGGTGAACGCGTACATCGGAGGGGATTATTGCCGCCGCATGACGACTCCGGTGGGTTCGTACGAGACGGGCCGTTCACCGTACGGTTTGTACGACATGGCGGGGAACGTGTTGGAGTGGTGCAACGACTGGTACGATAATAGTTACTACAGCGTTTCGCAGGGCCCGGATCCTCGGGGACCGAGCGGCTCGTACTCGTTTCGGGTGTTGCGTGGGGGCTCGTGGGGCTACTACTTCGATATCCTGCGCTGCTCGCGCCGGAACTACGGCCGCCCGTCGTACGCGGACGTCGACTTCGGGTTCCGGGTTGCTCGCAGTCCGTAATGTTTCTGGATTCTGGCTTGCTGTGTTCTGTATTCTGACATGGGGGTCCAGGGGGCGAAGCCCCCTGGTCGTTTTCGGTACCGCTCGCTCGGTACCGGATACCTTTTCGCTCCCTGAGGTCGCGAAAAGAGAATCCGGTACCGAGAAGGTACCGAAAAGAGTGACCGGATCCTCCCTCCCCGGAAGAGAGAGGCACCCATTCTTGAGGAGAGCTTTTCCAGCAGGGCTTGTTCTTCTCATCGCGTGCGGGATGTGCGCTTGCGGGGCGACTCGGAGCGGGCTTGAACCGGTTTCGTTCCCGCTCGGGAACTACACGTATGTTGCGCGCGACGACGAGGGGACGATCGAGGCGTTCGGGCATCTCGTCATCGAAGGGCAAGAGGGCGAAACCCTGAGCGGCAGCTTGTGGGTGAAGCCGGCGGTGGATCGGATCGGAGAAGTTCCACCGGATGACTGGATCAGGAATCGCGTGCACCTCCCCGCGGTCGGCCCCTTTCAAGGAAAGATCAAACACCGACGGGTTTTCATTGGGTACGGTCTCCTCTGGCCCCTGCAAATACTCGTGTTGAACGGTTCCTTGCAGGGCCAGGCATTCTCCGGAAAGTGGACCGCCCATGGTGACGGCCCCAACATGCGTCCCGAAAGTTTCTCGGGACCTTTCCTCGCCGTGAAGACCGACGCCCCTCTTCCGCTGGATCGATCGGAAGAAATCGACATGTACAAGGGGTTCGTCCGAAAGAAGCGCTGAGCACAGGACGCGTGCGCGGCACGGATCGCGTTCGATCAGGTCGGAAGTTTACACACGTCACGGACTCTTGTACGCTTCGCTCGAGCCCGAGAAAACCCCTGCCGGGAGGTGACGATGCCTCGATCTCGACTTCCGCGCTGGGCCCCCTGGATTCCGATCATTCTCGCCTCGCTCGCCCTCGTCGTTTGGGGCGGCCGGCGGGCGATCCGAGAGAAGCCAATCGCCGATGACGTCCGCGAGCCCTCGCTCGCCGTCGAGATCGCGGCGCCCAAAGGCGAGGTGCAGGCGCTCCAGTCGATCGATGTCCTTTTCAGCGAGGCGATGGTCCCGCTCGGGGCCCGCGCAAAGGCGAAGGCGAAAGCTCCGCTCACGATCGAACCGTCGGTCGAGGGGAGCTTCTCGTGGATCGGGAGCCGCGCGCTCACCTTCGTCCCGCGCGCCGAGGTGCCGGCGGGGACGAAGCTCACCTGCCGTGTGCCCGCGGGGACCCGATCGATTGACGGACACCCACTCGTAGACGATCATGTTTGGGAGATTATTGCCGGCCGGCCTCACCTCGTCGCGAGCGTCCCGGGCAGGCGGGAGAACCTCATTGCTCCGGACGCCACGATCCATCTTCTCTTCTCTCTGCCTCCGGCGAAAGGGGCTGAGCGTTCGGTGCGATTGGACGGGCCCTCCGGCGAGGTCGCTCTCCGGCGGGTCGTCCCCGACTCGGCAGAAGCCCAGGCGATCCTTTGGCGCATACCCGGTGAGGGATCCCACGACCGGATCCTCGCTCTCCGTCCGGAAGAACGGCTCGAACCGGGCGCTCCCTACACGATCCGTATCGACCCCTCGATTTCCTTCAAAGGATCTGGAATCGGCTTGGACGAGGGGGTCTCGATCTCCTTCTCCACGTTCGGTTCACCCGGCTTCTCGTTCGTCGAAGCCTCGAGATGGGGAATCAACCTACATTTTCGAGGGCCGGTCGATCCGGACACGCTGCGAAACTATCTCGAGATTCACCCCCCGATCCACAATCTCGAACTTCATTCGGATACGGGAACCTGGTTCCGTCTGGCCGGGGAGATCCGGTATGGGGAGACGTATACCCTTCGTCTCCGTCCCGGTCTCCCCTCGCTCCTCGGAGAGCGACTCGCTGAGGAGCAAACGGCCGAAGCCGAGGTTCCACACGCGTCGCCTCATCTCAAGATCTTCCCCTCGTCCGGCTATATCCCGCGCGCAGAGGACCTCAAGATCCGGATCGAGGGAACGAACGTCGAGTCGGTCGAGATCTCAGGGGCATGGGTGGAGCCGAGCGAGGTTCCCTCCCGTCTTTCCGAACGCTGGGGAGGACGACGCTCGGTCTCGCTTCCTCGCGTCATGATGTGGCTCGAACCGCAGGAGCACCCAGACAGCGTGCTTGTCCTCCACATTCCCTTCTCCCGCTTCGGGAGCCCTCCGCGCGGGTCTCGAGTCCTTCAAGCACGGGTCCGCGCTCGTCCTCTCTTCCCGGACCGTTGGATGCCTGATGTCCTCACCGACGAGGTGTTGTTGCAAGCGACCGATCTCGGCATCTCCGCGGTCATCGGAGTGGAGAGCGGCCTGGCATGGGCCACGCGTCTTTCCGATGGGATGCCGGTCCCCGGCGCCCAAGTGCGCTGGCTTCCCCCGAAAGGAGGAGAGCCGCTCTGGACCGGGCGAACCGGAGAGGATGGTGTCGCGATAGGACCGGGCTACGGCTCTCTCCCGCTCGATCCGAGAGCTCCGATCATTGCGGAAGCGCGAGTGGGGGACGATGCGGTTTGGCTCATGGTTCCGGAGCACGGAACCCGGTGGAGGGCACCGAGCGCGAGACCGGTGGGGGAGCGCCTCTCCGCCCACATCGAGACCGACCGTCCGATCTACCGGCCGGGGGAAACCGTTCGCTGGGTCCTTTACGTCCGTAGGAGCGGTCCCGAGGGGATCGCCCCGAGCGATCTCGGCACGGTCGGCTACGCGATCCTGTCCGGTCGCGCGGGGGAGATCCTGGACCTCGGGTCGATCGATCTCGCCGCGCCCGGAAACGGATCGGGATCGTTCGCTCTCCCAATCGGCGCCGCGCCGGGAGAGTATCTCTTTCGTCTGACGGAGGAGGCCGATGCAACGGGGAGCGAGATCGCGCGGCGATTCTTCTCCGTCGAGGAGTACAAGCTTCCCCGTTTCGAGGCGCGTCTCTCGGTTCCCACAAAACCTGCAGTCTCCGGATCGACGGTCGAGATCGAGGGACGCTTCACCTACCTCGGCGGGGGCCCTCTTTCGGAGGCACCGGTCACATGGACCCTTCAGCGCTCTTTCATGTGGGAGCGGCCGGAGGGGTTCGGCGACTTCTCCTTCCACGACGAGCGCCCGCGAGAGAGAGCGAGCCCCGAGGCGTACGGATCGATGATTCGAGTCGCGTCGGGGGAGGGACGCCTCGATTCCGACGGGCGGATCCGCCTCCCGATCGTCCCTTCTCTCGAAGACCTTGGGCGGGATCAGCGCTTGGTCCTCGAGATGGGGGCGAGGGATCTCGCGGATCGCTCCGCGTACGATGCGGTCAGCTTCCCCGCCTATCGCGCTTCGGTGCGCGGAGGCGCGCGGGCCGCCTGGTCGCAGGCGCCTGCCGACTCGGCGATCGTGTTCTCGGCGATCGTTCTCGACCTTGCCGGCGAGCCGGCGAGCGGAGTTCCTCTCCGCTGGGAAATCGAGAAGAGGGAGTGGAAGACGGTCCGCATCCGCCGCATCGGAGGGACGTTCGGGTACGAGAACGTGCCGCGCGACACGATCCTCCTCTCGGGGAGCGCTTCGTCGATGCTTGAACCGTACACGTTTCGCTGGATTCCTCCCGGTCCCGGAACGTACTCGTTCGTCGTCGAGGCTGTCGATTCGCTCGGCCGCACGACGAGCGCCCGAGAGGACATTGCCGTCTCGGGTCCGAGGGCCGCCTCCTGGTATCGCGACGACGGGCGTTGGCTCGCCCTCAAGGCCGACCGATCCGACTACGCGCCGGACGACACGGCCCGCGTCCTCGTACCCGCTCCGGCCGTCCCGACGGAAGGGCTTCTTCTCGTTCTCGACGAGGGGATCCGTTCGGTGCGTCGTCTCGAACAGGTGGAAGGCTCGCCTCTCGTTCCGGTTCCTCTCTCCGGCTTCGCCCCTCCGGGCCCGCATGTCCGGATGATCCTCGTCGGCCCATCGGTCGTTCCGCAAGGAGACGAGATCGTCCGTCGACTTCCCTATCACGGTTCCGGGATGGTCCCTCTCCCGATCCGGTTCGATCCGTGGCGGCTCGACGTCGAGGTCGTTCCGGAGAAAGAAGTCTACGAACCGGGAGGGGAGGTCGCCCTCCGGATCGATCTTCGCGATCCCTCAGGGCTCCCGGCCGCCGGAACGGTCACCGTTGCGGTCGTTGATGATGCGATCTTTCAGCTCGTGACGGAGGCGCGGATCGATCCGCTCGCGTCGATCTTCCCTCCTCGAGAGCCGGGAACCGACTATGCCGACGTTCGTCATTCGCTCCGTGCTCCGGTCCTGGAGGAGAAGGGAGCGACGACGGCGGGCGGTGGCGACGCCGCGGAAGGGGCGGGGTTCCGGAGGCGCTTCGTTCCGACCGTCTACTGGGAGGCCCTCCGGCCGGTCGGCCCGGACGGAACGACCGTCGTCCGCTTCCCGCTCGCCGACGACCTCACGCGCTTTCGCGTGCGCGTCGTCGCTTCCTCGGGGGTCGATCGCTTCGGAACGGGAGAGACGACGTTCGATGTCCGCAAGAAGCTTCAGATCGAATGGGGCTCGCCCCGCTTCGCGCGCGAGGGGGACCGTGTCGAGATCGCGGCGGTCGTGCGCGGCGAGGGAGAGCGCGCGATCGATGTTCGGCTCGGCGCCGAGGCGGAAGGCGCGCGGATTGACGGGGAGGCGGAGCGAAAGCTCCAGGTGAAGCCGAAGCGGGGCGCGAGGACCGTCTTCCGGCTCGACGAGATCGGGGAAGATCCGATCGTCCTTCGACTCCGCGCGTCGTCGGGAGCGCTTTCCGACGCGGTGGAGATCTCGATCCCCGTCGATCGCCCTCTCGTTTGGGAGCGCGTGTTCCAAGGAGGTCGGGTCGACCCTGAGGTTCGGACGTCGGTCGAGGCGCCGAGCAATGTGCTTCTGGATCGGGGGGGCCTCACCACCGTCGTCACCCCGACGGTTCTCGCCGGCTTCGGTGATGCTCTTCAATACGTGATCGACTATCCGTACGGCTGCCTCGAACAGCTTTCGAGCATCGTTCTCGGGATCGCGGCGGAGAAGCGGATCGAGCGTCATCTCGGGATGGTGCGGGAGGAGGCGGAAGAGGAACGAGAGGCGAAGGCACGCACCGCGATCGAGAGGATTGGAAGTTGCGCCGACAAGTGGAGGGTCTTCGCCTGGCCGTCGGAGGAGTCGTCGGAGGCGAGCGACTACACGGTCGGCTATGCGCTTCTTGCTCTCGCGCGTGCACGCGAGGCCGGCATCGATGTTCCCGGGAAGCTCCTCGGTCGGCTCGCCGGGGAGGCGCTCGAACGACTGGACTCGATGAAGAGTGGGCCGGACGACCAGTTCCGGCGCGTCCTGCGAGAGGCGCCCTGGCTTCTCTATTGTCTCTCGGAAGCGGACCGGCTCCTCGATGCGGACAGGACGCTCGTCCGCGCGGCGGATGTCGAGGCGCTTCTTTCCCGTCGCGCGGAAGCCCCTCTCGAATCGAGGATCGTCCTCGGTCTCGCTCTCGCCAACCTGGGCACGCGGAGGGGCGTGCCAAGCGCCTGGGCGGCCGAATCAGGAGCCCTCGCGAGAGAGATCCGCGAGCGGAACGTCCAGCGGACCGGTCGCTACGCTTGGGTGTCGAGCGGCGGCCCTGAGTGGGGGGATGGGATCGGCAGCGACGAGCGGACGACTGCCCTCTTCCTCCGCCTCTTCGCGGCGACCGACCCGAGGAACGAAGAGATCCCCCGACTCGTCGAGTGGCTCCTCGCTTCCCGTGGGCCGAAGACCGGCGGATGGACGAACAACCACGTGACCGCTCTTTCTCTCGACCTTCTCGCGTCGACCATGATCGCGATCGAGCCGCCCCTCCGCCCGGTCAAGGGGACGTGCACGATCGGGAACGAGAAGGAGGAGTTCCGCTTCGAGCCGGGCGGGCTTCCGAGCTACACGCGCGCGACGCCGATCCGAGATCTCGTGAGTCCCGCCGGAGAGGGAGTGCCGACGGATCTTCGCATCGAGACCGATGGAGAGCGTGTGGTCTACTTCACCTCTGCGCTCGAAACCGCGCGTTCCGCTCTCGATCATTCGGCGCTCGAGGAGGGGCTCATCGTGGAGCGACGGTACGTGAGCACGGAGGGTCGACCGCTCGGGGACAAGATCCCGCTCGGGAAGCCTCTCTTCGTGCACCTTGCGGTCGTCGTCTCGCGCGATGCGCGGAACCTCGTCCTCGAGGATCCGCTCCCCTCCGGGATCGAGGCGGTGAACCTCCGTTTCCGGAACGCGCCGCGCGTTTCGCTTTCGGAGGAGCCGGAGACGGAAGGGCCGACCCTCCGGATCGTTCATCGCGAGATCCGCGACCGGGGCGTCCGGCTCTTCGCGGAGAACGTCCGCGCCGGTATCTACCATGTCTACTATCCCGCGATCGCGGTCGCGGGGGGCACCTTCCGCGTCCCCGGGGCGCGCGCGGAGTTCCTATATAGTCCGGAGATCTACGCGACGAGCGCGGCGGAGACCCTTTATGTGAAGGCGGATCGACGATGAAGAAGATGCGGGTTCTCCGGCCCGCCCTTCTCGCGCTCTTCGCGATCGTCTCGGCCGTCCTCCTCTCCCGGATCGTGCCCCTTCCGGAGTGGTTCTCGCGCTCCTCGACGACGGTGATCCGCCTCTACGACCGCGAGGGGGATCTCCTCTTCGTGCGTTCCCTCTCGCCCGATGCGATCCGGGAGAGGGTCTCACTCGATGCAATCGATCCTCTTCTCGTGCGAGCGACGCTTGCCGCCGAAGACCGGCGCTTCTTCCGTCATCCGGGGATCGATCCTTTGGCTCTTTCGCGGGCGGCGTGGCGATCGCTCGTTCATCGGCATCCGGTGCGCGGCGCCTCGACGATCACGATGCAGCTCGTTCGCTTCTCTCGCGGCCGTCCGGTCGGCATCGCCGATCGTGCGAGCGAGATCCTCTGGAGCCTCGTCGTGGAGGCGCATCTTTCGAAGCGGGAGATCCTCGAGGAGTATCTCGGTCGCGCGCCGTACGGAGGAACGATCGCGGGGGTGGGGGCCGCTTCGCGCCGCTGGTTCGGCAAGAGCCCGGCCGCTCTCGCTCCCGCCGAGGCGGCGCTTCTTGCGGCGTTGCCGCGCGCGCCGGGACGCTGCCATCCGGTCCTTCATCCGTCGGAGGCGAGGGCGGCTCGGAACGAGGTCCTACGGCGAATGGGAAGGCTCGGGTGGATCGGGGAAGATGCGCTCGAAGCGGCCCTCACGAGCGACCTCGGTCTTGTGCGCATGGACGCTCCGCCGCCGTCGCATCTTGCGGAGTGGCTCCTTCGCTCGCTCGGGAGCTCGGCCCGCGAGGTCCGGACATCGATCGATCCGCGCGCGCAAGCGGCCGCCGAGGACGCCCTGCGGGAGGGATGC
>JAGUYC010000143.1 GCA_020061515.1 Gemmatimonadota bacterium
CCCTCGCCCGGGATGTGCGGAAGCCCCGCCTCCGACGCCGGCATCGCCCGCAGGCGCGCCGTCTCCTTCGGCGCGAGCGGGGCGGAATCTTCGAGGTTCAAACGTCTCAGAAGCCCCAACGCCTGAACCCTTGACCAATAAAGAAGAGGCGAGCCCCCGCCGATCGCGGCGTAGCGTTTCCGCACCGCCGGAGTCCGCGCCGCCGCGAGAATCCGGGACCAGGTCGTCTGGAGAGCCGGTCCGCCGGGGAAGGGGATGATCTCCCGATCGTCGAAGAGGCGGCGAAGGAAGGGCCGGACGTCGCCCAACGTCCAGGGCCCGCCGAGGTTGAGGAGGAGGATCCCAATCCGTTCCGATGCCACCGGACCGCCTCAGATCGTGCGCGAGAAGACCGGGCGTCCGTCCCGCCTCTCGCGCGAGTGCTTGTCGAAGATCATGCAGAGGTTCCGAATGAAGAACCGGCCGAGCGGAAGCACCTCGATCCGGTCGTCCGCGATCTCGACGAAACCGAGCGTCCCCGGGCCGTCCTCTCCGAGGATCTCGCCGATCTCGCGGGCGAAGTACGCGCGGAAATCGATTCCGAAGAGGGATTCGATCTCCGCCGTCCGCACGCGGAAATTGCACATGAGCTCCAGGATCACGCGGGCGCGCACGGCGTCGTCGTCCGTGAGGACGTAGCCCCTTTCGATCGGGAACCTCCCCGCGTCGATCGCCTCGTAGTACCGGACGAGCTTCTTCGTGTTCTGCGCGTAGGCGCCCCCGATCGAGCCGATCGAGGAGACGCCGGCCCCGAGAAAATCGGGCGCCTTGTGCACCGTGTACCCCATGAAGTTTCGGTAGAGCTCGCCCCGCCTCGCCGCCCGAGCCATCTCGTCCTCGGGAAGGGCGAAGTGATCCATTCCGATCGGCTCGTAGCCCGCCCCGAGGAACGCGCGGATCGCCTCGGCGAAGAGGGCGAACTTCGTCGCGCGCGGGGGAAGGTTCCTTTCGATCAGCGCGCGCTGGTTCCCCCGAATCCAGGGGACGAAGGCGAACGAGTAGACGGCCGTTCGGTCGGGGCGCATCGCGAGCACCGCGCGGAGCGTCTCCCGAAACGTCTCGGGCGTCTGGAGGGGAAGCCCGTAGATCAGGTCGATGTTGACCGAGCCGAAGCCGAGCGCCCGCGAGCGATCGACCACGCGCCGCGTCTCCTCGACCGACTGAACCCGGTTCACCGCTTCCTGCACCTCGCGCGTGAAATCCTGCACGCCGAGGGAGATCCGGTTGAAGCCGAGGTCGCGGAGAAGACGGAGCTGGTCGTTCGAGGCGGCGCGCGGATCGACCTCGATCGCGACCTCCGCGCCCGGAAGGATGCGGAAGCGGCGCTCCACGCGCTTCTGGAGCGCCTCCATCTCGCCGCACGCGAGGTACGTGGGCGTTCCTCCCCCCCAGTGGTATTGCAGGAGCGCGCGGCGGTCGGGAAGCGCATCCGCGAGGAGGTCGATCTCGCGGTGGAGATGCTCCAGATAGAGGGCGGAGACGCGCGGCTTTCTCGTGATCGTGACGTTGCAGCCGCAGAAGGAGCAGCGCTCCCGGCAGAAGGGGATGTGCACGTAAAGAGAAAGGGGTTCGGTGGCGCGCCGGTTCGCAGACTCGAGAGCGCGCCGGTAGTCCGCCTCGCGGTAGCCCTCGTGGAACTCGACCGCCGTCGGGTAGGAGGTGTACCGGGGGCCGGGCCGGTCGTGGCGCGCGAGGAGCTCCGGCGTCACGAGATCAAGGGGCGCCGATCGATCGTTTGGATCTCGATCGTGCGTCCCTCGATTGTTCGTGTTTGCGTCCTTCATCTCTTCTCGTTCTCCGAAACTCCATCGCTCCGTCGCCCGAGGCGCTTCACGCTCTCCACGAGATGCACCGCGCTCGCGACCGGCGTTCCGGGGAGGATCCCGTGGCCGAGGTTGAACACGTGTCCGCGGTCCCGCGGGGCGTCGTCGAGAACGCGCGCCGCGGCGTTCTCGATCTTTTCGAGCGGAGCGCCGAGGAGGAGCGCGTTGTCGAGGTTCCCCTGAAGCGCCGGTCCGGGCCCGATCCGCTCGGCGGCGAGGGAAAGGGGAAGCTTCTCGTCGAGCGAGAGAACATCCGCTCCGGTCCTCGGCAGGAGATCGAGGATGTGGGCCGCGTCCCTGGCGTAGTAGAGGATCGGCACCCCCTCGCGCCGAATCGAATCGACGAGCCCCCGGGTCGGCTCGAGCGCGAAATCTTGATAGAGATCGCGGGGGAGGATCCCGGCCCAGCTGTCGAAGATCTGGATCGCCTGCGCGCCCGCATCGATCTGCGCGGCGAGGAACTCGGCCTCTGCGCGCGCGAGATGCTCGATGAGAAGACGCGCCGCCTCGGGTTGCTCATAGAAGAGGGCGTGGAACGCCTGGAACTTGCCGCCCCCTTTCCCCTCGACCAGATAAGCCGCGAGGGTGAGGGGCGCTCCTCCGAAGCCGATGAGGGGGACGCGGCCCGCGAGCGCGCGGCGAAGGATGCGGATCGTCTCGAGGACGTGCCCGAGGTCCTTCTCCGGATCGGGGACGCGGAGCTCCCGAATCTCGCCGGCGGATCGAACGGGTTTCTCGATTTCCGGCGCGGGCCGGAACGCGACCGCGCGGCCCATCGCCGGGAGCGGAACGAGGATGTCCGAGAAGAGGATCGCCGCGTCGACCCCCAGTCGGTCGACCGGTTGGATCGTCACGCGGGCCGCGAGCTCCGGCGTCGTGCACAGCGTCCAGAAGTCGTGTGTCTTCCGGACCTCGCGGTACTCGGGGAGATAGCGGCCGGCCTGGCGCATGATCCAAATGGGAACCCGCTCCACCGGCCGACCGAAACACGCGCGCAGAAAGAGATCGTTCATTCGCAAACCATCCTCTTCGATCACGCCGCGGCCGCCTCCAGGAACGCTTCACGCGCCGCGGCCGCCGTCTCCTCGATCGTTCGCTCGGCGTGGGCAGTCGAGACGAAGAGCGCCTCGAACGGAGAGGGGGCGATCCAGATTCCTCTCCGAAGGAGCCCCTGAAAGAACGCGGCGTACTTCTTTCGATCGGAAGCGGCCGCCTCGCTCCACGAGCGGACCGGACCGGGGTGGAAGAAGAGGCCGAGCATGCTCCCGACCCGGTGGATCGTAACCGGAATGCCCGCCTCCGAGGCGCCGCGCTGAAGACCGCGTTCGAGAAGGGCTCCCTTCGTCTCGAGGTCCTCGTAGGTTCCCGGCGCGCCGCGAAGCTTGCGAAGCACGGCGAGCCCGGCGGCCATCGCCGTCGGGTTTCCGGAAAGGGTCCCCGCCTGGTAGACCGGTCCCGCGGGCGAAACGCGTTCCATGATCTCTCGTCTCCCTCCGTAGAGGCCGACCGGGAGGCCGCCGCCCAGAATCTTTCCGAGCGTCGCGAGATCGGGGCGCACGCCGTACCGCTCGGCGGCGCCTCCCGGCGCGACCCGGAACCCCGTGATCACCTCGTCGAAGACGAGGAGCGCGCCGCTCGCGGTCGAGAGCCGCCGGAGCCCTTCCAGGAAGCCTTCCGCCGGCGGGATGCACCCCATGTTCCCCGCGACCGGCTCCACGAAGACCGCGGCGATCGTATCCCCATCACGCATGAACCGTTCTTCGACCGCGCGGAGATCGTTGTAGGGGAGGGTGAGGGTGTCCGAAGCGGTCTTCTCGGGGACCCCGGGCGAGTCCGGCTCGCCGAACGTCGCCGCGCCCGACCCGGCCTTGACGAGAAACGGGTCCGCGTGTCCGTGGTAGCATCCCTCGAACTTGACGATGCGCGGGCGCCCGGTGAACGCGCGGGCGAGGCGCGCCGCGCTCATCGTCGCTTCGGTGCCGGAGGAGACGAAACGCATCGTCTCGATCCACGGCATGAGGGCGTTCACCTCCTCGGCGAGAAGAACCTCCCCCTCGTGGCAAGCGCCGAACGAGGCTCCACGGGCGGCCGCGCTCCGAATCGCTTCCGTCACGTCCGGATCGGCGTGGCCGAGGATCGCGGGCCCCCAAGACATCACGTAGTCGATGTACCGATTGTCATCGACGTCCCAGAGGAACGGCCCCTCGGCGCGCTCGACGAAGAAGGGGCGTCCCCCGACGGCGCGAAACGCGCGCACCGGCGAGTTCACGCCGCCGGGGAAGAGACGTTCCGCGCGCGCGAACCGCTCGGCGCTCTTCTTTCCCGGCTCCCACGCGGTTTCGCTCACCACTCGACCTCCTTCAGGATGCGGGATGCTTCCTTCGCGTAGTAGGTGACAAGGATCTCCGCTCCGGCGCGCCGGATCGCGAGGAGCGTCTCGGCGACCGCGCGCTTCTCGTCGATCCACCCGGCCGCGGCCGCCGCCTTCAGCATCGCGTACTCGCCGGATACGTGGTAGGCGGCCACCGGAACCGCGAACTGTTCCTTCACCCGTCGGATCACGTCGAGATAGTGAACCGCCGGCTTGACCATCACGGCGTCCGCCCCCTCTTCCAAATCGAGGGCTGTCTCGCGAAGGGCCTCCTCCGCGTTCGCGGGGTCCATTTGGTAGGCGCGTCGGTCGCCGAACTGCGGCGCGGACCCGGCCGCTTCTCGGAAGGGGCCGTAGAACGAGGACGCGTACTTGACCGCGTAGGAGACAATCGGAACGTGTGCGAATCCGGCCGCGTCGAGCGCCGATCGGATCGCGCCGACCCGGCCGTCCATCATGTCGGAAGGGGCGACGACGTCCGCCCCCGCCTCGGCGTACGCGACCGCCGCCTCCGCGAGAAGCGGGAGGGTGGCGTCGTTGTCGACCTCGCCTCCCCGCACGACCCCGCAGTGGCCGTGATCGGTGTACTCGCAGAGGCAGATGTCCGTCCAGACGAGAAGCTCCGGCGCCTCCCGTTTCACCGCGCGGACGGCGTTCGGGATGATCCCCTTCGGATCGTACGCCTCGCTCCCCCGGGCGTCCTTCGTCGACGGAATGCCGAAGAGGAGGACTCCGGCGACCCCCTGCTCGAACGCCTCGCGCCCCTCGCGCGCGAGGAGGTCAACGGAGAGCTGCGCGACGCCCGGCATCGAGGGGATCTCGCGCCGGTCGTTCTTCCCGTGGATCGCGAACATCGGAAGGATCATGCGGCCCGCGCCGATTTCCGTCTCCCGCACGAGGCGGCGGAGGGCGGCGGTGCGGCGAAGCCTTCTCGGCCTGCTCTCGGGATAGCTCATGGCGTGCTTCCTCTCTCGTGTGGGCGGCGTCTCCACGCGATGCGAAGGGCATCCCAGAGGCCGCCCTCGTCGGGTCGGACCGCCTCGGCGACCCGACTCGCGCCCGCGTCCCGGAGGGCGGCCGCCGTTGTGGGGCCGATGCTCACCGCGCCGATGCGCGCGAGAATCTCCCGCGGGGCCTCTGCGATCTCGACGAAGCGGCGGACCGCGGAGGGGCTCGCGAAGAGGGCGAGGTCGAACATTCCTTCTTGGATCAAGCGAAGCCCCTCCTCGTCCAACTCCGCGGGAACGGTTCGGTACGCCTCGACCGTACGGACGGACGCGCCCGCTTCCGCCAGGATCGCGGGAGGCTCATCCCCC
>JAGUYC010000280.1 GCA_020061515.1 Gemmatimonadota bacterium
CGCGCCCGCGCGAGCTCCTTTTCGAGGTTCTGGATACGGCCCTGCAAGGCTTCCGCGCGCGCGACGATCTCCTCCGGCGCGGCCCGGAGAAGTTGCTGGAGATGCGCGAGCCGATTCCGATCCTCTTGAATCTTGCGAAACGCGGCCGCCCCCGTGATCGCTTCGATCCGCCGCGTCCCCGATCCGACCGCGCTCTCCGATACGATGAGGAACGGCCCGATCTCGCCGGTCCGGCGGACGTGGGTGCCTCCGCAAAGTTCGAGACTGTACTCCTCGACCGAGACCATCCGCACGCGATCGCCGTACTTCTCGCCGAAGAGGGCGACGGCGCCCCGCCTCGACGCCTCCTCGAACGGAACGACCTCGGTGCGGACCGCGCGATCCTCCTGGATTTCCAGGTTCACACGCGCCTCGACGCGGCCGATCTCTACCTCCGTCATCCGCGCGAAGTGGACGAAGTCGAAGCGGAGACGGTCCGGCGCGACGAGGGACCCGGCCTGTCGCACGTGGTCGCCGAGGACCTCGCGAAGCGCGCGGTGAAGAAGATGCGTCGCGGTGTGGTTCCGCGCCGTCGCGATGCGGCGTTCTTTCTCGACCGCCGCGCGCACGATCGTTCCCGCGCGGATCGTAGCGGTCGCTTTCCCGAGAAGGAGCGCCCGGTCGTCGGGAGAACGGATCGCGTCCCGCACGAGGAAGAGGCGCTCCCCGCGCGCGTTCAGGATCTCGCCTGCGTCCCCGGTCTGGCCTCCCGACTCGCCGTAGAAGGGGGACTCGGCGAGAATCACAATCGCCTCGTCGCTCGGGCCGATCGAATCGACGAGGCGCCCCTCACGCACGAGGCCGGCGATCGCGGTTTCCGTTTCGAGCGTGTCGTATCCGACGAACTCGGAAGAGATCGCGGAGAGATCGGGAAGCGTCTCGCTCCCCGCGCCGGCCGACCAGTGCGAACGGGTTCTCTGCTCCTCCATCGCCGCCTCGAACGGTTCACGATCGACCGCGAAGCCCTCGGCCCTCGCCATCTCCTCGGTCAGCTCGACCGGAAACCCGTAGGTATCATAGAGACGAAAAACATCGCCGCCGGGAAGAACCGTCTCCCCGTTCCGCCGGAGGCGGACGGCGGTCTTGCGAAAGATCTCGAGCCCCTGTTCGAGCGTCCGCCGAAAGCGCTCTTCCTCCGCGCGGATCGTCGCGGCGACGCGCGCGCGGCTCTCCTCGAGAGCAGGGTACGCGCCGCGCATGACGTCGACGACGACCTCTCCGACCCGATCGAGGAAGAGATCGTCGATGCCGAGACGGCTGGCGCGAAGAAGCGCCCGGCGAAGAATCCTTCGAAGAACGTACCCCCGCCCCTCGTTTCCCGGAAGAATCCCTTCGTGGATCGCGAAGACGAGAGCGCGCGCATGGTCCGCGATCACGCGGGAGGCGGCGAGGTTCTCGTCCTTCGCCGGATCGACGCCGCGTGCGAAGCCCCGCACCGCATCGAGGATCGGAACGAAGAGATCGGTGTCGAAGTTGCTCTCGACCCCTTGCATGATCTGCGCGAGGCGCTCGAGTCCCATCCCGGTGTCGACCCCGCGGTTTGGAAGCGGCGTCCGGTTCCCTTCCTTATCTTGGTTGTACTGGGGAAAGACGAGGTTCCAGAACTCGATGTAGCGGTCGCAATCGCATCCCGCCCGGCACGTCGGGAGGCCGCACCCGCGCCCATCGCCGAGGTCGAGATAAAGCTCCGAGCAGGGGCCGCACGGGCCGCTGTCCCCCGCGGGCCCCCAGAAATTGTCGTCCGCTCCGAGCCGGACGATCCGCCTCGGATCGAGGCCGACCTTCTTCTCCCAGATCGCCGCCGCCTCGTCATCCGCCTCGTAGACCGAGGCCCAAATCTTCTCCTTCGGAAGGCCGAGCAATTGGGTGGAAAACTCCCACGCCCAGAGAATCGCTTCTTCCTTGAAGTAATCGCCGAAGGAGAAGTTCCCGAGCATCTCGAAGAAGGTGTGGTGGCGCGTCGTGACGCCGACCCTCTCGAGATCCGAGCCGCGGAGACAGGGCTGCACCGTCGCCGCGCGGCGGTACGGGATCGGCCCCGCCGCCGTGTAATACGGCTTGAACTGCACCATCCCCGCGGTCGTGAAGAGGAGCGTCGGGTCGTCGTGCGGCGCGAGCGGCGACGCCGGGAGGATCGGATGATTCCGGTCCCGGAAGAAGTCGAGAAAGACCTGCCGCAGCTCCTCACTCCTCGCGCGGCTCTTCCTTCCCATCCTTCTCCTTCTCCGCCGCGGGCCGGAGGAGCCCCGTCTTCTCCCGGAGCATCGTCTCGATATTGTCGGCCACCTCGGGGTAATCCTTCAAGAAACGCTTGGCGTTCTCGCGCCCCTGACCGATCCGCTCCTCGCCGAACGAGATCCAGGTCCCCGTTTTCTGCAGGACTTCGTGCTGGATTCCGAGGTCGATGAGATCCCCTTCCCGCGAGATCCCCTCGCCGTACATGATGTCGAACTCGGCGATGCGGAAGGGAGGCGCGATCTTGTTCTTCACGACCTTGACCTTCGTGCGGTTCCCCACGACCTCCTCGCCGCTCTTGATCGAGGCGATGCGCCGGATGTCCATGCGGACCGACGAGTAGAACTTGAGCGCGTTCCCGCCGGAGGTCGTCTCCGGATTCCCAAACATCACGCCGATCTTCATGCGGATCTGGTTCGAGAAGAGGATGCACGTGTGCGACTTCGATGTGATTCCGGCGAGCTTGCGGAGAGCCTGCGACATGAGCCGCGCCTGGAGCCCCAGGTGCTGATCGCCCATCTCCCCCTCGATCTCCGCGCGCGGGACAAGAGCCGCGACGGAGTCGATGGCGATCACGTCGATCGCTGCCGAACGGACGAGCATTTCGGTGATCTCGAGCGCCTGCTCTCCCGTGTCCGGCTGCGAGACGAGAAGAGAATCGACGTCGACGCCGAGCTTGCGCGCGTAGGCCGGATCGAGCGCGTGCTCCGCGTCGATGAAGGCGGCCATCCCGCCCGCCTTCTGCGCGTTCGCGATGATGTGAAGGATCAGCGTGGTCTTTCCTGATGATTCAGGTCCGAATATTTCAACCACCCGTCCGCGGGGCACCCCGCCGGCCCCGAGCGCGATGTCGAGCGACAAGGATCCGGTCGGGATCACGCGGATCTCCTGGGTCACGCCGTCGACGCCGAGGCGCATGATCGAGCCCTTCCCGTACTGCTTCTCGATCTGGGCAAGCGTCGATTCGAGCGCCCGGGAGGTTTCGGCCTCCGACCCGACCTTCATCTTCTCCTCTTTCTTCGGTTTCTCCGTCTTGCTCGGCATGAATCGTCCGTCCTTTCCGTTCCCACCCGGGACGCGAGCCCCCACCGGCGCGGAAGTATACCAGCAAAGCCCCGCCGCGCCCCCCTCCGTCTACGCCCGGGCC
>JAGUYC010000062.1 GCA_020061515.1 Gemmatimonadota bacterium
CGGACGTCGTGCTCGCGCCGAACGCCGTTCGGGCGGCGGCGGATGCTCTCGCCGACCCCGGAGTTTCGGTCGCCGTCGGGCTCCAGTCGGCGATCTCTCCGTTTCCGAACGCGGCGAGCGTGTACAAGAACTACTGGCTCCACTACACGTACAAGAAGAGAGTCGAGCGCGTGGCAGTCCTCTATTCGAGCGCCGTCGCGATCCGCCGGGGGCCGTTCGAACAAGTGGGCGGCTTCGACCCGAACTACCGCACGCCGAACATCGAGGACTCGGATCTCGGGAAGCGGCTCACCGACGCCGGTTTTCGAATCGTGGTCGTTTCGGAGATGGAGTTTCGACACATCAAACGATACGACCTCTCCGGGATGTTCCGCACCGACTTCCGGCGAACGATCGGCATGACGAAGGTCCAGCTCCGCGATCGGTTCCGCCGAATCCTCAAGGGGAACTACTCGTCGATTCCGACCTCGTTTCTCGTTTCGTGTCTCGCTCCGTGGATCGCGGCTCCCCTTCTCGCCGCAGGAGAGATCTTCGCGGCGCTTCTCTTTCCGCCCGCTCTGGTTCTTCTTCTGAACCGCGACTGGATCCGAAGCCTTGCAGAAAGCCAAGGCGCGCGCGCCGGGCTTCTCGGCGCGTTCTTCCTTCATCTCGACGTGATCGCGGTGAATCTCGGCGTGCTTTGGGGAATCGCCGAGTACGCGGCGGGGAAGAAGTACTGATCGGCGCCCTCGACGCCTATTGCGCGAGGGGGGCAGCTCGGTATCCCGCCGCGGCGACCGCCTCCACCAGCGCGTCCTCGATCGGATCGTTCGTCGAGAGATCGACGCGGGCGCGCTTCTCCTCCAGGCTTACCTTCGCTGAAACGACCCCCGGCGTCTTCTCGAGAAACTCGGTCACCCTCCGCACACAGCCGGCGCAGTGCATCCCCTCGACGTCGAGAACGACCGTGCGGACCGGCGGAGCCGAGGAAGAGGAACCGCCCGAGAGCGCTTCCCGATCCTGCTCCGCGGAGGAGCCGGGGCGAGATGCGCGGGAAGCGAGGAGAAACGCGATCAGAACCGCGACGAGGACCGCGGCGAGAAGAGCGATCAATGACCGAGGATGCACGGCGAAGACCTCCTTCGGATGAAGACGAACGCACCGTTCATCTTCTTCGAGAACGAGGCGGTTCGCAAACAGTTTCTCCGAAAGGGAGGAGGATCAGCGGGAAGAGCCGCTCTTTCGCGCCCAACGGTTCACCGCGAGCCGCAGTGTCTTCGGGTCGAAGGGCTTCACGACGACGTCGTTCATCCCCGCGCGCAGGCACGCCTCGCGGCTTTCCTTGTCGGCGTGGCCGGTGAGCGCAATGATCGGGATCCGTCGCTCGGGGCCTTCCGAGGAGCGGATCTCCGCCGTGGCGTCGAGCCCGCTCATTCCGGACATCTCGACGTCCATCAAGACGAGATCGTAACGTTCGCGCGACAAGCACTCGATCGCTTCCTTTCCGTCCGACGCGACATCGACGGAGTGGCCGGCCTTCTCGAGGAACTTCTTCGCGATCGATCGGTTGATTGCGCCGTCATCGACCACGAGAACGCGGAGCGCGCCGACCTCCGCTCCCTCGCGGGAGAGAGCGAAACCGAAGTGAGCGCCCTTCGCGTCCTCGCGGTTCTCGGCCCAGATTCTCCCCTCGTGCGCCTCGACGATCCTGTGCGCGATGGCGAGCCCGAGGCCGTGGCTCTCCTCGCCGCCAGTCGGCTTGGCCGAAAGCCGGCAGAACTCGCCGAACACCTTCCGGAGGTCCTCGTCGGTGAGCCCGGGTCCTTCGTCCAGAACGGAGACGAGCGCCTCGTTCCCCGCTTCGCACACGCGGACCGTGATTCGCGTCGAGCTCGGCGCGAACTTGATCGCGTTCGACACGAGGTTGTCGAGGACCTGCCGAATCCGCAGGCTGTCCGCCTCGATCACTGGCGCCGGGTCCGGAACGTCCGCGACGAGAAGCTGTCCCTTGCCGTGCGCGTTCCCCTCGTGGAATCGAATGGCCTCGCGCACGAGGAGAGCGAGATCGGTCGGCACGCGCTGGATCTCGAGCTTGCCCGCGTCGGACCTCGCTTCCTCGAGGATGCTCTCGAGCAGGCGGAGAAGGCGCCCGCTTTCCTCGCGAAGGAGCGCGACATGCTGCGCGACTTCCCCGGACGCGCCGGCGATCGACTCCGCGAGCAGCGTGGCGAGATTGTGGATGCCGCCGATTCCTCCGCGAAGATCGTGCGCGGCGACGCCGAGAATCCTCTTCTTCTCCTCGCCGGCCCGCCGGAGGTTCGTGTTCGCCCACTCGAGCTCCTCGCGCCGTGCCTGCAGCTCCGCAACCAGCTCGGCCGAGATCGCGTTCGCGCGCGCCAGCTTCTCGTTCGCCCGATGGAGTTCCTCGCTCCGCTCCTCGAGCTCCGCGACGAGCTCCGCCGACCGCACGTTCGCCTCAGCGAGCCGCCGGTTCGCGCTCATAAGCTCCTCGCTCTTCGCCTCGAGCTCCGCGACGAGCTCCGCCGCCTCCACGTTCGCCAGGGCGAGCCGCTCGTTGACCGCCTCGTGATTTCCGGGACGATTCGACTGGGGCCGGTTCTCCATGCTCTCCCCCTAGAACGTGACCACGACCGAGTTCGGGCCGAGGCTGGAGACCACCGTCGCGAGACCGACCAGCTCGGCGCCGTCCAACAGATGCCCGTTCGTCTTGTTTCCATTCATACTGCAATAGTATTGTGTACAAGGAGCACACACGAGAACCTGGCCTCCCAGCGCGCGGAACTGCTCGAGATAGCTCGCGAGCGGCTCGAAGCCGTCCACCTGGATCCCATTCATCGCGCCCTCCATCGCCCAGACCGTTCCGTCCATCGTGAGAAAGACCGATGTCTTTCTGCCGAGCGCGAGCGTGGAACACGCCCAGGAGAGCGCGAGCGTGGCGCGCGTCCCTCGATCTTGCTTTCCGGTCGTGAGCACGACCATCGCGTTCTGTTCGTTCGTCATCGGCCTCCCCTTCACGCCCGCGCCGGCCGGCGCCGGCGGGAACTAGATAAAGAGAACCATCCGCCCCTTCATGGCCTTTCCGAGGAACGTCGCCACCCCGCAGGGATCGATGCATCCATCCCCGATGAGCTCGTCGCAGTCGAGGCCGAGAAGCGCAGCGGATGTGTCGCAGAGGTGAAAGTGGGCGCCCATCTCCCGGGCCTTTTCGATCAGCTCGTCGAGATCTCCGATCCCGTGCTTTCGCATCCGATACCCGAGGAAGAGCTTTCCCAGGCCTCCCCAGTTCATCTTCGAGAGAGGCGCCCGCCCGGCTCCGCGGGGAAGGAACTTCCCGAGCAGGCGGTTCATGAGCGGCTTGTTCGCGCTCTTCTTTTCCTCGTCCCTGAGGGCGGCCGTCGCCCAAAACGTGAAGAAGAGGTGCACTTCCTGCCCAAGCGCGAGCGCGCCGTTCGCGATCGTGAAGACCGCGAACAGACGATCCCACTCGCCGCTGAAGCAGACGATGGAGACCGAGTCGCACTTCTCCGTCTCGCGGCGCGGGGCGCTCTCTTCGAGAGCGGCGATTCTTGCTTCCAGATCGCTCATCCGCGCCGGATCGATCGTGCGAGCTTCCAAGCTAGAACCCTCCCATCAAACGGATGGTCGCGACGACGACGTCGCCTTCCCTCTCGAGGCTCGCGAGCTCGTTCCGCGTCGTCTCGCACCAGGCCTTGACGTCGCTCTCGAAGGCGAGATCGTCCGCCGTGATCACGATGAGGGATCCCGGCTGCGCTTGGCGCCTCGCCTTGGCCAGCTCGACGATCGGCCGCGGGCAGCGCATGCCCCGCGCCTCGATGCGTATTTCGTTGTTCGTGTTCATCCGCAGCGTCCCTCCGCCTTTCTTCACCTGTAAATCATAAAGGCCGCCGACCTCCGGGGCGGGACGCCCGCTCCGGTATAGACTCGCTCTCATTGGGAGTTTCGGCATTCGCCGCGCAGAGCGTGAGCGCTCCACGGCGACATGCCGTCCGTCCGGCCGTCGCCTGAGAGACCGCTTCCGAACAAGGGAAGAACGCGCGGAGTCCGGTCATCCGAGACAAGATCAGACGCTGTTCGGTCCGACGGAGGAATCGGGGCGCCGGGCGCTCCCCCGGATCGTGATCCGGGCGTTTCCAGGCGACCCTAAGCCGCTTCTCCCCGCGTGCCGATAAGAAAGTGAGGCTTCGTCAACAAAGGAGGGAGTTCATGGATCGAGAGATACTGACCGCGGAACAGGTCGCCGACTACCTTCGGCTCAGCCGAAAGTCGGTGTACCGCCTCGCGCGCGCCGGCGTCCTCCCGGCGAAGAAGATCATGAACCAGTGGCGGTTCGAGCGAACGCGCCTCAACGAGTGGATACGCGAGAAGGAAGAGGAACCGGTCGGCGTGTAGCCGAGATCCTGCACGCGTTTCCTACTGCGGCCGCAGATCTCGGCCGGCGTTCTTCTTCTATTGCTGCTTCGCTCTTCGCAGAAGCTCGCGAATCCGTCCGTCCGACGGCCTTCGATCGAGATACCTCTCGAGCAGGCGGAACGCTTCCTCTTCGTTTCCCGTACCGAGAAGGAAGACGCCCAGGCTCTTCATTCCGTCCGGATAGTCCGGATCGATCGCGAGCGCACGTCTGTACTCGACGAGCGCCGTCTCCTGTCTTCCCATCTTCTCCGCGACGTATCCGAGCTGCAGACGAACCTCTTTCGTCTCTCCGAGCGCGATGAGGCGCCGGTAGGTCGCTTCGGCTTCCTCGAACCGATGAGCCCGCTCGTATGCGCGCCCGAGGTTGTAGAGGATCGGGCGATTGTCCGGCGCGAAGCTCGCCCCCATCTCCAGAACCTCCAGCGCTTCCCGCAACATGTTCTTGTGCATGAGAAGCGCGCCCAGGTTGTTCAGGAAGTCCGGATTCCTCGGCTCCGACTCGATCGCCCGTTTCATCTCGACGAGAGCCGAATCGATCGCCCCGCTGTTGTAGTGAATCCCCGCGAGGTTCGCGCGCGCCTTCGCGTGATGGGGCGCGGATCGAACCACCCTCTTGTACGCATGAAGCGCGCCCTCCGTGTCGCCGAGCGCCTCCCGCGCGAGGCCCACGTTGTTCCAGACATCCGCGCTCTCCGGATCTCTCTCGAGCGCACGATCGTACTCCGCGAGCGCGGCGCGCGGATCCCCTCGGTCATAAAAAATCTTCCCGAGATGGAGATGCGCGCGGACAACGCTCCCCCGCGGCACGGAAAGAGGCGTGAAGTTGAGAACGAGAACGAGAACGGCGAGCAGAGCGGCTTCTTTCCCGAGACGCGCGCGCGACCGCGCCCTCTCCACGAGATAAAGAAGCGCGCCGGCCGCGAAGAGAAGATGCAGGGGAAAGACCGGCATGCGATATCGAGAGGCGTACGGGAACGGCAGGATCGCGACGAGATACGAAAGGAGGAGAAGCAACGGAAGGTTGCCGCTCCATCCCGCGCGGAACGCGCGAAGCACGCCGAAGAGCGCGAGGGGCGCGAGGACCGCCGCGGGAAGAAAGAGCAGCTTGAGAGCGGCGGATCTCTCTCGGAAGAAGCCGAAGTCGTGGCTGATCTCGACCTCCCATCCGCCCCAGAAGAGAAGGAAACGCTTCGCCGCGCGCGCGGCCGCTCGGATCGGCTCCTTCCCCATCTCCGCAAATGCTCTTCCATAATAGAAGCGATCCCGATCGACCTCTCGAAACGCGCCGGCATCGGTCGCGAGGCGTTCGATCGCCTTCCACTCGTGCCCAGGAGCGATCGAGGCGAGACCGTCCGCGCCCGCCCGATTCCCGATGTAGAAGTTCATTCCGCTGTTCGCTTGGATGAGAACCGGATCGCCGATCGCCGCGTTTCGAAGAAAGACCGGTCCGACGAGAAGCACGGTTCCGAGAAGCACGAAAAGCGCGCGGCGCGGCGCCGATTCCCTCGGACCGGAACGGAACGCCCAATAGAGAAGGACCGGGAGGGCGACGAGGATCGTGGGTCGCGTGATCGCGGAGAGACCCGCGAGCGCCCCGACGATCGTCCACGCGCGCGGCCGCGCGTGGCGGCGCGCGAGCCCGAGGGCGATACGCAGAAGGAGTAGGTTCAAGAAGACGACGAGCGTCTCGGCGAGAAAAAGCCCCTCGAGAAAGAGGAACCTCGGGTAGAGAGCCGCGAGCGCGGCCGCGACGAGTCCGAGCGATCGATTGCCGACCAGCTTCCCCGTGTCGTACAGAAGGTAGAGAACCGCGACGCCGAGGAGATGTTGGACAAGACAGATCCAGCCGTACACCGCGCCGGCGCGGAGAAGGAGCGCGAGGAGATAGGGATAGACCGGCCCGTGAATGTGGACGCGCGTCCAGATCCACTCGCCGTCCGCGATCGCCCGCGCCCAACCGAAGTACTCGGCGGCGTCGATGATCGGATGGCCGAAGAACGGATTCCGGGCCGATTCCCAGAGATAGAAGAGCCGGACGGCGAGAGCCGCGAGGAGGAGGATCGCGATCGGCGCCGCGCGCCGGGATCCGGTCTTCGCCTTCTTCCGCTTCGCCTTCAAGAGGATGCCTCCGCGTCCGCTCGCTCCCGAGAATAGCAGATGCGGCGCGGGCGGGAAGCGTCCGCTCGACATCGCGCGAGAAAGAGAAAGAAGAAGACGAGCGTGCGAAGATGGAGAAGAAGGCGAGGACGGGCCCGCATCGGTCGACCGACGGCACGCGACCCGGAGTCCCGGGTTGGATCCCGCTTCCTAGGCTCCCCCTGCAAGCCACGGACTCGGGATGCGCCGGCTCGCCGCATCCGGAAGATCCGGCGTCGCCCGCGGTCGACCGTGCGGAGCCCGCCCTCAAGGAACGATCGTCTCGGCCCGAATCGAACCCGGACGGGTTTCGCGCGTCCGCTCCGCCCATCCCTTCAAGACCGAAAGATGGCTCGAGACGTGGGCTTCTCCGCCCCTCGGCCCCTATTCCAAGAGACGGAAACCGCCGGTCGGGCGTTCAGAAGAGCAAATGGCGGGCCCGACCTCGGACCGACTCTCTCTAAGCACGCAACTCATTCTTTTGAAAAGAGTTGGGTTGAAGTTGGGGCGAGGAGAGAGAACGGGCGCGGGAGCCGAGCGGACATCCGGGTGGAACCGAGTTCCTGCCCGGGCCGCCGGCATCTACTCTAGCCTATTGCGAGACAACCGGTTGCCGAATGGAAACGAAGTTCCCGGCCGAGGGTGCGCCCAGGGCGGTCTTAGCGCCGCGAGCGCCGGGATGGGATGGTCGAGGAGGCCGGTCTCTCCGGCTTCTCGGTGAGGTCGTAGCGCCGAATCTTGTTGCGAAGACCGCGAAGGGAAAGACCCAGCTCGCGCGCGGCGCGGCTTCGGTTCCACCCGAGCCGGTCGAGAACATCGGCCACGCGCCGCTTTTCGAGCGCCTCGATCTCGTCCCGAAGACCCGCAGGCGTGTCTTTCCCGTTCGAGGACCGCGCCGGATCCCCCTCGAAGACCAGATCGGCGGGGAGATGCTCGATCTCGATCCGGTCGCCCGGCGCGAGAAGGACCGCGCGGAGGATCGCCTTCTCCAGCTCGCGCACGTTCCCCGGCCACGCGTACTGCTCGAAGAGACGCTCGACTTCCACCGCGAGTTGCATCGACGGACGCCCGAGCTCTCTCCGGAAGCGATCGAGGAAGTGCGCGCCGAGAATTGAGACGTCCCCGCGCCTCTCGCGGAGCGGCGGAAGCCGAAGCACGATGTCGTTGATCCGATAGAAGAGATCCTTGAGGAATCGATCTTCGTCAATGTCCCGGCGGAGCGAGAGGTTCGACGTGGCGCAAAGGACGCGCACATCGACCGCGCGCCTGCGCGTGCTTCCGATCGGACGGATCACCCCCTCGTCGAGCACGTGGAGAAGCGACCGTTGGACGTGAGGCCCCGCCTTCCCGATCTCGTCGAGAAGGATCGTTCCGCCGTCCGCCTCGTCGAAGAGTCCCTTTCGGTCCTCGACGGCGCCGGTGAACGCTCCCTTCATGTACCCGAAGAGCTCCGACTCGAGCAGTTGCTCCGGGAGCGACGCGCAGTTCACCGTCACGAACGACTTCCCCGCGCGCGGGCTCGACTCGTGGATCGCGCGGGCGAGAAGCTGCTTTCCGGTCCCCGTCTCCCCCTCGATGAGCACGGTCACCGGAAAACGGCTCACGCGCTCCGCGATGCGAAGCGTCTCGAGCGTCGCCGAATCGCTCGTGATGATCTTCCCGAACGGTGAAGCGCTCGCCGCGGAAGCCGGTTCGAGACGAGCGAGAAGCGCACGGACCTCCGCGGTCTTCTCTTGACTCTCCGAGCGTGCAAGTACCTCGTTCGCGCGGGCGAGCACGGCGCGCGCCTCGGAGGATGCGCCGATCTCGATCCAACCGCGCGCAAGATCGATCGACACGAGCGCTTCTTCCGCTTCCTCTCCGAGCTCCTCCCAAATCCGCTTCGCGCCGAGGAAGTGGGCGAGCGCGCGCTCGGTCGATCCGCGGCCTCCCCGGCCGGTCTCGATGCGCCCCGCGACGGCGAGGGCTCGGGCGAGATCTCGCTTGTAGCCGATCCGCTCGAAGAAGCGAATCCCCTCGGCGATCTCCTCGCGTCCCCTTCGCCAGTCTCCGCGCGCGAGCGCCGCCTCCGCGAGGATTCTTCTCTGCCGTCCCTCGAGCGACGGATCGCCGAGCGCCGCGAGCGCTCCGGTACGATCGAGCGCGAGCCGCTCCG